>CAYNYV010000011.1:11557-34589 GCA_964401515.1 uncultured Christensenella sp.
ATCTCCTTTTAATATTTTTTGCGACGATTTGGTTTTGTTTCTTGAAAGCCGCTTTTGCCGCCTTCACCCAACCGCCGAGAGTTCCTTATTATATATTGTTGTAGCAATTATTGCCTCGACCTCTCACCCGCTACGCGGGAGCTCTCCTAAAAGGCGAGCCTTGGTCTGTAGTAGCCTTTCCCTCGAGGGGAAGTGTTTTGTTGTTTCTTTACTGCCTCTCATGTAGGAGAGGTGGCAACGTAGTTGACGGAGAGGTCCGTGCTTTTTAACTTTGCAGTCACACCTCGACCTCTCACCGCCTACGGCGGAGCTTCCCCTCGAGGGGAAGCCTTGTGTTGCCTCGCCTTTAGGAGAGGTGGCAACGAGTTATAACGAAGTTGACGGAGAGGTCCATGCTTTTTAACTTTGCGGTCACACCTCGACCTCTCACCGCCTACGGCGGAGCTCTCCTTCCGAAGGAGAGCCTTTTCTCTTTTCAAGCTTCCCCTGTGCAAGGGGAAGTGTCACGTAGTGCCGATAGGGTTGCCGCCTATTTCGTGGTTTCGATGACGATTTCTAAGTCTTCGGTGACGTTGGCAATCGTTAATTGACCGACTGCGTTAGACGTCCAACTAATCTTACTTAAATCGTACGCTTCGCCGTTTATCGTGACAGCCTTAATGTTATTTTTGTTACCGTTTACAACGTTTAAGGTAAGTTGTGCGTTGTTGCCGTAAGGTATCAAGCCTAACTTGCTCGTGCTACCGGTAATCTTAACCTTGGGACCGTTGCCGGTTACTTGTACGTCATAGTTGTATGCCATAAGACCGTCTTTATCGAATCTGAGCCATTGCGAAGGCGTAAGCCAAGTACTGTCAACGCCGAGATATTGCGTCGTCCAATAATCGCTCCAATACCTGTCTTTAGAAGTACTTGTACCCGTTGCGTTAAAGGACCAAATGTGAACGGGGTTAACTGCAAGTTCTAATTTATCGAGGTCGCTCGTATTGTATCCGAGTGCTTCCAAATATTCGTACGGGAACATACATTCGAGTTGATAACCGTAACATTCGGGAGTGTTAACGGCTCCGCCGAGAAGTTTGGATACGGCAACGGGCATGTATTCTCTGTCCAAAACGAATTTAACCCAACCGTTGGTGTTAACACGCGAGTTCAACGCACCGGTGCACATAAAGTCGAATTCGATAATGTTGGAAGCGCCTTGCTTAGCGTCAGCGGGACCCATGTACATTTCGATACAACTGTTGAGATAGGTACCCCTACGCGAATTGTAATAAATGCTATTGCCGGTTTCTTCAACCTTAATGCCGAAGTAAACGCCGTTTTCGCCATACCAAGTGGTTAAAGATATGTCGGCATACTGAGTACTCGATTGAGTATCGCGGATGGTAAGCCATTTAGCGGTCTTCCATTGTTCTTCGTCGAATTCGCCGTCTAACGTAACGCCTTCGTCAACGGTTGCATAAACCTTGCTGGGGTTAGTAAAGGCGTATTCGCCTTCGCCCGTAACGGTAGGTTCGCCGTCTTTACCTAAAATTCTAATTTCGGAAATGCCTACGACGTCTTGTCCTTGGGGGACACTCATCGTAACGCGTACTTCTTTAACTTTGGTATCATAGAATTCGGTCATAGCGGCAGTACCCGACTGAACGTAAGCAAGTTCGTCGTTGTTTTCGCCGAAGTATTCGCAGTAACGTTCTTTATCGAATTCTAAGCCCGTGATGGTCTTTACGCTTCCGTCAACGCCGACAAGTTCGATAAGGTCAACGTATTCGAAAGCCCTATATTCTTTTGCAGAGTTATAAACAAGAACCGCCCTTGCAGTGATAGGATCGTCGAAACTAAAAGTAAACGTCGTCTTTTCGGTGATTTCGGTTTCCTTAATATAACTCATAAAGGTTTCGTTTGCCGATTTATGAACGGACAACAAACCGTCGTTTAAGTAACTTGCGTCAACCTTTGCGTCGGAAGAAGTTACGGTTGCTTCGTCTGCGACGTTTCTGTATTCGCTGAATGCTTCGGGTAACGGTTGAGCCGAGTCGGTAGGACCGTTTACGTAAGGAACGTCCATATCGTTGCCGTTAATGTCTTTAACGGTTATCCATTTATATTCGTCGATTGCGGTGTAACGAGCAGAACCGCCTGCCGCGTAATCGTCGTGTCTGTGGTATACGATAAAGTCTTGACCGCCGACCGAAATAAAAGAGTGGTGCCCCGCACCCGATACGGTGGTGGATTCTGTAGTCATAGAGCAAAGAACAATGCCGCCTTCCTCTGCGGTAAGTTTTCTGTAGGGCCCTAAAATGTTTTCGGCAACCGCACACGCTACGGTGTAATCGCTTGCGGTGTAACTGTTGATCGAGTAAGTAAGATAGTAAAGACCTTTACCGTTTTTGTCTTTGTGATAAAGTACGTAAGGACCTTCGTTAACGTTGTTCTTTTCATAAGAAATGCCGTAGTTTTCGCCGTTCATCCAATCTTCGATGGTGTAGTAACCGCGCATCGTGCAGAACGTTGCGGTTTCCCAGTTCGGGGATAACCAGTTGTTCATTTCCATGACCATAATGGCGTCGCCGTTGCCTAAACCGACTTTCGTAAACAAATATTTTTTGCCGCTTACCGGATCGATAAAGGGATGGGGATCGATATTGTCGCGTGCGTAACTGCCGTTTCTTCTTGCAAGCGTCTTTTGAGTTCCGCCGTTTTTGATAGCGTCGAGATCGTAAGATTGTAATACCTTATATAATTCTTCGGGATTGAAGAACATATAGTCTACAAAGTATTGGGGAAAAGCCGCCTGATAATACTCGTCTTGAATTTTTACCCAAGCATAGTCGTTGGTGCAAACGTCCGTTTCGAAATCGAGTTTGATGTTAGGAGTGGTGTTGGGGCTGTGTTCGTCCGCAAACCTACCGTTATCATAGGTTTTGAAGTTAACAACGGTGAAAGGACCTTGCGCAGTGTCGGAAACGGCTGCACGTAAGAGATAATCGGTGTTTAAACCGCTACCGTTTGCATAGCCGTTGCCTTTTCCGTCATACGTCGAATCGTCTACGTTCGAGGACGAGAAGAACATAACGTATTTACCGAGTTCGTCGTCGTAGATAACTTCCGGTGCCCATAAACAGGATTCCAAAATTTTCTTTTCCACCTCGGTGTTTTGGTTAAGAAGTTGACCTATTTCTTCCCATTCGACAAGGTTCTTGGAACGCCATACCGCAGAGGTAACGTATACGTAGTAGTAGCCGCTTACCGCAGTGTCGTCGAATATTCCGGGGTCGGGACCGCCTTGGATGACGGAGTTGGTGTAGAACAAGTTCTGGTTGAAGTATTGTTCGCCAAGTTCGTTGCTGTCCGAACTATCATAGTTGGAAATGTCGCCGGACCTGTCGAAGGTCGGGGTGTTGTTGCCGCCTTGATTGCCGCCGCCACATGCCGTTAACACAAACGTCGACAACGCAAGAATAGCAACCAACACGAGTGAGAGTACTTTCTTACTAAGTTTCATGCATAATCTCCTTTTGATTATTTTTTTCACTTTTGAAATAACGAGCGTTTGCTCGGTGTTTCCTTATTTTGCTTTTTTGCTTTGATTTTACTTTTTTGCTTTGAAACAACGAGCCACGCTCGGTGTTCCCTATTTTACTTTTCTGCTTTGAAATAACAAGCCTACGCTCGGTGTTCCCTTATTTTACTTTTTTGTCTTTTACTGCCTTCCCCTTGAGGGGAAGGTGCCTCATAGAGGCGGATGAGGTGGCGTTTGTTACTTTTGCTTGAATAATTTTTTACACCTCATCACCGCCTACGGCGGAGCTTCCCCTCGAGGGGAAGCCTTTCACTTTGCCTCTCATGTAGGAGAGGTGGCAACGAAGTTGTCGGAGAGGTCCTTTGCTTTTGACCTTTCAAGTGCACTTTCGACCTCTCACCGACTACGTCGGAGCTCTCCTAAAAGGCGAGCCTTGTGTTGTAGTTGGTTTTTGGGAGCTTCCCCTGCGCAAGAGGAGCCTTTTCTCTTTTCAAGCTTCCCCTGTGCAAGGGGAAGTGGCACGTAGTGCCGATAGGGTTGTCGCCTTTGTAGCCGCCCTTGTCCGCCTTCCCGAAAACTCGGAAAGGCGGATTGATAAAAAAATAAGGGGGGAAAAATGATGAAAAAACAAAACACAAATACTGTGGTGTGAACTATTTAATTTTGAATCGTAGCGGACGACGTTTAATTTTGAGAAGAAATAAATTCGAACGCCTAAATTGTCGGGAATATTGTGCTTAAATTACTCGAAACATCTTTTAACGAACGCCGAATCAATCGAGCACCGAGATGCCTTTTTGCAAGTTTGCAGGACTATCTAAAGCGTTTAGAACAAAGCGTTAAGCGCTTACATTAATTTAAATAAGAATATTCGATTCCCGCTTGCTCCAAAGCGCCGAACATTACGTCGTATCCTTCGGAAGTGGGATGTATTCCGTCAGTCAATAATTGCAAGGTAAGCAACGAGCAACTGTCGACTTGGGTAACAAAGTCCCATTCTTCAGTCCATGCTTTCATAACGGCATTTGCTTCGATAACTTCGTCATAGTAATTGATGTTCTTGCGTTGATTTATCGTGAACAACCAAATTTTGGTCGAAGGGAATTTCGAGTGCAACATCATTACCAAAGTTTGCAAACTTTCGGTAACCGATTCGACCGTTTGACCGCCGTCGTAAAAATCGTTGGTACCGATGTTTATAACGATGTTTTTGGGTTCGACCTTACCTAAAAGCGTGCCGCACATTGCCTGCCAATGGCGCGACGTCGTCGAATTTATACCAGCATTTATTAAGTCTTTAGTCTTGCCGTCTTTTTCCCTATAAGTCGCAATCCACTCGGCAATAAAATAATCGTCCGTAAAACTGTCGCCGATAACAACCGTGGTGGCGCCTTGGTTTATAACGCTTTCGCAGCGCGATTTCATCGAGTTGTAACTAGATAAAAACCTTGTTTTGTAATTATATCTCGAGTCGCCCGTCATATCGTCGATGTGTCGATAGGTAACCGATACTTTAAAACTCGTCTTATAGTTTTTCGACGCAGCGTTAACGGTTACGTCCGCCGTGCGTTTTGTTTTTACGGTAACCACGCCGTTTTCGTCGATGTTTATCTTACTCGTGTCGTAAGTGTATGTAAGTTGTTCGGCTTTTTCGGGAATTGAAAAATTAGGTTTGATTTTTGCGAAAGTAGACGTTCCGTCGGACGTGCAAATAAGCGATATGTCGTCGATAGTCAATTCATCCTTAACATTACCGCCGCCGCTACCGCCTTGACCGCTATCTGAAGACGTTTCGCACCCGAAAAAGGCACACGCCGTTATGGCAGTCAAAATTACTGCCGTTAAAAAACGCAAAGATTTTTTCACTTTATTATCCCCTATCGCGCGCCGCAAAGATTTTTACGCGACGCAATTTTCCATATGTTTTTATGTGTTTAAAAGCGTTGACATAAAAGTTTACCAGAGGGCTTGACTTGGCAAGCCCTCCCGCTTTCCGCGGAAAGCGGTTTTTATGTATGAAGTCCGACAAGCATTCAACGTTTGCGTTTGAACGCCTGTTCAAACGCAAAAAGGGATATCCCTTTTGTGATTGCTCTGTTATATTTTAATTTGTTACATTTTGAAAAAAATACTTAACGAACGTTTTTAAGCGGATATATTTTCGAAAAAGCAAAAACCGCCGAAGTAAAGCGATAACGATCCGCAACGATTAATATATTATTCTTAATGTCGATGACATAATTAGCCACACGTCTATTTTAGCATAGTAGCAAAAGTCTGTCAACACAATTTTGAAAAAAAGTTAAAAATATTATGCTATTTTTCGAAATTTAGTCGAAAAAACAGTTCAAATCGGCGACTTTAACCTTTAACAAAACTTTTAAAACAACGCAACTATCGGTCAAGCGCGTTAAACAACCGCCATTAAACATTAATTTGTCATTAAACTTCCACATTATTATTATAGTGATGTATGCAGCGTAATCTTAATCGGTTTTTACCTACGCACCGCAACGCGCATTACTTGCAAACAGTCGTGTAATTACAGCAAAAACTAACGATAATCGACCTATCGGGGCACTTTCAATACTTTTTCGAAAATAAACACATTGCTAAAAATCTTTTAAAGTCGGCGCCGTTTTGCCTGAAGTCCGACAAAATTTATTCATAGCCCGATTTACACGCGCTTATACTTGACAAAAACTTTTCATTATGATATCATAACACTCGGATTTTTAAAGGAGACAAAAAATGCCGAATAACAAGGAAAAAATATTACTTTTCGATTTCGACGGGACGCTGCATAATCACGGCGTTGTTTTGCCTGAAACCTACGAAGCGCTCGAATACGCTCGTAAAAAGGGGTGCAAACTTTTTATTAACACGGGCAGAACCAAATTCGGTCTTTTACAAGACCTCGATAACATTCTTAAGTTCCGTTTTGACGGCATACTCTGCGGCGGTTCGTCGATGTATACGGGCAAAAATTACGAAAACGTCGTTTTCGAACAGTCTACACTCAGCCCGGAACTTCTCGATAAATGCTTACGCTACATACGCGATTATTCTTACTGGGGCGTTATCGAAGGCAATAACGGAATATACAGTATCGAACAACACGGCGAAATCACCTATTCGCCCGAAGAAAGAGAGGAATTCTATCAAAAGGCTTTAAAAGCATGCGAAAACATTAAGCCTTTTAAACTTGCCATTTATCCGCCGCGCGGTATAGAAGCCGTCCTTTTAAACGAAAGTTTACCCGAATTCGATTGGACGTGCTATCCTCATCTTCCCGGTTACGAAGGTTTTTTAAAGGGATGCGGAAAGGATACGATTATTTATAAAATGTCGAAAATACTCGACATCCCTACCGAAAACATTATTTCTTTCGGCGACAGCGAAAACGATATTCCCGCTTTCAGGGCTGCAGGTAAAAGCGTAGCAATGACGCAATCACACGAGGCGGTAAAAGACGCGGCTACGTTTACAGCAACAACGCCGGCAGGCGTTGCGGAAGGAATTTATCATTATATTAAGTGACTTTTAGCACTTAATTACGGTGTTTTTCGCCGATAACGGGCTTATAGGCAAACTTTTTGAAAATCAACATCAAAAATTTGTCGCAAATTCTTATAATACGAAATTTTCTTAACCACTACTATATTAATATAGGATAAAGGTGAATTTATGATAAAACTTTTAGCTTTCGACCTTGACGGTACGCTTTCCAACCACAAATCGCATCTACCCGAAGAAAACGTAAAAACGCTTAAAGAACTTCGAAAAAGATATAAACTTATTATGGTCGGTGCGGGAAATTGCAGACGGATTTTCGAACAAATGGAACGTTTTCCCATCGACATAATCGGCAACTACGGAATGCAGTTTTTTACCTATGACGAAAAAACAAAAGACATTATGTCTAAAGAAGACGCTTCCGTTTATTGCGATAAGGAATCGGTCGCAAAACGTATAACCGCCTTGCGCGAAAAGTACGGATTTACGAATTTTCAAGGCGAAAGCGTTGAGTTTCATAACTCCGGCTGCGTAACCTTCCCCATACTCGGAACTAAGGCAAATTTAGACGACAAACTTAAGTTCGATCCCGACCGCTCGCGTAGGCGCGCCATTTACGACGACGTAGTTAAAACATTCGAAGAATACAACGTATTCGTAGGCGGTTCGTCGTCCTTCGATATGGCGCCGAAACCTTATAACAAATATTACGCGCTTAAAAAATACTGTAACGAAATCGGTTTAAACCACGACGAAGTCGTTTTCGTAGGCGACGATTACGGCTTAGGCGGCAACGACGAATCCGTTTATAAATCGGATTTCGGATTTATTCAAGTAGATAATTATCTTGATTTTCCGCTTCTTGTTGAACATCTTTTGCAATAAAATCATATAAAAAGTGCCGATAATCGACCTATAGAAGGACTTTTGTTCGTTCTCGATTATTTTAGGCATTAAAAAAGGGTTGCCGCTATAATAGCGTTGCAATCCTTTTTTTGTGTAATGATTTTATTGTTTAACGACGCGGATTTTCCCTACGCCGTAATATTTAAATGCGTTCACGGCTTCCGTTGTTATACGCTCGCCGCAAATAAGTATCGGTACGGCGGGCGGACACGAAACGGTAAGTCCCGATAAAATCTTGCCTTCGGCGCCGTCGATATCGACTTCCTCGAAAATCGAAAACGTTGCCGCGCGTATGCTTAACACTTTTTCGCCCTTTAAAACTTTAGGCGGAATTTCGTCGATAGTTTTTTTTCGAGCGATTTTTAAAAAGGCATTTTCAAGCGATACGAAATCTCCGTCACGATTACACGGTGAAAACATAAGCGTTACAAAATCCTTGTCGTAAAATTCCACGTAAATACCGCTTTTTCGTAAAATCTCGGCGATTTCATAGCCGTAATACCCGTATTTTTTTATTGAAATCGTTATCTTTAAAGGTTCGTTTCCGACAAGCGTATAGCCGCTGCTAACAAATTTCGCCTTTAAACCTTCGACCTTTTCGACTGTTTTTGTAACCTTGTTATAATAACTGTCGGCGTACGAATTAAACTCGTCAAGCGACGAAATCAAAAGATACGACGGACTTGTGGAAGCAAATAACCCGAGCGCGTAATTAGCGTTTTTTATAAAAAAATCGGGGGCGAATTTACCGATATGAAGATACGCCGTACCCGTAAGACAAGGTAAAGTCTTATGAGCCGACTCGATTGAAATATCGGCGCCAAGGTCTAACGGATGGGACTTTTCATCGACAAATTTTAAGTATGAGCCGTGCGCATTATCGACAATTAGAAGAACGTTTTCTTCACGGCAAATTTTAGAAAAAAGCCCGATATCCGACCTATAGCCCAAGTAATCGGGCGACGTAACATATAAAGCGGTCGGTTTTTCAGCCTTGATTATCGAGAGCAAACGCTCCTTTGAAACTTTACACGTAATAACGTTTTCGTCGCAATCGTCGACGTCGCCGTAAACCCAAACAGGTTCGACGTCGCAAAGCGCGCAAGCAGAAACAAAAGAGGAATGAACGTTCCTTAACGCCAAAAGCTTTAACGGCTCCCCCTTTTCGGCGGCGTAAGCCTTTACAAGCCAAACCGCCGCGCGTATGCATAGCGACGAGCCTTCCGTCGAAAAATAGGTTGCCTTCGAACAAAAAATTTCGCTTGCGATTTTTTCGCTCTCTTTAATTATACCGCTCGGAGAATACAAAACGTCGGCTCCGTCGATTTCGGTAATGTCGTCCGACAAAATGTTTCCGTTTCCCTTATGCCCGGGCATATGAAACCGTGATTTTTTATCGCGGTATTTTTTAATAAAATCGCACACGGGCGTTTTCGACATAGGGTTAATCCTCTTCCTTGGAAATTTCCGCCATTATGGCACATTCGATACGCTTTTTAAAAAGTTCGCAACCGCTTTTATAAACGCCGTTAACGCTACCCGTCGCGTGGTAAGCGTTCGCCGCACATCCGCCCGAACAGTAAAGTTTCGCCCAGCAATCGGCGCATTCTTCACGCGCATAAACGTTGCAAGCGGCGAACTCTTGCTGCTTTTCGATATTCGTAACACCGTCGAAAACGTTGCCTAACTTGAATTTTTCTTCGCCGACGAACTGGTGGCACGGATATAAATCGCCCCAAGGCGTTACAGCCATGTATTCGGTACCGCTTCCGCAACCAGAAACGCGTTTATAAATGCAAGGTCCGCCCTTTAAATCTATCATATAATGATAAAAAGTAAACGGCTTGCCTTGTTTTCTACGCTCTATCATAAGCGTAGCCAAATCTTCGTATTGTTTTTTGACGATTTCTCTGTCTTCTTCGGTAAGTGCGGAAGGATCGTCGTCTTTACAAACGACGGGTTCCATACTGAGTTCGGTAAACCCGAGGTCGAGCATAGTTTTTATATCGTTTAAAAAGTCGGGGTTATGGTGTGTAAACGTTCCGCGCATATAGTAATTTTTACCGCCGCGCTTTTCGACGAATTTTTGGAACAGCGGCACGATACGGTCGTAACTGCCGTTGCCGTCTTTATCCACTCTAAAGCGGTCGTTGACTTCTTTTCGTCCGTCAAGCGACAAAACGACGTTGCTCATTTCTTTATTGGAAAATTCTATGACGTCGTCGTCTATAAGCATACCGTTGGTGGTAAGGGTAAATCTGAAATTTTTATTCTTTTCTTTTTCAATCGACCTTGCGTACGCAACTAGTTTTTTTACGACGTCGAAATTCATAAGCGGTTCGCCGCCGAAAAAGTCTACTTCCAAATTGCGGCGCGTTCCCGAATTTTCAACAAGAAAATCGAGGGCGCGTTTACCGACCTCGTAACTCATAACGGCGCGGTTTCCGTGGTACTTGCCTTGGCTTGCGAAACAGTAGGAACAATTAAGATTGCAAGTATGCGCAACGTGCAGACAAAGCGCCTTTATAACGCCCGCGCTTTTTTCTTTAAGTTTACCCGCCAAAGGTTTGAAAGTATCGTCCGAAAACAACTTGCCTTGTTTTTTAAGTTGGGTAATTTCGTCGTAACATTCGCACAAATCTTCACGCGATTCGTCGGGATATTTTTCTAAAAGTGCGTCTATAAGCCCGTTTTTAGAGTTTTTTTCGTAGCCTTCGATCATATCGTAAGCGACTTCGTCTACCGAGTGAACCGAGCCCGACGCTACGTCCAAAACTATATTGTAACCGTTTAATTTATATTGATATATCATTTAAGTAAATGAAAAAGCCGCCAAAAGCGCCGTCCTCTTAAGCAACATAAATAATGTCTTAAAAACCGTAACGACGCGCGACGACCGTTCCCCTTTTTATTAATTTGATGCAGTTAAGCAAACGTTTGAAAATTAACCGCACTATGCAACGCAAATTGATATTAAATTTTATTCTCAAGAAAAAAAGTCGCCAAAGCAACTTTTTATTCCTATAACGCCCGCAGTTAAACATTTGCGAAATACCGCGCGCATTTTTAACACAACCGATAAATTTAACGCAACCAATAAATATAATTATTTGTTTTCGTTAGAATTTTCACACTTTTGATTTGCGATACCGCAACTTGTCTTACAAGCAGATTGGCAAGAAGTTTGACATTCGCCGCAACCACCGTTTTTAGCGCTTTCACAAAGATTACGTGTTTCGATAGTCTTAATGTGTTTCATAATTACGCTCCTTATATTCTTTAAGTTTATTTGATTATATCACAAGGCGAAATAAAAATCAACAAAATACAAGGGCTTACGGTCATATTCTTGCTTATTTTAATCGTATTCGCCCGATTTTTCTGCCTTATCCGCCGCCATATAAGCAAAAATACGAAAAGAAAGTTTAAAATTTTGTTTTAAGTTAAACGCCGATGTAAACAAACTATAAAAAGCAGACGGCATTTTTTCGTAACCGCCTGCTTCAAGTTTAAATTATGCGTTATTCGGCTCCCAAACAGCATACAAAGTAATGTTTTCGTAAACGGGTACCATATCGGTAAACGGAGCATTTCCGAAAGAAATATCTTTCGTCTTATACCAGCCCTTGAACGTATAACCGTCCCTTGTGGGTTCAGGAAGAGAATAAGACTCGGAAGGATAACACTGCCCCTTTTTTACGACTACTTCTACCGACAATACATCCTTATCGGCATTAACCGTAATTTTCGGTCGTCCGCCGGAAGCGGGATAAGCATTGGGATCGGAATCCATCGTTCCGCGTTGCGGATCGAATGTAATAACACACGTCGCAATTTCTTCGACACCGGACTCGAGCGTTATGACCGACACCCATTTACCGTCTTGTTTAATATAAATCTGACCGCGGTTCTTCGCATAATAAAAGTCACCGTCGAAAGTTTTTACGTCTTTAAGCGTTTCTTGTCCGTCTTTAGGTGTATCGTCACCGTAGAACCAAGTCGAAGGGCGTTGGACTTCTATTAAATCGAGGTCTTTATCCTGTCCGTCTACCATCGACACGGTAATACGATATTCGTACATACCGCTCTTTTTATTGTATACGACGCTCATCGACTTAACCGCGGACGAGTAAATATAAATCGGATCGCGTTCAACGGCATTGCCGTTTTCGTCATAATCTGTCATTATGATTTCGAGCGCACCCAATTCGCTACCGGCACCGGTATAGCCTATCGACATGCCGGAACCTTTTAAGCAACCTAAAAGTTCCCACGTGCCGTCGGATTTTTTTACGTAAACTTGATAGGTGTCGGTATTAAGATAATAATCCCCCGCTTTAGAGGAAGATTCCGTCGTAGAACCGACGTTCTCTCCGTTTTCGACAGATTCTTCGCCTCCGGAGGGTTCTCCGCTTTGAACGTCGTTTTTAGGCGCGCCTTTACCGAAATACCAAGTCGAACCGTTTTCACCGTCGACGCCGTCCTTGCCGTCAACGCCGTTTTCGCCCTTTAACAAACTTATATCGACGCCGTCGGACTGAGTGCCGTCGGAAAAGTAGAAGTAAAGATAGGGCGTACCGCTTCCGTCGGGATTGATCGCAACGTCGACAACCCTCGTTCCGTCCTTACCGTCGGGAATGGTAAAGGATTGTTGAGTTTTTCCGTCGGAAAACTCGAAAGTAACGGTAGTTTTACGATCGGTGCTACTGTAAGAACTTTTTACGTTCGTAACCGAAACGCCTGCCGGCAAAGAAAACTTATCGGACGTCGTGTCGTCGGAATAAACGACTTGCAAAAAGACTTCGCCCGTCGCCGTGTCGACAATACGGTTAATGGATTTGATTTCTCTGGCGGTTTCTTCGTCTTGCCACGAGGAAAATCCGCAGCCTTCCAAAAACAGAACCGTAACGAGCAATATCGATAATAAAACTAAAATTTTACGCATTTTGCGCCTCCGTAAGCAAAGCGTTTTGACAAACCGCTTGCATGTCTTTTATTTGAGGAGCCTCGCCGTACAAATATCCGTCGTTTTGAGTAAAGACGAATTTGAAAGGCTCGAACCCCGTAACTAAAGTAACCGTTTTGATAAGAGTATAGTAATCTACTTCTATTCCCATTCCGACAAGCATATCGCCTATCGAACCCAAAGCGCTCGGATTGACCTCGTCGTAATTGAGATATCTGTCAAGCAAATCGACCTTGATGTAAGCATTTTCGTTAAACACGCCTTCGTCGTCGATGGAACCGCTCATGTGCTCTTTTTCCTCGTAACCGTCGAAAGTAAGACGAGAAAGGTTATAGCCGCCGCCGTAAAAAGCGAAAGGCATATTCAAATACTCGCCGCCGTCGGCTGCATAGGTGTAACGACCGCTGACCTCGGAAAGCAAACCTTTTATCGGGAATATATTATCTATACTGAAATCGGCAAACCTTTCACCGCCGTACTCTTTGGCAATTGTGGAAACGTTTTCGCCGACAAGCCCCGAAATATCCCATTCTTCGAGCGTTTTATAGTCGTAAAACCTCGTGTTACCGCTTACGTTTACCGAAACGGGAAAACTCGTACCCGACACGGCGTTAGGAGAAAAGCCGTCGGCGCCGATAAGTAGGTTAACGTAAGACACGAACGTGGAAATCGGTCCCGGTAAAGCCGAACTGTATAAAAACGGCCCGTTAAACAAAGTTTCGAAAGCGACCGAAGTTATGCCGCTTCTGAAAAACTGACAGTTATGTAGTTCCGTACTTCCCTTGTATAAGTCTGCCGCAGAATACCCTTTCGTAAGATCGACGGACAACGCCGCTTGGATTTCCTTCAAAATCGTCTTCATCTGCGCCTTACTGTAATCGTAATTAGCGTTGTTTTCTTTTATTTTTCCGTTAATATAGTTAGTTAAGACAGTGTCGGCTATGCCGTTTCCGGAAAAAAAGTCGGATACTTTGTAATTAACCGTTCCGTTTGCCGTCGTAAAGGTTTTCGACGACGAATCGTTAGGCGCGACGTACTCGTTTGCGCCCGTCATGAACAAAAACGTCCTCGCGTTGGAAAGTTTGCAGTTGTCGACGAGAAGATTTTGAGAACTGTAACTCCTTAAAACAGTTCTTCCGTTCGACATTTGCATATTCTTTAAAGCGACGTTATCGCCGTCGACCTCGACAACGGTACCGACCGTATCGAGAAAGTACAAAGAGCCTACGTCGTCGCAGTTTTGCACTTTAAGATTACTAACGGTAATATTATCGCCGTCGATATACAAACCGACGTTGTCTTGACCGTAAGCGGTAATCAAATTGAAAATACCGCTCGCACCGGGTTTGCCTACCGTGTAAAACGCAAGCGGACCACGGAAAACGTCGTTCGCACCGAGCTGCGGTATAACGACGTCGCCTTGCTTAATGCTCGACGACGGATAAGCCAAATTGTGGAAGTTTATCTGATATCCGTTGCCGTAAAAATCCTTTTGAACCCTAAGCGCAGCGTTTATTGTCGGATTGCAAGCCTCCCCGGGATTCGCCTTGTTCCATTGCTTTAAAAATTCGTGATTGTATTTCGTTTCGAACGTATACAAAGTTTTATCGGCGGTATTAAAACTAAAACTTCCGTTTTGCTTTTTGTTACCGAAACAGACGGACGAACCGCTCGTATCCGACTGATAAAGTCCGTCGGATTCGAAAGACCTTTGCAAAACCGCTATTTCGCCGTTTGCCGACTTATTTGTGCAGTAAAGCAAATCGTCGTAACTGTATACGTTTACGCCTTCGTCGACCACGGTAAAGTCGTAATCGACTATCTTGTCGAGATCGTCTTCGTCAAGGTCGGTTTTTAC
The DNA here is from genome assembly GCA_964401515.1 of uncultured Christensenella sp. Lineage (GTDB taxonomy): Bacteria > Bacillota > Clostridia > Christensenellales > Borkfalkiaceae > UBA4636. The sequence continues at coordinate 26,330 of CAYNYV010000011.1, forward strand.
TCCGATACTCGCATTCCCCGGCGCCAATATTTTAGCCGTACCGGTAAACACGCCGCCTTTGCCTTTTTTAAACGACAAATCGACGGAAAGATTATCCGAAAACCTTATTTCGGGATTGGAATTTTTAAGGCTTTCGGGGAAAAATTCCACGCTGACGGGGAAAGTCGCACCGACTTTTTTACCGTCTTTTAAGTCGTATTCGCCGAAATAATCGGTAGTGTCGATTGCCGCGTAATTGCTTTGCGGAACCGCCGAAGACACGGTAATCATACCTTTTTCGTAAACGGTGAACAAAAAATTCCAACTGACGTTTCCGTTTTCGGTGGTACAAGTAATTATCGTATCGCCGCTACTTACGCCGGTAAGTTTATAGCGACCGTTTTCCTCGACTACTTTAGCGCAGTCGTCGTTCGCGCTCGACCAAATAAGCTTGTTGCTTTTGCTTACGTCGGCGTTACGATTGTTGACGGGTTTTGCCTCGAGATACATTGTTTCGCCGCATTTAACGGGGTTTACGCCCTTACCTTCCTGCTTGTATTCGCAACTTAAATAAGCAACGTCGATATCGATGAGATTGTAAGTTAAGTTAACCGAAACTATCGTAAGCGTGGAAACGAGAAACGGAATAATTAAAAGTATAATAAGGTTCTTCTTTTTCATCAGTTAATCGCCTCCAAACAAAGAAAGAGATTTTCCGCTTTTTTAAAGACGATAACGACCGGAGCGACGCCTATCGCCGTAATCACGCCGAGCCCGCCGAAAAGCGTTACCGTAACCGACAAACCTTGATAGGATAAGAGTACGGAAGCCGCTACGTAAAGTATGGGCAATAAATAAGATAATAGCGAAGACCACGTCGTCGAACGGGGTTTTCCGTGACGAATGTTTAATTCTTCCCACAAGGAAACCACATCGAAAACAAAGAGTAAAATCGTCGTAATCATAAAGGCAAACAAAGCGATTTTTACCGTCATGATTTTTGTAATCATAAGAACGACTATCGATACCGCAAGCGATACAAAGGACATCGAAAACGGAATGGCAACCTTTATAAACAGTTGCTTTGAAAACTTGACGGGCATAGTCTTCATGTTTTTAATCGTTCTTTCTTCCATCGTCACGTAAGAATTGGCGCCTTGGTTTATTATGACGGTAAAAAGCATTACGAAAAGTATATCTACGTAATCCTTAAGTCCTGGTACAAGCGCCGCAAAATACTGTATCGTACCCGCGGTAAGCGTTGCGTTCATAGATTTCACGACAAAACTTAAAAGCATGGGTTGGACTATCAAGAGCCCCGTGAAAGAAAATATGTAATCGGAGTTTTTCGCAATAAGCGAAATCTCTTTTTTAATAAGCGCTTTTGTTACCGATACGGGTTTATAAGCGTTTTTCTTTTTGATCGTGGCAACCGTAAAGGAAACGTTTCTTACGTGGTTGTAAGCAAACAACGCAACCGTAAGCCCCATACCGAAAACGCCGAAAGAAATAAGCATAAACGGAAAAACGGCAAGCTTCGATTTATTTATAAATATATCGGTTAAAAAGTTTACCGGAAAAGCGTACTGTTCGAACTTAATAAGTTTTTGCAAAGACGCTTCGGAAAACAACAGAGAAAGTCCGTTTTGAGAAACAAGTTTGATGAATATGTCCAAAACGTAAGAATACGCTATGGCAAGCGCGAAAATAACAACTAACAAAACGCCGAGTTCTATTAAAAAATGCTTTTTCAAAATCTTGCCGAAAAGCCAAAGCGGATATACGAGCAACAAGGCTATTCCCATTTCAAAAAAGAAAGTCGCCGCAGGATAGAAAAAAGCGGTAAAATAGTATATCGGCGATTTGGAAAGCATCTGCCCGTAAGCAAACAATAAAGGGTATTCGAACATCAAAGACGTTACATAATGAAGGAAAAACAGATAGAGCATTTTGGACATTATGATTTGTCCGTTGGTTACGGGGCGGCTCGACAACTGTTCGATGTCCTTATTGTCAAAAAACAGTCTTTTTGCGTTAAACAGTCCGCTTACCGTTATGATAACGGTCGTAATGCACAAAAAAACCGTTAAAAACGCCTCTTTGGCACCCTCCATTTTTCCGATCGTGTTTAAAATCGTTTTGAAAAGGAATACTTCGACTACTACGAAGACGGCAAAAAAGAGTACGGTCAAAATAACAGAAATTATCTTTTGGGATAAACTCTGCTTACTGCCGAACATCAATTTGAAATCTTTTAGTAGTAGATTCAGCATCTATTATAACTCCTCTCCGTAAATGCGCATGAAGATTCTAGGCAACTGCATACGACGATTGGGTTCTCTGTTTAAGTCGTATAAAGCGGCGACCGTACCGTCGTTTATTATCGCAACCCTATCGCAAATTTTACTTACGAGTTCTATGTTATGCGAAGTAACGAAAACGGTTTTGCCGTGATTGGCGTATTCGCGCATCATCTTTTTAAGTTCCTCGACCGCCATAATATCGAGCCCGACGGTAGGCTCGTCCAAAATCCAAATATCGGGATTGTATAAAAGACTGCCCACTAAACACAGTTTTTGCTTCATACCGTGGGAATAATTGGAAATTCTGTTATCGAGTTCTTCTAAATTAAGTTTAAGTCTACCGCAAAGATAGCGGTAATTTCTTACGAAATCGCCTTCGGATACTTTATAAATGCTGGCGATAAACTCCAAAAAATCGTAGCCCGTCATAACCTCGTAACACGAAGGTTCGCTCGCGACGTACCCGAAAACGTTTTTCGCCATCAAGGGTTCGGTAACAATGTCGTAACCGTCGATATATACCGAGCCTTTATCGAACTTTTTGGAGCCTATAAGGCAATCTATCGTAGTCGACTTACCTATACCGTTTTTACCGATAAAGCCAAAAAGTTCGCCGTGTTTTACTTGAAGATTAAGCCCTTTTAATACTTGTTTAGGTCCGTAAGCTTTGTGTAAATCGTTTATTTCGATTGCAAATTCCGCTCTGTCCGCCGTCGCCGCGGCGTTTTTAACTTCGGCTTCGCTTAAATTCTTTTTATCCGTCATCTATGCCTCCTGAGCCTTAAAAACCAAACGGCATCGTCGCCTTGACTCGTCTTGGTAAACACGTAGCGCGAAGAACAATTAACGCACGTATACGTATCGTCGGTTTCGACAAGATTTCTTTCCCTGCATACGGGGCAGTAACGAGTGTATACGTCCGACTTGGTAACGCTTAAACACAATTTGTCGTCAAAATATTTTTTAACGATTTCTTCTTCGGGGAAAATTTCTTCAAAATCTTCGGCGCGTTTAGAAACGTTTACGCTCGCCCACATCGAAAGCGCGTCGACCGTGTCGTAACCCGTTTCGGCTTTTTCGATATCCGAAAACCACGCAGACAAAGATAACATCATAAGATGTTTAGTTGTTTTTTGACAAAGTTTTTCGGTAATTTCCAAAACAAAACCGTGGTTTTGATTGTAGGGCGCAAGACTTAATAAAAACGAATCGTTTTCAAAAATTTTAATATCGCCTTTTTTGCGTTTTAAAGGCTTAAACCCGCGTAAAGATAATTGCTTCGTGATAAGCGCCGAAACGTATTCGTACATAAAGTTGTAGGTTATAAACCTTTCTTCCGTACCGAGGTATTCGCGGTAAAATCTGTATACGCGATGATAAAGATTGTCTTTAAGTAAAATGTTGGTGCGCTGAATATTGCGCGATATAGGCTTAGCCTTAGAAATTTCCTTGTAAAAACGCGTATTTTTAAGATAGGTTATACGACGTCTTAACGAATCGATATAAATTAAAATCTTTTGCGGTTTTCTGCCGTCCAAACAGGCCAAAATGCCGTTCTTCATCGAAGGAAGCATTTTTATATAGAAGTTCGCGTATTCGTTAAGTTCTTTCAATAAAAGGTCTAAAACAAGACAGACGAATTGGTTTTCGTAAATGCAAAGTTCGTCGACGTTTTGGTAATAATAAACGTTTTCGGGAACCATTCTCAAGTTGTAACGCTTCCACAAACTGCCGTTTTTCATAACGCGTGAAAAATCTTCGTTGGAAAGTTGTTTTGCTTGTTCTACACGCGTAACGATTTCTTCCTGTTTGTTAGATATATGCGGATGAGCAACGATCGACATAATAACGTTAAGAACCGTCGATATCTTCTTTAAATACGCCCGGTCCTTTTGACAGGCTATTTCTTGCAAAGAACCGATATTAAATTTTTCGATGTTGTCGTGATAATCTTTAAAGGTCGGATTTTCGCGATTATAGGCGTCAATCCGCTGTTTTATCACGTCAAGCGTAATCGCTTCGGTATTAGTCATTTTAGACCTCTCGTTGTTTTGTAAGGTTCGTTTTTATTCGGTATAACGTGTAAACGTCTCTCTTTTTACGGCGCAATATTTAAACAACTTTTTATTGCCGTTTATTGCTTATTTTATTGTTTTTTGATTGTAAACTTGTCGGATTCTTCCAAATCGAGCATATTTATCGCTCTTTCGAAAACGGCTTTCGCCCCGTCTAACGCAAAAGGATGATGGGCGTCGCTTCCTAAATAAAACTTACAGCCTTCTTCTTTTGCTATTTTGTAAGGTCTTAGCACCTTATCCGCTTCGGCTAAGGAAAAACTCATATCGCCTGAATTAAGTTCTATTCCGACGCCGCGTTTTGCAGCCTTTGTAAAGACTGAACGTAGCGACTTTTCATCCAAAAGTTCGAGTATTTTTAAATAGTTATCTCTCGACGAATCCATTAACGCACAAGTTAAATGCGCAAAACCGATTTTGTAAAACGGCAAATCGGCATCGAGTACGGCATTAAACCTTTCAAACCAACAACGTGCCTTTTGTTCGGGCGTTTTTACGCTTTCCGAAATAGCGAAATCGGTAATGTGAAAATGGGTTGTAGGAATCACTATAAAATCGAATTTGTCAAAGTTTTCTTTCGATATGCCGAGCGCAAGATTTTTATCGAGCTCTGTTTCGCAGCCGAACAAAAAATCTATTCCGTCCGCCTTCGGTAAAGGTTTTTCGGCGATAACGTGCGCAAAATTTTGCTTTTTATAGAAATCCGTAAGTTCCGACTTAACATTTTCGTCCCAAAAATGGTTAGTTAAACATATCGTTTTTAAATTGTTTTGCTTTGCGTAAAGAAGTATTCTTTCGCTTGTCTGCAAAGGATCGTTTGAACAAAGCGACGTTTTACTGTGTATGTGTAAGTCGTGATCGAATAGGTATCTCATTCTTTAAACGCTTTATCCGAAATTACAAAGTTTTTTCGATTTTTCTGATAACGCTTTCGCTGTGTTTCAAAACGCCCGCACCGTAGACTTCGGCTAAAACTTCCAAAGTTTCGTTGAGCGCCGATTTGACGTAATCTTCGAAACGACCTTCGAGTTTAGCGAACAACTTTTTGCAAAGCATAAGGTCTACCGCGTCTTCCTTAGCGCCGCCCGCCGCAACGAATACGGGAACGATTTCGTTAATCTGATTCAAAATACGGTTACCGATAGTGAGTTCGAACTTACCGTAAACAAAGTCGAGAACTTTTCTTAATTTAGCGCTATCGTCGCTTGTTAAGCCCTTGCCGCTTGCTTTAGCGTCTTCGTAAAGGTTTCTTAAATAGCTGCCCGAAACGGTAATAGGTCTGACGTCTTCGGAAACGTTAAACGGTTCGTTATGCGTTTCGAAGTTTATCGTTATCGCACGGTCGTAAACTTTATCGGTAATGGTAAATGTCGAATCGTCGCGGTTCGCCGTACCTACGAAATAACTGTTTTCGGGGATTTGAATGTATCCGTCTTCCAATTTTAAGGGCGGAACGAAGGTGTGCGGTACGTTCATGATTTTAAGCTTCCAATCTTGAACGGGGTATTCCAATACAGACAAAAGGTCTGCAAAGTAATATTCGACGCGGCTGATGTTCATTTCGTCGAGAACATACATATTAATCTCGTCGCCTCCGAAGTTGGATTCGTAAAGTCTTGTTAAAAATTCCGTTTCCGTATAGGTTTGCGAGAACTCGTTAAAGAAGCCTAAAATACTCGATTTATCACGCCAAGTCGCTTGAACGGGCAGGAACAAAACCTTACCGCCGACGTATTCGCAGAAATACCTCGGAAGCGACGATTTACCCGTACCGGACAAACCTTCTAAAATTTCGAAGTGAGAAGCGCCGAACCCCGCTATAAAGAAACGAATGGTGTCGATATCGAAATATAATTTTAAGTTTTTGGCAAGGTAGTTTCTAAAACCTTTCGCCAATTCCGACAAAGTAACGGGATCGCTCTTTAAAGGCTCTTTATCGTAGCCTTCGTACTTTTCGTCGATACTCGATAGTTCGGGGAATACCTTTTCCCTATCGTCGAGTTGAGCCGATTTAGCGACGACGCTGCCGTCCTTCATTCCTTCGCCTTGTTCGCCGTTTCCGTTGGGTGCAACATAAGGCGCGCCGTAGCCCGCACCGTTACCGTTAACGTTAGTATCGCCCGAAACGTCGAAACTACCCGACAAATCGTGGGTAACGTCGGCGTCGTCGAATACGGGTTCGTCGTCTTTATTGAAAAATCTGAAAGGCTTATCGACCAAAAGGAAGTTAACGACAAGCATTACAACCGCACCGATGCCGATAAACAGCACGACGTAGATAAGCAAGGAAAGAATTAAACAGTTCCAAATGAATCTGTATAAAACACCTAAGTTTTCTGCGCTGAGCGGGCTTTGAATAAGCGTGCCTACGCCGAGCGAAAATACCATGCAGCCGAGGAAAGTAACCACGTACCACATGATCATTTTTCCGCTGAAAGGCTTTCTGCCGGAAACTATCGCAACGCGTTTTATGTAAATAAACGCAGCCACGAAAACCGTGATGAAAAGCGCCAAAAGCCCGAGCGCAACGTACCCCGATAAAGTAGGCTCGACAGGCTTTAAGTTAATGCCGAGCGCCAACTGATTGACGGGGTTTTTCGCACTCATAAAAGTGTGCGGTTCCGCAATACAGAAGCCGACGAAAACCATCAAAAGCGAGAACAAACACGCAAGCGCGATTGCCATTAAGTTCTTTCTTGTAAATACTACTTTCAGCATAATAATTTCTCCTGCTGTAATTTCTGTTGTTGTAAATTTCGTTACCGTTATCGTAACCGCTATTGCCGTCGTTGCTATCGCAACTGTTGTTGCTGTAATTGCTTTCGGCGCATTTTCAAGCCCTAACAGTTGCTGCAATTACTTTCGACACATTTTCAAGCCCTAACAGTTGCCGTAATTGCTTTCGGCGCAACTCCCAAGCCATATTAGTTGCTACAATCACTTATAAGCTTTAACTTTGTTAGTCATTGATGTAATTACTTTCGGCACATTTTCAAGCCTCCCCTGTGCAAGGGGAGGTGCCTCGTAGAGGCGGAAGGGTTGTTATTGCCTCTCATATAGGAGAGGTGGCTGCAAGACCTCGTCGAAGCAGACGGAGAGGTCTATGTTCATTAACTTTGCAAGCATATTTCTCGACCTCTCACCCGTTACACGGGGAGCTCTCCTTCCGAAGGAGAGCCTTTTACCTGCATCCCATTTAGGAAATCACCTTGATAAGGGAAATGTCAACGCTAGTTGACAAAAGGTTTGCCGTGTTCGGCGAGCAAAGGTGTCAACGGAGTTGACGGAGAGGTCCCCTGTCTCTCATTTAGGTTTTATCGGAAGTATCCTCGCCTTCCGCTTTATCTTCAACGAGATTATCTTCCGTTACGGGAATATCTTCGTTAACGAGAGCGTTATCAGGGTGAATTTGCGCGCCGTCTTCTTTTAGAAGATACCCGACCTTATCGAGGTATATCTTTTCGACGAAATCTACCGTGATTTCGGAGTCCTCGTGAATATCCTGAATATTGAGCGCCTTAATCAAATAGTCGGTACGTTCGGTTTGCGTCGTCGAAATCATACCCGTGTTTTTATCGAACATAATCAAGCAGAATATGAGCGCGATTACGGTAACAACCCCGGCAAGCGACTGCAAAAACATTACGAAAGCCCCGATAAACGGTATATAAACGCCCGTGTACCGTCCGACAACGTCGTCGGGCGTGGTAACTTCCGTCCCCGATTGGTCGTCGCTGGTGTATTTATCGCTACGGGTTCGGAACGATTTGATCGTTCCGTCCTCGTTTCTTTCAATCATTCTTATTCTGTGAATAATGGTTTCCCCGCTGGCATGGTGATTGTAAGCGATTACGTCGTACTGGTTAAGCTTTTGCGGATCGACTTTTTCGATAACGATTATGC
>CAYNYV010000012.1:0-34539 GCA_964401515.1 uncultured Christensenella sp.
AACTTTTATATTATTGTTCATACCTTCCGTAAAACCATTCGTAACATTGTGTTTAAGCAACCCGTTCTCGCGCATTACGAACGCGGCTCTATTATGCCGTCCTACCCCGTGCTTATAAAAATTGCCGAGACGTATCTATCTTCTCGGTAGAACGGACAATCCCGAGGGAAAACTTTACGGACAACCTAAAATAGAAAAATCCGACCGTATTGAAGAATTTATCGAAATGTGTTTCGATATAAGCACTCAAGACACGAAAAACTCGAAGAAACCTTAAAGAAAATGCTTGAGGAATAATAAAAATAATTTTAAAGCGACCAAAACTGTCGTATTTAGTGTGGTAAAATAAAAAATAACAAAACGTTTGGTTATTTTAGCTTGACAAAAAATTTGGTTTTAAGTATAATAATCGAAAGTAAGTTGTATTTACGACAAACTTTCAAATAAACGGAGGTGCCTTATGGGGATTATTGCAAGAGAAAGATATTTACAAAAGTTAATAGACCGTAAAGAAAACGGTATGATAAAAGTAATTACGGGTATTAGAAGATGCGGTAAAAGTTATCTTCTATTCCATTTGTATTACGATTATCTGCTCTCTCTCGGCATAAAAAAAGAAAATATCATTGCGATTGCTTTAGACGAAGAAGAAAATGAACAATACCGTGAGTCGAAAGAACTTTCCGCTTATATCCGTTCTAAAATTGTTAATAATAACGAACAGTATTATGTTTTTATCGACGAAGTTCAATACGCAATCAAAAAAGAAGATTTAAAAAGCAACAAACCGCTTCCTTTATACGGCGTATTAAACAGCTTACTTCGTATGCAAAACGTCGATGTTTATGTTACGGGTAGTAATTCTAAACTTCTTTCTAAAGATGTTATGACGGAGTTTCGCGGTCGTGGCGACGAAGTTAGAGTTTATCCCCTTACATTTAAAGAATATTACGGATATTTAGGCGGAGATAAATTAGAACGGTTTGAAGAATATGCGGAGTATGGCGGACTTCCGCTTACTTTATCGAAAAAAACTGCGGAAGATAAAATAAAATACTTATCCGATCTTTTCAAAGAAGTATATTTTAAGGACATCGAGGAACGTTACAGCATTGATTTGCCCGAAGTTTTACAACTTTTGACGGATGATCTGTGTTCATCAATCGGCTCGCTTACCAACTCGTCTAAAATATCCAACGCTTTGAAATCGGCTAAAAACGTTAAGGTGGATTCTCAAACAATTGCAACCTATTTGGAATATTTAGAAGAATCGTTTTTGTTTAACCAAGCAAAACGATACGACGTTAAGGGTAAAAAATATTTTCTTTATCCGTCTAAATTTTACTGCACGGATATGGGGTTGCGCAATGCTCGTCTGAATTTTAGACAACAAGAAGAAACGCACGCAATGGAAAATATTATTTACAATGAACTACTTGCTCGTGGTTTTTCGGTTGACGTGGGTGTTGTTGAAATCGTAAGCGTCGGCGAAGACGGAAAACGCCATCAAAAACAATGTGAAATCGATTTTGTTATCAATAAAGGGATGAGAAGATATTATATTCAATCGGCACTATCATTAAATACGGAGGACAAAGAAAAAACTGAACTTCGTCCCTTTCTTGAAACAAAAGATTTCTTTAAGAAGATAATCGTAACCAAATCATATATGAAGCCTTGGTTTGACGATAACGGAATCTATCATGTAGGTTTATATGATTTCTTATTAGACGAAAATGTATTGGAAAGTTAGTTGTAATTATTACAAAAAATCCAATAAAAAGGGGTAAATTAAAATTAAAGCAGTAATATACGCAAGATACAGTTTCGATAATCAAACGGAAGCGTCTATCTAAGTGCAACTTCGCGAATGTATGGAGTTTGCAGGGCGCGCAGAAATAGATGTTGTCGGACGGTATATCGACCGTGCATTATCTGCAAAAACGGATAATCGTCCCGAATTTTAAAAGATGATTAAGGATAGTTACAAACACGCTTTCGATTGTGTTATCGTGTTGAAACTTGATCGCTTTGCTTGAAACCGTTACGATTCCGCTCATTACAAAAGTCTTGTGAAGAAAAACGGCATAAAGGTTATTTCGGCAAAAGAAACTATAGGTGAAGGTTCGGAAGGCATTCTCCTTGAATCGGTCTTTGAGGGTATGGCGGCGTTCTATTCGGCGGAACTTGCCGAAAAAGTTTCCCGCGTATGACTGAAAACGTTCTGAAAGGTTTGTGTAACGGCGGACAAGTTACTTTCGGATATAGAGTCAATGCCGAACATTGCTGCGAAAAAGACGAACTTGCCGCTCCTATCGCCGAGCAGATTTTTGAAATGTATTCAGACGGCTATAAAATCAAGGAAATCGCCGACTACCTTAACGAGCATAATATCAGAACGTATAAAAACGGCAAAATGACGATAAATATCGTTCAAAGTGTGCTTTCAAACCGCAGATACATAGGCGTATATAAATTCCAAAGTGCTGTCGTGCCGAACGGTATTCCGACGATAGTATCAAAAAAAAGAAAGCAAAGTGCAAACTTTAGCGTGAAATGTAATTGTCAAAAACATACTACACGGGAATAAGCGCAATACCTTAATAGCGCTTTTTTCCTGTTGTTTTTTTATAAAATCGTAACAAAAATGTAAAAAAAATGAAAATTAACGAAAAAACGGCTAAAAAACGCAAGCGTATTACAAAAAATCGCCTTAGTTGATGTAAAGTTGAAGTTTGTCGTATATAATACAAACAATCGCCGAAAGGTTGAAAACACTTGTGCTTAAAAGTTTGAAAAATTTGTTTAAAGCGTCAAAACTAAGCGAAAAAAATCATTAAAGGATAGGAAAAAATGAGAAAATTTGTAATTGTAAGCGATTCTTGTTGCGAATTAGACGAAAATATGAGAAAACAATACGACGTAGATTATATTCCTATGTACGTATCTTACGACGGTAAGTCTACCTATGCCGATTTAGATTGGAAAGAATTGTCGGCAAAGGAATATTACGATATTTTGCGTAACGATACAAGGATATTTACCGCGCAAGTTACGGCAAAAGACTACACCGATCGTTTTGAAAAGTATTTAAAAGACGGCTACGATATTTTGTCGATATCGTGCTCGTCGGCGTTGTCGGCTTCGGTTAAGGCAAGCGAAGTCGTTCGCGACGAATTAATGCAAAAATACGAAGGTTCTGAAATCGTCTGCATTGACTCGTTAAACTGCAGTTACGGGATAGGCATTATGTGCATGCTCGCAAGCAAATTAAGAAGTCAAGGCTACACCGTTAAAGAAACCGCCGAAAAAATCGAAAACATGAAGATGAACGTCAACCAATTCGGTACGGTTGACGATTTGAAGTTTTTAAAGCGAGCGGGAAGAATTTCCACAAGCAAAGCCGTTTTCGGAACAATGCTCGGCATAAAGCCCGTTATTATTTCAAACCGATTAGGCGAAAACGTTTCGACGGAAAGCACTAAGGGGAGAATTAATTCGATGAAACGTTTGGCGCAGCTTGCGTGCGAAACTTACACGGGCAAGCATATCGAAGGCATTTACGTTGCGCACGGCGATTGTTTAGAGGACGCCGAAAGAGTCAAATCGTTTATTTTAGAACAATTACCCGATGTAAACGTTACGATAGGAATGCTTAACCCTATAATGGGTGCTACGTGCGGACCTAAAACGCTTAGCGTTTATTGCGTAGGGCAAACGAAGCCCTCTACCGATATTTAATATTTTTAAAAAATCCTTGTCGGCTATCGAAATTTGAAGTGTACCCCGAAGTTTAGACAAAAAATATTAAATTTGCGAATGAGTTCTGTGCCCGACAGAACTCATTCTTTTTTATTATCGAGCGGATCCCGGTCGTTTTTTAAGGATTTTAACAAATTTTTTTTCTAAAAGGAAAAAATTTTTAAAAAAGTATTGCAAAAGAATAGACCGTTATGTTATCATAGTTTATGAAAACAGATATACGATAACTAACGTATAGCGATTTTTAGGCAAAAAAGAATTGTCTTTTCGCCCTTTCGCTATTCGGAAAAAAAGATATTACAAATGATAAAGACCGTTTTTATATAGGGGGGACGGTATGATTGATTCATACAAAAGGAAGATGTTTAAAATTGCGTTTTTGTTTTTGGTCGTTCTGTTTTGCTTGTTTGCAGTGGTCGGCAAAACAACAATCGCTTATGCCGATAACGGGCTTATAGACCGATTTTTTGATGAAAACGATGTGACGTTAACGACAAACGACGATAAAAACGCAAAACTTAACGGAAAGTTTTTAAGTTTTTACGATGCGCTTTCGCTAAGTAAGGCAGGTGACGTAATAGAGTATTACGGCACGTCGATTACACAGTCCGCCGTAGTTAAAAAAGGCGTTACTTTGTGTGTTTCGGGCAAGGATGATAGCGGTAACGAATTAGACGAACCTTTAACGATAGATGGCGGCGTAACGCTTACTATAGACGGCACGTTAAAAGTTGGCGATAAGTCGGGTGTTTTATCTCCGTTTTGTGAAAAACAGGCTTATAGCCCCGTGATTTTGAACGGAAATATAATTCTTAACGGTATGGCGGAAGTTTATCGTCCTATAAGCGGCTGTGGAAAAATTACCGTAAACGGTGAACTTTTAGAACCTTTTTATATATTGGATTTAAAGGAAGGCTTTTTTAACTATTACGAAAAGGGAAATCTTCCTTTTAACGAATACGCTCTTTTAAACGTTCGCGTCGAAAGGGTTATAAACCACGGTGCGAAATATGTCGGTTGTATTTACGCCGACGGCATGACGGAAGAATCCGTCTCAATTGTCGATAGCGACGGCTTAGGACTTTTAAAAACTTTCGAAGGTAGCAAAATTCAAATGTCTTACGACGGAACTAAAAAAGTCGCGCGCAAGATCTATAGCCGAGATTTGACGAATATCGGTAAAACAACCGTCGCGATTTACGGCGAAGCCGAAGTTTGCAGTTTTGAATTTATTCTTAATAAAAGAAAATTTGCGACCAAATGTCATTATTTTGCGATTCCGTACTCCGTTGACGTCTTGGTAAAAAGCGGCGCGACGGTCAGGGTTTCAAACGACGTTTATCTTAAAGTATTGCCGGGTGCGACTATTGAAATAGACGAAAACGCAGTAGTTACGCTTGACGGAAGTTTGAACGTTTACGACGGATTTACTTTTCTTCCGAACGGCGGAATTTGTTATCCCTCTTGCGACGATTTATACGCTTGCGGTTTTCAAAAAACGGGCATGCTTATAAACAACGGCGTCGTTAATATAAACGGAAAGTTTACGGGCGTTTTGCAAACTAAAAACACAAGCGCTCAAATTACGACGAGTAAGTCGGCTGTTTTGGAAGACGAAATCATAGAAGGTTACAGTGATACCGAGTTTGCCGATTTGACTGTAAAAAAGGCTTTCGCTGTTTATGGCGGTATAAACGATTTTAACAAACTTGAAAGCGGAAAAGTTTACAAAAGTTACGCTATAAGCCCGTTAATACTCGATTATTACATTATCGATAAAACAATCGAAGGGGATTTACATACCGAAACTTTAAACAAAAAGACTTTTATATATCAAAATTGCGACGGCAGATTTTTGGAGTACAAAGACAGCAAGTTTTTCAGCCGTGAAAAAATTTACATAGGTGAAAAGATAAAAAATGCGTGCGTTTCCGTTTGCGGTAAAGATTACTATACCGATGAAAGCGGATATATTACTGCGGAAATTTATTTCGAGACCGATAACCCCGTTATAGAATACTTTACGCCTTTATACGAATCGGGGAAAGCCGTTCATCGCTATAATATTTCGACGGATAACGAAATTGTTTTAGAAAATGTCGTAAAGTCACTTGCCTTATCCGACGATAACGTTTACGAAGTTTTTTACGATAAAGAGTTCCCCGAACTTTATTTAACGGTTTCTTATTACGGAAATACAAGTCAAAATGTGAAAATCACACCCTATATAAAGGGCGGTAAATACGTCGAAACGGTAAATTTCAACGACGAAATTTATCCGTCTTTAAAAAATACTTTTTGCGATTTATACTTTTACGTAAAGGAGTTTGACGACTACAAAAACTTCGTTAACGGGCATATAGACCAACTTTCGTTGAAAGATGCTCTTGCCGAGATTTACAGCGAATACCGGTTGCTTACCGAAAACAGAACGGAGGGCGAGATTGCTTATTTAAAAGACAAACTTAAAGGATACGTCGATTTCGGTTATGTAAAGGATTTTACCGTGAGCGATGTTACTTACGGCGACGAGGTTAAGAGTGCGGTCGGGTATACGATAGACGGCAAAGAGGTGGATATTCAAGTTGCTTTACAAAATTTCGTATACGAAAACGGAGATATTACCGCAACTTCAATATACAGCGGAAGTTATAACGGCACCGCTTACATTACGGAAAAGAAAATCGTAAACGTTAAGGCGGCAAAACTTAAGTATCTTATCGATTATAAAGAAAGTCCGTGTTTTAGTGAAATTTTAACGCTTACCGGTAGTTTGAAGCAAGGCGAATTGAAATTTGCAGATACGTTAGAAAACATAATCGAACTTAAAACAACGGCAACCAAATTTTCAAAGGCGGGCTATTATTCTATTTACGGCGAGCAAAAAAGTCCTTTTTACGACGTAACTTTTGCCAACGCAAATTATCTCCTTACTAAAGTTAAAGCAAACGTTTCGGTTAACGATAAGACGTTGGAATTTTCTTTCGGCAAAAGGATACTCTTTGAATTCACCGAAGATTTTGTCGGCGCGGTTTCGTGTTTTGATGTCTTTTCAAACGACCAAAAAGTTGCAACAATCGACCTATACGGCAACTTGTCGGCGTGTTCGAGCGATAAATTGCCTATTGGCAAATATAACATTCTGCCGATAGCGGACGAAAACTATTTTTATATAGACGAAAAATTTTCTTTACTAACTATAATAAAGGACAACGACGATTACCTTGTTGACTTCGGTTTTTTAAACGGAGAAAGCAAAGAATACGACGGCAAGGCGTTTTCGTTTAAAACTAAGGTTTTAAACAAAACAAGCGGAGAAGTTTTTGGCGGTGAAGTCGAAACGACGATAAAACTCGGCGACGAGACGGTAACCGAAATTAAAAACGTCGGGCTATACAAAGTGTCTGCGCGATTCGCGGAAAAAGTTTATTACTGTTATTACCAAATAAAGCCGTGCCCTATAAATGTTAGCGTTAACGACGCTACCGTGTTTTACGGCGACGACTTGCCTACCGATTTTATTTTTTCGACGAATAAACAAATACCCGACGGCACGCTTTGTTTTTCTATCGAAAACGGAACGGAAAAATTTGAAGATAAAATCGTTGCAAAAAGCCTTGACAAAAACTACCTTGTCGAAAGTTGTACGGGCAATCTTATTACTTTAAAACGGCATATAACAATTAAGTGCGACGACGTAAGCGTTATTTACGGCGATAGCGAAAAGCCTTTAACGTGCGCTATAACGCAAGGTTCGCTTGCAAAAAATCATTGGCTCGGAAACGTAGCAAGGTTAGAGCGGGAAAGCGGTTTTGCGGTAGGCGAATATAAAATTTTCCTTTCCTTTGTCGACGAAAATTACGACGTAACCTTTATATCTTCGGTATATAAAATATTGCCGCGACCTATAACCGTTGTCGCAAAAGACGCAGTCAGCGTTTACGGAAGCGACTTAAAACTTTCCGCCGTTATAGCAAGCGGCAGTTTAAAGGGCGACGATAAGTTAGATGAAATAGTTAAAATAACCGATTTTAAAAATGCTTTAGTCGGCGTTTACAAAATTAAAGGCGAACTTTTAGACGAAAATTACGATCTTACTTTTGTTGAAGCCGACTACCGAGTGTTGCCGAAAAAGATAACGGTTAGCGTTTTAGATTGCGAAAAAGAATACGGGGATTCTGATAGTTTCCGCCTTGAAGCCAATGAAATTTTACCCTATGGCGAAAAGGTTAGCGACGTTGTGAAACTTTGTCGAACCGAGGGCGAAACGGTCGGCGTTTACGAAGTAAGTCTTTTAAAAATTCTTTCGAACAATTATGACTTAAGGCTTGAATTTTCAAACGGAAATCACTCGATTTTTAAAATAAAACCGCGCAAGGTTAGCATAAACTTGAAGGCGCTCGACGTAGAGTTTACCGATTCTTACGAGGATATTTTATCGAAAATATCTTACGAAACCGCAAACGGTAATATAATCGAAGACGACGATATCGGGCTTACTTATCAAATATATCTCGACGATAAAATTGTTTCAAGTAGCGATTTCGGCAACATTTGCGCTATCGGAAAATATTTTATGACCGCCGATTTTGAAAACGAGAATTACGATTTAACGATAAACGGCGCAGAT
Organism: uncultured Christensenella sp.; assembly: GCA_964401515.1. Classification (GTDB taxonomy): domain Bacteria; phylum Bacillota; class Clostridia; order Christensenellales; family Borkfalkiaceae; genus UBA4636. The sequence goes on from CAYNYV010000012.1 coordinate 8,393, forward strand.
TTAATCGTTACTAAAAAGAAGATAAGCGTCAGCGCGGATAAGGAAAGCGTAGTTTATACGGGCGACGAAATAAAATTTTTCGACTACAAATCGCACGTTGTCGGAATAAATAATTTGGCAACGCAAAATTCTTTCGCTGTGGAAATAAAATATTTGTCAGACGGCGAATACTTGTCAGTAGATAAAATTTTGAATTGCGGAGAATACTTAATTACCGTAATTATCCTTGACGATAATGTTTTCGAGTTTTCCGTTGGCGCACGTAAATCATTTCTGCTTACCGTCGAAAAAGCCGATATAGGAAGCGCGATTTCGTTAGAGTTTGCGCAAGGAAACTTTGCGATAATAGGCAAAAACGGACCTATAGCCCGACTTATCGGTTATGATGTAAGGTTTTATACGCTTATTATGTATGACGGCGAAGTCGTTACCGATATAACAAAAGAAGGCGAATACACTGCCGTCGTTACCGTTGTCGACGATGATTATTTCGGTGAAAAAACATTTAGCTTTTTTGCCTATAACGACGTTTTCCCTAAACTGCAAGAGATTTCTGCTAAACTTTCGGATATAGAAAACGATAAATCTTTAAGGTTCAAATTGCTTGCCGAAATCAAGAACCTATGTATATCGTTTACCGAGGGCGACAAGGCGCAAATCGAAGCAATATCCGCCTATAGGTCGATTATCGATGATTTTAAAAAGGAATACGAAGCCTTTTATAACGAAGAAACCGCTAAATTCGAAAAAGGTTCGACTGTTTATTACAGCCTTGATGAAAGTATTTTTGTCGTTTGTTTGGCGGCGCTTGTATTCTTTAAAAGGCGTTTTGTGTGAGGTACGTCTATGAGTAAAAAATTACTTATTATTTTAATTAGTGTCGTGTTGGCAGTCGGTATCGCTGCAACCGTCGTTACGGGCGTTGTATTTAGTCCCGTAAACAAAGCTAAAAGATCTTTAAAAAGCGGACATGAGGCTCAAAAAGTCAGTGTTGTGTTGTCGCAAACCTATTGCGGTGACGAAGTCAACAGAATTATGACCGATTACGAAAAGACGACGGACGGATACACGAAAACGGAAAGAACGTTTAAACTTTCGAAAGATCCTTTATCCCAAACGGTTTACGATATCGAAGAAAAAACAAGCGATATATCGTCCGCCGATTTTTTCCCGTTTAGCGTAAAACGGGGTTGTTTTGCAGAAAAGAACGAAACGAAAGACAAAGAAAGGTCTTTAACGGTCTTTTCGGCGAAAGTTAAGGACGGTAAAATCAATAAATTTTTCGTCGGCATCGATACCGCCGGGTATAAAGACGTTAGTTTGACGGTGGAATATAGCGGCGACGTCGTTTATCGTTACGTTCTTACGTATTCCGTCGACGAAGACGTTTTTACAATCGGTGCCGACTTTTTCTATGACAAATAGAGTTTTTGAACAATAAAAAGCAAGACGTCCTTTACGAAAGTCTTGCTTTTTTATAAATCGTTTTTTTAGACTAAAGTTTTTAAAAAACCGCGAAACGGATTTTATTTTAAAAAGGTTCTAAAATTGCGGCGCAAGTTGCAAATTGAATTGTTTGACTTTACGACAGCATTGCTTTTGTAACGTTTTTTTCGCGGAGAATTAATAGTCCAAGCAAACCCTGTCTTTAACGTAGGGGCGGACGAAGGTGTCGGCAACCTTTACGTGTTCGGGGTGTTTGGCGTAAACTGCGATATCTTCGGTTTTTTCGAGTGTGGTTACAAGCGCCACGTCGTGGGTGCTCGAACTTATGGGCGTTTTAACGAATTCAACCGTCAATAGTCCCGGAACCTTACCGACCAAACTTTTTAAATTTTCTTCCATTGCTTTTTTTAAAGTGGGCTTTTGCTCTTCGGTGATTTCATCTTTGAAATTCCACATAACAATGTGATTAACCATAATTTTTCAATTTCCTTTTTTTTGTTTTTTAATAAAAGCGACGATTTCAGCGATTTTCGTAATTACGTAAGCGAAGTATTGCATCGTCGTTAGATGGTCATACAAGAAGTTGACGCTTTGCTCGCAAGTAGCGGAAACTTCGCAGTGTTTCATACTGTGATGCCGCTTTTTCGCAGACAAAGCAGGTGGGCTACCACAAGTAGTCCCGATTTGCGAACTCTTGAGCAAATCGACATCACACAGTTTATATTATATCACAATTACTTGTTTTTGGAAAAGATTTTTGCAGTCTTTTAACGACTAAAAACGAGTTTTTAACGTTTTTTTGAGCATAATAAAAGCATTAAAAGCCCTTTAGCGCATTGCCTGTTTTTTATGAAGGCTTGAAAACGGATTTTTAAAATCGCGGTGCGAAAAAAGGAGCCCGAATTTTAGGACTCCTTAAAAGTTTTTTAATTGTAGGGATTTTTATTCTTCGGGAAGCGCTTCTTCCTGTTCTAAAATTTCCGTTTCGGCTTTATCCGACGCTTCTTCGTCCAAAACGACAACTTTAAGTTCGCTAACCTTTCGTTGACTGCAACGGGTAACGACTATGTGTAAATGTTCGAAATCGAAAGAAGCGTTTCTTTTGGGCATGTCCCCGAGTTTTTCCACCACCCAGCCGCCGACCGTTTGAGAATCGAAGTCGTCGTCTTCTGCGTCTATCGAGAAAAGTTCGAAAAAGTCGCCCAAGTCTGCGTTTGCGTCGACGCGGTAAGTGTCTTCGGATATCTTTTCAAAATACTCGACGACCTCGTCGTGTTCGTCCCAAATCTCACCGACCAACTCTTCCAAAACGTCTTCCAAAGTAACTATACCCAAAGTTCCGCCGTATTCGTCGACGACGATAGCCATATGCACCTTGGATTTTTGGAAAACTTTCAAAAGCGTCGAAATCTTCATATGTTCGGTCGCGATGGCAACCTTTTTTATAATTGACGTAATGCTTTTGTCGCCCCTGTCTAAGGCATTTAAAAAGTCCTTTTCGTGTACCATACCGACGGTGTGGTCGATGCTGTCGGTGTAAACGGGAAGTCTCGAATAGCCGTTTTTAAGGAACACTTGTTTTATTTTTTCCATCGGCGTGTCTACTGCGACGGCAATAACGTTTACGCGGGGAACTAAAATTTCGCCGACTTCGCAATCGTGGAATTCTATGGCGTTTGAAATAAGTTCCGATTCGCTTTTGTTTAACGCGCCGTCTTCGCTTGCTTCTTCGACGATGTTAAGAATTTCTTCTTCGGTTACGCCTTCGGCTTTTTGAAGATTAAAGACTTTAACGAGTAGTTTTTTAAGTCCGGTAAATATAATGCAAATCGGCCAAAGAACGTACGTAAACATTTTTATAAGTCCGCAAAAATTTTCGGCAAAGGCTTCCGGCCTTTCTTTCGCCAAAGTTTTCGGAGTGATTTCGCCGAAAATCAAGACGACCGCGGTTGTGACGACGGTTGAAAGGGTTGACGCCAAACCCGCGTTGCTTTTTATCAGTTCCATAAAAAGAAGAGTGGCGATTGTGGATGCCGTAATGTTTACGATATTGTTTCCGACAAGCAAGGTAAATAAAATTCTGTCAAAGTCATCGGACATTTTTAAAGCCTTTTCCGCTTTTTTTTGTTGTGCTGGCGTACGCCTGTCGTCTTGCATTCTGGTTTTTAGCCTCGAACGGTTCAGCGACGTAAACGCCGTTTCGCTGGCGGAAAAGAAAGAGGATAGAAGTATAAGTATCACTAACACGAAAACGTATACGATAATCATACTACTGTCGGGTTCAGGGTAGGGATCGGGTTGTTGCATAACTTGATTAAAAACTCCTTTTAAAGAATAATAGTTTTATTATTGTAGCATATTGTAGAAAAAAAGTAAACGGATTTATGCCGTATAGGTTAAGATAAGACAAAATTTTGCAAAAATCAGCCTTAAAACTTTAAAATTTTTTTCGAATAATTATGAGAACCGTCAAATTTTCCGCAAAGGCAAGTTTTTTCATTAACTAAAATTTAACAAAAGGGCGAATTGTTAAAAAATGAGTGAAAATAAAAAAGGTGGATTAAAAATCTTGAAAAGTTCGTAATAATCTGCTATTATATATATAAAGATTTTTTACGTAGCGCGGTTTTGCGCAAATAATCCGTCGGGTGACTGAAAATATGTTAGAACAAGTTTTAGAAGAAATTAAATCGGCTGAAGAAAAAGCCGCTACCGTAAGGCGGGAAGCCGACGAATACGCCGCAGCAAAAAACAAGGACGCCGAGGCTTTTGCCGCTGACTCGCTTAAACAAGCGGAAGAAGCCGTTAAAAATATGAAAAGGGAATATAAAGCAAGGATTTTGCGCGAAGAAGATAGACTTTATAACGAAGTTTTATCTGCGGCGAAAAACGATTCAGACGCTCTTTATAATTCCTTAACCGAAAAAATCAACGCATTGTCCGACGAAATTGCGGGGAAGGTTTTAAATGGCGATTGCTGAAATGTCACGCATGAAACTTGTCGGCGTTAAAAGCGACGAGGAAAAAATCCTTAGCGCGCTGCACAAGACATGCTCTGTACAAATTGTATCTAACGATAGCGTTTCGGAAAACGTAAAGGACGCGGACGGGTTTGTCGAAAAATTCGACAGACTTCGGTTTGCGTGCGATTTTTTATTTACGAACGTTAACAGGATTTCCAAGGAAGAAAAAGACGTTGCACCGCTGAAAGAAGAAGTTTACGCAGTTTCGTACGACGAATTTGTTTGCGCGCTCGATTCGGAAAGCAAAATCGAACAAGTAGTGACGGATCTTTACGAAATACGAAATAAAACGGTCGACGCCAAGGCTGAACTCGTAAAACTTAAAAACGAGTATTCCTTGTATAAACCTTTCTACGGTCTTAAAACAAAGTTTTCGACTTTTGCGGACACTAAGGAAACCAAGACTTTTTTAGGCACTTTAAAACCGAGTCAGGCGGAGTCTTTTTTATCGGGGGATTATCCTTGTTCGGCGTTTATCGAATGTCAAGACGCCAACTTGTCGGTTTTGTCTGTCGTCTGCCTTAAACAAGACGAATCTCTTATTTCGGGCGTGTTGGCGGGTTTAGGGTTTTCACGCGCAAACTTTGCGGGCGATTTCACCGCTAAACAAAAATGCGACGAACTTAAAACAAAAATTGCGAACGTTGAAAAAACTTTAAAAGATCTCGACCGTTCTGTTTTAGATAAACGCGGGTATTTAAGGGAGATGAAAATTCTTCTCGACAGATATTCTTTCGAACTTGAAAAAGCGCGCGACAAAGACGGTTTTCAAACTACCGACGGAACTTTTTTGCTTGACGCTTTCGTTCCTACCGAAGCCGTCGAAAGGGTTGAACAAAAACTTGCCGAGACAAGCGACAGAGTTTTTACGGAATTTACCGTTGTCCCGAAAGACGAGTTCGCGCCGACGCTCATGAAAAACAAAGGGCTCACCAAACAATTCGAGTTTATAACCAACTTGTATTCGCCGCCCAAGTACGGCACGATAGACCAAAACTTCGTTATGATGATATTCTTCAGTATATTTATGGGGTTCATCATGGCGGATATGGGTTACGGAATAATGATGACGGTCGGCGGACTTTTGATGGCTAAAAAGATAGGGCGCGATACGGGCACGAGACGGCTTTGCAACATCATTGCTTTCGGCGGAGTATTTACCTTTATCTTCGGTGCGTTGTTCGATAGTTTCTTCGGTTACGGCTTGCTTAGAGGAATAGGGCTTTTGGAAGCGCCTATTATGCCCGACGCGATAAATCATAAACTTAATCTTGCGGGTATTTCCGTTCCTACGCTGCTCTTGCTGAGTCTCGGAATGGGTGTTGTACAGATAATAGCAAGTCTTTTGATGAAAGCGGCTTCCTATTTTAGGGACGGTAAGATTTTAGACGGCATTTTCGAAGGCGTCGTTTGGTCGGCGTTTTTGGTAGGATTGATATTTTTAGTTGTCGATTTTGCGGGGCTTACGCAAGGTCTTGCAAAAACCGCCGCGATTATTATGGCGGTTTCCGTCGTTATCGGCGCTATAACTGCAGGGCGACACGAAAAAGGTTTCGGTAAATTTTCAAAAGCCTTTTCGTCCGTGTACGGGCTTATAAACTATATGTCGGATATTTTAAGTTACGCGAGGCTGTACGGTTTGATGCTTTCGGGCGCACAGATTGCGACTATAGTAACTTCATTATCGTTACCGCTAATGACGAACGTCGGCGGTATCATCGGCGGTGCACTCATTTTGATAGTAGGGCACTTATTCAACTTGGCGATGGGGCTTTTGGGGGCTTATATACACGACTCAAGGCTTCAATACATTGAATTTTACGGCAGATTTTACGAAGGCGAAGGCGAGTTGTTTACTCCTTTCGGAACAAAATTCGACAACGTTTATTTTGCCGAAGCAAAAAATTAGAATTACTTTAACAAATTATAAAAAAGCCCGATAATCGGCTTATAGGTTAACTTATTTAAAAAAGAAAAAATTATGATTGGAAACAATCGGAGGTAAATATTATGAATAATGGTCAAGTAATAGCATTAATCGGTATAGCGCTTTGCGTTATTCTTTGCGGCGGCGGCAGTGCCATCGCTTTATGGCGTACCGGTTGCGCATCTGCGGGCGTTTTGGCGGAAGACGGAAAGAAGTTTTCTAAAGTTCTCGTTTTAGCGGTTCTTCCCGCAACGCAGGGTATTTACGGATTCGTTCTCGCAATCATCGCAAGCGGCGGAATAGCGGACATTACGACGGTTCTTCAAGGCTGGAATATGTTCTTTGCCGTTCTTCCTTTAACGATCGTAGGTTGCGCGTCCGCTATATTCCAAGGTCTTACTTCTATTTCCGGTATAATGGCGATTTCCAAAAACGAATCTATTTCGGGTAAACTTATTTTGTTCCCCGCAATGGTAGAAACTTACGCGATTTTAGCGCTCGTTATTTCCATAATGTTGTTATAATTCGCTATGGACGGAAAAGATAAAATCATTGAAAAGATTTTAAGCGATGCCGAAAACTACCGCATTAAAATCGTCGCGGATGCTGACGCCGATTACGAAAAAAGGACGGACGAGGCTCGTAAACAAGCCGACGATTTTTTAGCGAAAGAAGAAACGCTACTGAAAGCGGAAGAGTCGGAAGCCTTGAAAAGGAAAAAAGTCGTAGCCGCGTTAGACGGTAAAAAACTTTACCTTTCCAAGAAGACCGAAGCCGTCGACAGCGTTTTTACGGCTGCGCTTGATAGACTTAACAACCTTGAAAAGTCTGCGTATAAGTCGGTTATCTGCCGTTTTATCGAGAATAACGCTAACGACGGCGATACCGTTTTGTTGCCTAAAAACACGCCCTTTACGGTAAACGAAGTCCTCGCTTTTTCCGTGGTTAAAGACAAAAACCTTAAAGTCAAGGACGGCGGCGATTTTTCGGGCGGGGTAATTATCGAGGGCAAACTTTCCGACGTAAATTTGAGTTTCGAAGCGGTAATCGCAAGTCTTAAAGAGAAATACGAAACTTACGTCGCGGAAAAACTTTTCGACTGATATCACTATGCAAAAAGATATTTTATTTATCGACGCGGCTTGTAAATCTCGTGAAAAGTTTCTTTTAGGGCACGATAAATATATGCGGCTTATCGACGCCGATAATTTTTCGGACGCCTTAAAACTTTTGCGTGAGTATAATTTCGGTAAATCTGCGGACGAAACCGCCGACTTATCGCAAGTTTTATACGCCGAAGAAGAAGATTTAATCGCGTTTATCAAAGAATACGCTCCGTCAACGGGCGTACACAATTATTTTTTGTTGCCTTACGATTTTCTTAATGCCGAGGCACTTTTCAAGTGCAAAAAATTAGGGCTTGACGAAGAAAAATATCTTACCCACGAAGGCGTTTTGACTATTGACGAGATTAAAAACGCATTGTATGGCAAAAAATCGTCGGTTGATGAAATCGATAACGCTTTCAAAGAAGCCGAACTGCTTTTCGAAGAGGGCAAAATGCCTACGGGCGCGATGGTAGATACGGTTTTCGAACGTAATAAATACGCGGCGATAAAGCGTACGTGTAAAGACGAGTCGGCTACGGAACTGATAAAAAGGGAAATAGACTTTAAAAATATTTCCGTAATTTTAAGATCCGCCGATTTGTCCGAGTACGAAAGTTTGAAACTTCCTTACGGCACGCTTACCAAAAAGCAAGAAAAAGCCTTGTTGTCTAAGGATAAAGAGCAAATTTTGCAAACTTTTAACGGCAGCGTATATTACGACTTTTTGAAAGACGCCGTCGGAAACATCGGGAAACCCCTTACGGCGTACGAAAGAAAAGCGGAAAGTTACAACTTGTTAAAGCTTAAGGAAACAAGGTTTTTCAATAAAGGCACCGAACCTTATTTATTATATGTTTCTTACAGAAAAGCCGACGTTAAAAACGTAAGGCTTATACTTCTCAGTTTGCGTAGCGGCGTCGACAAAGCAATTTTAAAAGACAAGCTGCGCGAAAGTTATTAAAGATTTTTCTTGAAAGGAATGACGCTATGACGGGCAAAATGGCTATCATAGGTAGCGGCGATAACGTTCTCGCTTTCAAAGCGGGCGGCGTTGAGGCGTTTACCGTGGAAAATGCAGAAAAAGCGCGCGAAACGCTAAGGAAGCTTGCCAAAGACTACGCGGTTATCTTTATTACCGACAGTTTTTGCAGAGAACTTGCGGCGTACTTAAAACGTTTTAACGAATCGGCTTATCCTATTATCGTACCCGTGCCGGACGGCGAAGGCGATTACGGAATGGAATTGTTGCGCGGTGCAATGGAAGGCGCGTTAGGCGTAGATATATTATTCGGAAGAGAGGATAAATAAATGCAAGAAGGCAGAATCGTAAAGGTTGCAGGACCTTTAATAGTTGCTGAAAATATGGCTGACAGCAAGATGTTCGACGTCGTAAAGGTCGGAGAACTCGGGCTTATCGGCGAAATTATAGAATTAAGAGGCGATAAAGCCTCTATCGAGGTTTACGAAGAAACCGCGGGACTCGGCGTAGGCGATAAAGTAGTGTCTACGGGTATGCCTTTGTCGGTAGAACTCGCGCCTGGGCTTATCGAAGGGATTTTCGACGGTATACAAAGACCGCTTCAAAAACTTGTCGATAAATACGGCGACAGAATTTCCCGCGGGATAGTTATAAACAATATCGACCACGATAAAAAGTGGGATTTTGTCGCAACCGCAAAAGCGGGCGACGTTTTAAAAGTCGGCGACGAAATAGGTTTCGTTCAAGAAACGCCTATCGTTCGTCATTCGATTATGGTGCCGGAAGGGGCGGACGGTAAAGTCGTTTCGGTAAAAAGCGGAAGTTTCAACGTCTTAGAACCTATTGCCGTTATGCAGACGAAAGACGGCGAAAAGCAAGTTTCCATGCTAAGAAAATGGCCTGTACGTCGCGCCAGAAAATATAAAGAAAAACTCTCGCCCGAAATGCCTATGGTTACGGGGCAAAGAGTTATAGATATGCTTTTCCCCATAGCAAAAGGCGGCTGTGCGGCTGTTCCCGGTCCTTTCGGAAGCGGCAAAACGGTTGTTCAGCACCAACTTGCAAAGTGGGCGGACGCCGAAATCATAGTTTACGTCGGTTGCGGCGAACGCGGAAACGAAATGACGGATGTTTTAAATGAGTTCCCCGAATTGAAAGATCCGAAATCGGGCGAACCTTTGATGAAACGTACCGTTTTAATCGCAAATACTTCGGATATGCCCGTTGCCGCGCGTGAAGCGTCGATATATACAGGGATCACCATTGCCGAATATTTCCGCGATATGGGGTATTCGGTCGCGATAATGGCGGACTCGACTTCTCGTTGGGCGGAGGCTTTGCGCGAAATCAGCGGTCGTTTGGAAGAAATGCCGGGAGACGAAGGTTACCCCGCCTATTTGTCGTCGCGCCTTGCCGAGTTTTACGAAAGGGCAGGCGTAGTAAAAGTTTTGGGCAGTAACGATAAAATCGGTTCGGTTACGGCAATCGGTGCCGTTTCGCCCGCAGGCGGCGATTTGTCGGAACCCGTTGCGCAAGCGACTTTACGTATAGTAAAAGTTTTCTGGGGGCTGTCGGCGTCTTTGGCGTATAAACGTCATTTCCCTGCAATCGATTGGCTCGTGAGTTATTCTTTGTACGCCGACAAAATGGCTGATTGGTACAAGGAAAACGTCGCGGCGGACTTCCCCGAACTTCGTGCGTTTACGATGAAGATTTTGCAAGAAGAAGCGGCTTTGGACGAAATCGTAAGACTTGTCGGTATGGATTCGCTTTCTTATCGCGACCGTATTACGATGGAAACGGCTAAGATGATAAGGGAAGACTATTTACATCAAAACGCCTTCCACGAAACCGATACTTATACTACCTTGCAGAAGCAATATAAGATGATAAAACTTATACATGCTTTTTACGTTTACGCAAATTTCGCCGTCGACAGTTATGCCGAACTCGACGAAATTTTAGGCGTTCCGTCCATTGAAAAAATCGGCAGAGCGAAATACGTCGAAGAAAACGATATAGCAGTTCTCGACGAAACGCTTGCGAGCCTTGTTTCAGAACTCAAAGCAGTTGCCCGCGGAGGTAAAGAAGATGTATAAAGAGTATAAAACGATAAAAGAAGTCGTCGGACCTTTGATGCTCGTCGAAGGCGTCGACGGCGTAAAATATAACGAACTCGTCGAAATTACCCAACAAAGCGGCGAAGTCAGAATGGGTAAGGTTTTGGAAGTTAAAGACGATAAAGCCGTCGTTCAACTTTTCGAATCTTCTCACGGTCTTCAAATTTCAACGTCCAAAGCAAGATTTTTAGGGAGAAGTCAAGAACTCGGCGTGTCGGAAGACATGCTCGGTAGAGTTTTCGACGGTATGGGTAACCCCCGTGACGGCGGCGCGCCTATTATTCCTAAAAAAAGAATGGATATCAACGGCGAGCCTATTAATCCCGCCGCACGCGATTATCCTAATGAATTTATTCAAACGGGTATTTCGGCAATCGACGGACTTAATACTTTGGTAAGAGGTCAAAAACTCCCCGTGTTTTCCATGAGCGGTCTTAACCACGCCGAACTCGCCGCACAGATAGCAAGACAGGCAAAAGTAAGATCGGGCGAAAAATTCGCCGTTGTTTTTGCCGCCGTAGGTATTACTTTCGAAGAAGCGGAATTCTTTATTAACGACTTCAGACGCACTGGCGCGATAGAAAGGACGGTATTGTTTACAAACCTTGCAAACGATCCCGCCGTAGAACGTATCGCAACGCCGCGTATGGCGCTAACTTGTGCCGAATACTTAGCGTTCGACCTCGGAATGCACGTACTCGTAATCATTACAGACATAACGAACTACGCCGAGGCTTTGCGTGAAGTTTCCGCCGCAAGAAAAGAAGTCCCCGGCAGAAGAGGTTATCCGGGCTATTTGTACACCGACCTTGCCACGCTTTACGAAAGGGCGGGGCGTATAAAAGGAAAGAAAGGCTCTATAACCCAGATACCTATTTTGACAATGCCCGAAGACGACAAAACTCACCCCATTCCCGACCTTACGGGCTACATCACCGAAGGGCAGATTATATTGTCGAGGGAGCTTTATAAAAGAGGCGTTAATCCGCCTATAGACGTACTTCCGTCGCTTTCCCGTCTTAAGGACAAGGGTATCGGCGACGGTAAAACAAGGGAAGACCACGCAGATACGATGAACCAACTTTTCTCGGCTTACGCAAAGGGTAAAGAAAGTAAGGAGCTTGCCGCGATTTTGGGCGACGCCGCCCTTACGCCTACCGACAGATTGTACGCCGAATTTGCGGATAAGTTTGAAAAAGAGTACGTTTCGCAAGGGACGAATACCGACAGACCTATCGAAGAAACTTTGGATTTAGGTTGGAAACTTTTAAAGATATTGCCTAAGTCGGAACTTAAGCGTATTAAAGAAAAGTACATCAAAAAGTATTTAAAAGACTGAAAACGCAAGACTTAAAATCTCGATTATTATTAAAAAGTCGGGATATAGGTCGGTTATCGGCGTTTCTTGAGAATTTCAAGCATTAAAAAAACAAAGGGCAGATATGGCAAGACTAAACGTTAACCCCACCCGCATGGAATTAAAAAAGCTTAAACAGCGTTTATCCACGGCAAAAAGGGGACATAAACTTTTAAAGGATAAATCGGACGAGATGATTCGTCGGTTTTCCGTCATAATAAAGGAAAATAAGCGGCTTAGAGAGCAAGCAACCGCTATGCTTTCCGATGCGTTGAAAGAATTTTCTTCCGCTCGCGCGCTTATGGGTGAAGCCGAAACGGAAAACGCATTCAATATGCCGTCGACTTCTTTAAACTTAAGTCTCGATACGGAAAGCATAATGAACGTCATGGTGCCTAAAATTCAAGTCGAAACGACCAAGCGCGGCGGTATGCCGTATTCGTACGCGCTTGTTACGAGCGAAGCCGATTATTCGGTAAAAAAGATTACCGAAGCAATAACCGTTTTAGTGGAACTTGCCGTCGTTGAAAAGAAAGTGCAAATGCTTGCCGACGAGATTATCAGAAACAAACGCCGCGTCAACGCGCTCGAATATATCATGATACCTCAGCTCGAAGAAACCATAAAATACATTACGTCGAAACTCGGCGAAAACGAAAGAGGCGCTTTAACCCGTCTTATGAAGGTTAAAAGCATGATTAACGAAAGGCAGGAATAACCGTGGAAGAATTTTTTCAAACCGTAAGCAATACTTACGAATACGTCATAAAATTCGCTATTATAATCGTCGATTTGATATGCGCGGGCATAATTTGTTTTACCATTATCAAATCGCTCATCAATTTGTTTAAACATAAGGAAGACATTCGCCTCGACGTTTCCGAAGGCATTTTGGTCGCCTTGGAATTCAAACTCGGCGGCGAAGTTTTAAGAACTTTAATCGTACGCGAACTTACCGAACTTTTAATTTTGGGTATAGTAATCGTTTTGATGGCTGCTTTGTCAGTGTTTGTTCAGTGGGGCATTAAAAACGAAAAAAAGAACGCCGCCGTCTTTAAAAAAGACAACGTCGATTTGAAGGACGTTTACGAACGCATAAAAACCGCCGGCGAACGTGCGGAAAACGCAAAAACCGACGATATCGACGATATTATAAAAAGCGACGACGAAAACGATTCCGATACCTACTCGGACGAAGACGTTATAAAATTTTAAAAAACGATGTTTATGAAAACAAATTTCATTGCGGAATAAATTTCCGTTAAACCTTCGTTTTCATTAAATATATATTTTAAGTGTTTTGCATAACTTGGTTTTCAAGATTTTGCAGAACACTTTTTTTATGTTTAAATTGTACTGCTTTGACAATTTTGTAAGAAAAAAAATAATGTTTTAAAAAGAGTGTCGGTAATCGTAAAAGTTCGTCTATAGGTCGATTATCGACGCTTTTTCGATAAAATTAATTTTTAAGCGCCCGTTTTAACGTCTTTAAACGGCGTTTTACGCGCGAAACGACGCGCATTAAAAAAGTGCCGACGCGCATAAAAAATCCCGAATGACATTAATTTTACTTGACAAAATTGTCGGGGGGGGGTAGAATAATTGTGTAAAAGGGGGAGCTTAATAATTCCCCGAAAAAATCTATCTTTAGGAGGAAACAATGAACAAAAAATTCAGGACAATGTTAACGATTGTACTTGCGTTTGTTATGGCGGCTTGTATAACAAGTTTCGTCGCATGCGGCTATAATCAATGCAAGCACAACTACGTTGACGGCGTCTGCACTTTCTGTAACGAACCGGATCCCGACTACGTTTATGCAATCAGCATAACCAACAAGGACGCACTCGCAACCGAATGGGTTGAGGCATCGGAAGCACGCACACTCGAGGTAACCATCACCCTTAAGGGCGAAGTCGTTACCGGCAAAGACTACATGTGCAACACAAGTGACGCAAGCGTGGTCGACGTTGCGGACGACAACAAGACGTTGACCGCGGCGGGCGAAGGTGCGGCTACGATAACGGTAACCACCACCGACATCGACGGAAACGAAATTTCCGACAGCGTGGAAATCACCGTTATTCCTTACTTACGCGGCATCGAAATCTCAAATAAGGAAGAACTTTCCGAAGTTTGGGTACTCGGCGACAGCGCGAGAACGTTGCAAGTAGGCTTCAATCCCGAATACTACAACAACCACAAACCCGAATACACCGTTACGTCGAGCGACGAAAGCGTTGTTTCGGTCGGCAGCGACAAAAAGACTTTAACGGCTAAAAAGGTCGGCACGGCTACGATAACCGTCGCTACCGAAGATTTCAGCAACACTTTAGAACTCACCGTTCGTCCCGAATTCCAATCCTTTGAAATTTCCAACAAAGCGGCTATGAGCGCGACTTGGAACGATTGGACTCAAACGAGAACGCTCGAATTAGCGATGAATCCCGCCGAATACTACACGACGGAAAACACCAAAGTTCAAATCAGCGCAAGCCAAGGTTTAATCTCCGTTAACGAAGAAACTTTAACCTTAACGGCTAAAAAGGTCGGCACGGCTATCGTTACCGTAACCGTTTTGAACAGGTCCGAAAGTTTCGAAGTAGTAATCGAAAGATCCGCACCTACCGTTAAATTCTCTCAAATGTCCGGTTTCGAAGAAACTGCCGAAGGCGGCACGATAGGTATGCTCGACGGCGAAACCTTAACCGTCCCCACCGCAACGGCAAGAACTTGCGACGGTACTTACGTTGACGTTACCGTTGAACTTTTAGACACCGAAGGCGCAACCTTGGCAAACGGTAAAATTACCGCTACAAAGACGGGAGATACCGTTAACACTTACAGACTTTCCTACAAGGCGGTCGACAGAGAAAACGACCAACTCGTTGCCGAAAAGATCGTTACCGTAAAAGTTGCGAGAAACGTTTACGAAAAGACCGACGGCACTTGGACTTTCGTCGAAGGACAAAAATACGTCGACGATAAAGACCAACAGCTTACGATAACCAAAAACGGTTACCAACTCGGCGCGTTTAAGTTAGAAGCAAGCGAATACTACTATGCGGAAGTCGAATATTACACCACCGAATATTTAGGCGGTCTCGCACACTATACGTTACATGAAGACGGAAGCGTTAACTTAAACAGATCTCTCGTTTCTTTCGCGGGAAATAAAGACATCAACTACAAATTTATCGACTTCGATACGGCTCGCGGTTGGGACGTTCAAGAAGGCAACGGCAAGTTGAAAGTCATATATCAATATCGTCTGAAAGAATATTGGAACCACAGCGAACACGAAGATTCTGCAGCCGGTGCGAGAGTATCTAAAATTGCAATCGCACGTATCGGCGACTACTTTGTAAACTTCTGGAACGATCAATACATCTTAATGTATACCGATGAGTTCTATGCAGGTCAAAAGACCGTTCCCGGTGTGTTTGTCAACGCTTATCTCGGTAACGTAGAAGCCGTTAAGAACGTCGTTTACTATTCCGGTAAAGACGCGGTCAACGCAAAAGTCGCGGCGCTTACCCACAACGGTAAAGACGTAAACGTAAACTATGTACCTTCTGATTGGGCGGCTGACTCGAAAAACGACAATGAAAGAAACTTTACTTCTTACGAAATAGACGAAGAACGCGGAATTCACCTCGACACGAAGAGAGATAACGTGGGTATGAACAACGCGATGTTCAGTAACAACGTTTGGTTCGACGGCGATTTCACCTATCAATGGGATTTCACGGCGACAAGCGGCAGTTATCGTTCGTTTATAGAATTACGCGGTAACTATTGGTATGACGAATACGGTATTCAGTTCGGCGCACAATACGACGCGGGCAAATATAACCGTTCGCTCCTTAACGCAAACAAAAATGCGGAAGGCGCAAAATGGTACGAAGGCGGTCAATCGTTAGACAATTCTAAAGGCATTAGATTCACCATTTCCCGTAAACTCCACGAAGATTACGCCGAAATCACTATGACCACCATGTCAATCGCTAAACCTTGGCAGACATTCACGAGAACCGTTAACTTCGGCGCAACTGCCGATAAGAGTTCGGACGGCAAAACCGCTTACACCCGTTGGAACGAGCCCGTAACGGTACAATGGCACAACGTCAGCGTTGCAGGTAAGTACAGCAACATTACTTGGACGAACAGCGCGACCGAACACACTTATCACGTTTACAGCGATTTAAGTTACACTTGGTCGGACGACAACGCTACTTGCACGGCTAAATACGCTTGCGGCTTCGACGGTTGCGCCGATTGTATCGAAGAAACCGTAACCGCTACTTCTGAGGTAACAACCAAACAATCTTGCGAAAACGACGAAATCACGACATACACGGCTACTTTTGAAAACGAAGCTTTCGCGACGCAGACTAAGGAAGTCAAGACGAACGACAAACTCGGTCACGATATGATTGACGTAGGCGAACTCGAAGCGACTACCGAACACCCCGGTCACAACGCGCACAAGGCTTGTCAACGCAAAGGTTGCAATTATAAAGAAGGTTACGAAGAATATCCTCAATTGGAATCCGCACCTAAGATTAACTTTACCGAAGTCGAAGGCTTCACCTTGACAAACGACGGAGGTACTTTAAACGCTTTAGAAGGCACTGCTACTCTTCCCGTTGCGACGGCTAAGTCTTGGAAACTTGCCGACGTAACCGTGTCCGTTACATTGTTGGACGAAGGCGCTACTTTGGAAAACAACGCTTTGACGGCTTCTAAGGGCGAATACAGGGTTGAATATCAAGCAATCGATCCCGACAATGCGGAATTAGTCACCACTTTGGAAGTAACCGTAAAATTATACCGCGATTTAATCCGCTGGAACGATTCCACTTGGTCCTATCAAGACGGTAAAAAATTAGTTGCCGACGAGGAACAAACGCTTGTCAACAGCACTAACGGTTATCAGTTCTTAGCACTCAACGCCACGGCTTCCGATTACTATTATGCAGAAGTCGAATATACTGCAATCGGTTATCGCGGGGGTATGGCGCACTTTACCCTTAACGAGGACAATAGTCTTAACACTAAACGCATGCTCGTAACCGTCGCAAACGGCAACGACGTCAACTATAAAGTAGCGGACTTCGATACGACTGCCGATACCAACGCTTGGAGCGTACAAGAGGGTTTAGCAGATCGTAAAGTCGTTTATAAATGCAAATTGACGAAACATTCCGGATATACGGAAAACGCTAAATGTAACGGCGACACCAAGGTGGCTAAATTTGCAATCGCACGTATGGGCGACAACTTTATGACTTTCTGGAACGATCAATACGTGACAACTTACGTAAGCAGTTACTATTCGCAAGGCAACACCGTTCCCGGTTTGTTCATAGTCGGCGGTAACACCGTAAACGCCTCCGCCATTAAGTACGTAAGCGGTCAAGCGGCTATCGACAAAGTTAAAGAAGTTACCCACAACGGTAAAGATTTAACCTTGGCTTATCTCGGTAGCGGCGACGACGGTATAATGAATTATTTCTCCGGTTCTAAAAACACCGACAACAAGAACTTCACGTCCAACGAATATTCCGAAGAACGCGGTCTTAACTATGACTTCACTAATAGTACAGCCGAATTCAACGGCGGTATGACGTCTAACGGCGTTTGGTTCGACGGCGACTTCACGTATCAATGGGATTATATAGGTACCGAAGGAACTTATCGTTCGTTAATCGAAATCCGCGACAGGTGGTATAACGAAACCAACAGCAACCCGAATATTCAATTCGGCGTACAGTGGAATACAAACGAAGGAACCTCTTTCGGCTTTTACAAATTCTTGCTTAACACCGCTAAAAACTCAGGTTGGCACGAGCCCGGTAGCGGTGCGGACGCGTCTAAGGGTATGAGATTTACAATTTCGCGTAAACTTCACGAAAACTATGCCGAATGGACTATGACGGCTCAATCCATCGCTAACCCCGAACAAAAATATACGAGAACTATTTACTGCAGTGACACGCAGGTTAACGACGATGTAGTATCCGGCTGCTCTCGTTGGGACGAAGTCGTAACCGTACAATGGCATAACTTCAAACTCGCCGGTCAATACAGCAACATCAAGTGGCACGGTACAGCCAACTACAGTTGGAACACCGAAGCTTAATATTAGCATTTTGTGTAAATGAAACACGAAAACGCCGTCCCTGTGCAAGGGAAGGTGTCAACGATAGTTGACGGAAGGGTTGTCGTAAGATAGAGAAAAACTCAAACATCTTATCCCTATCGGCGCTACGCGCCACTTCCCCTTAAATCAATAAGGGGAAGCGACGACCTCTCCGTCACTACGTGCCACCTCTCCTACGAGGAGAGGCTTGGAAAAGCAGCAACTAACAGCTCGCCTTCGTAAGGAGAGCTCCCGCGTAGCGGGTGAGAGGTCGAAATGTATAACGGAAAGAGTATACGACGACCTCTCCGCCTCTACGAGGCACCTCTCCTATGAGGAGAGGCTTAGGAGACGAAAGACAGAAAATAACAAGGGCGACCTTGACGGTTGATTTTTCAGACGTTATTATCGATGATCGCCGACAATATAAAAGATAAACGTTGGCGTTGACAATCTTAATTAATAATCGTCGACGATATTAGTAAATCGCCAGACGGGCAACCTTGATATTTATAAATTAAGAAAATCTTAAACGGAGGATTATGTATGACAAAAGCACACATCAGATTAGTTGCGTTTTTACTTTGTTTAGCGATGCTTTTTTCTCTTACCGCTTGTCAACAAGGCAATAGCGGTACGAGCGGAACTACCGTCGCGAAAAAGTACAACGTAACCTATAATCTCAATTACGACGGCGCGACGTCGCGCGTTCACGCTTACCAGGAAGGTGTTACGCCGATGGATTGGAAAGCCACGCGTGAAGGCTATAACATCGACGGTTGGTATACCGACGCCGCTTGTCAAAACAAGTTCGACTTTTCCACAAAGGTAACGAGCAATTTAACCCTTTACGCCGGTTGGAAGGAAAAACCCGGTATGACTACCGTTACTTTCGACTTCGGTTATGCGGGTGCCGTAAACAAAGTCATCGAAATCGAAAAAGGTTCGACTATCAACAAAAAACTCGTTCCTTCAAAATCTCGTTACGGTAAAACTTTCGAGGCATGGTGTGTGGACGAAGCGTTAACCACCGAATGGGACTTCGACGAGGATGTTGTTGAAGACACTACCGTTTTGCACGCTAAGTTCAGAGATTTATACAACCTTGAAAGAGACGAAAACGGCAACATCGTATACGACAACGTAAACGTATTTGTTTGGAACGGTACGGGTTCTTTCAGCGCAGACCTTTTAAAATCTGTCGTCGACGCTTTCAACGAAGAATACGCAGGTAAAATCAAAGTTACTTACAGCAACACTTTAGCAAGTCAGCAAGACACTTTGTTGAGAATTCAGCAAACCGCCGAACTCATGCGTTGCTACACTACTTATTATCCTATCGCAGATATATATTCGCTTGCCGGTATCGAAGTCAACAACGAAGACTACTATGCGGGCGCGGTGCGCGAATCCATGAATAACGGCGTAATGTTGCAAACACCTTTCGCGGCGTTCGTACCTTACATCGTTTACAACAAGGCGTTAATGCAAAAATACAGTCCTAACGGATTGCCGACGAATTATTCGCAACTTTCCGCAGTGTTACAAGCGGCAGCGGAAGGCGAAAAAACCAATGCTAAGTTTAAATCCATATTGACTACGACCAATTGGGAATTCAAAGAATGTTCGAGTTACACGGCGTTCTCTCAAAACGACGCCGATTACTTTACCTATTCTAACGGCGCGCACGTAAGCACGTGGAAGGAAGACGGCGTTATGGAACGCGCTCAAACGGCTTTACGTACGACGTATGATTTGTTCGGCGTAAACGGTCTTAACAAAGGTTCCGCAAGCACCTATGCCGAAGGCGATATGGTAACTTCGGTCGCAAGCGGTAACGCTCTTATGGCGATGATTTCTTGGAAAGGTCAGGAAAGCAATATCGCAAACAACGATAAACTCGGCGTAATGTCTTTAAGCGGTTTGTTTACCGACAATACCGACGAAGCAAGTAAGCACGTTCCCGTATACACTTTAGGCGTCGCTTTCTATAACGGCGCTTCCACGGTCATCGCGGACCCCGTAAGAATGTGCGCTTCCGCGGTATTTGCCGATTATCTTTCCAAAAACGCGTATCGTTTCGCGTCGACCGGTTTCGTACCCGTTCATAAGGAAACCGCTGAAGTCGAAGAATACAAAAATTCCGAAGACAAAGTCATTAAACTTATGAAGTCGGTATGCGATCCTAATAACTATTGGACTCTCCCCGGTATGGCTAACACGAAATACATCTTTAACGCCGTCGCGTCGGAAAGCATACTCGTGCCTTATCTTACCGATACTAAGGCAAGCACGGACGATATTTCGTCAAAACTTACCAATCTTTACTCGCAAGTCGCAGGCTTGCTCGGTTAACGGAGGATTATTATGAAAAGAAAATTAGCATTGATTATACTTACTATTGCTCTTTCCGTGACTGCCGTTTTGGGACTTACCGCTTGCCAACAAGGCGGCGGCAACGGTGACGGCGGCAATGCCGAACCTACCCTAAAAAATAACGGCGAATGGACTGTAAAATCCCCCGACGGAAGCATTTCGGTCGACATCCTTTGGGACGCTTACAGCAATCTTTATTACACCGTTAAAAAAGACGACGCGACGGTTGTGGCAAAATCCGAACTCGGTTTGGATATAGCTGACGACGACCTTCACTTCTCTACCCTCAGCAAAACAAAAACAAGAAAAATTCAAGGCTCTTACGACAACATTTCGGGTAAATCCGCACACGTTGAGTACAGCGCAAACGAAACGACGCTTACCTTCAAGGCTTGGGAATTTTACATGGACGTAGTAGTTCGCGCTTACGACGACGGTTACGCTTTCAGATACAACGTTCGTAAAGCCGACGGCAGCGAAGGCGTTATGACGGTCAACACCGAAAAAACAACTTTCGCTTTACCCGAAGAATCCACCGTTTGGGCACAGGAATATGTTTCCATTTATCCTACGAAAGGCGAATTTTTCGCATACGAAGTCGCTTATCAAACGTTCTATGCCGATGCGCTTACTTCTTCGCAATATCTCGCGATGCCTCTCGTGTACGACGTACCGGGTACTAATTATTACTCGCTCGTTACCGAATCGGAACTTGTCGGAAGCAACTATTACGGCTCCTTCCTTAAAGCGCCTACAGGCACCGACGGTCAATGCGTTTTAAAGACCGAACACACTCCCGCGGGCGTTACGATCGACGACAATAAAGTTTCTTATCCTTTCGAATCTCCTTGGCGCGTAGGTATCGTAGGCGATATGAAGACCATCGAGGAATCCGAACTCGTCGAAACCGTTTACTTTAGCGGTGAAAAAGATTACACCGACGTTTACTGGAAACCCGACGACTATGACGAACTTTCCGCCGAAGAACAAGCCATCTATAACTACGACTGGGTTGAACCCGGCGTTACGGCGTGGAGCTGGCTTATCTATAGCGGAACTCGCAGTCAAAGCGAAATAGGGCTTCATTACGAATATTTGAACCTCGCCGAAGAAATGGGCTGGAAGTACGTCTTACTCGACGGCGGTTGGACGGGCGCCGGCGAAGCCAACGTTAAAGCGTTGGCAAAAGCCGCCGCTAAAAAGAACATCGGCATACTCGTATGGTGTAACGCTTTAACCGACTTCGGTAACGGCAACGCCGGTATTTTAAACGCTAAACTCGATTTATGGAAATCTTGGGGGGCTTGCGGTATCAAAATCGACTTCTTCGACGGTCAAAACGCTACCGATCCTACTCACCAAGGCGAGGACATCGGTACTATTAAGTGGTACGAAACCATTTATCAAGAATGTGCCAAACGTCAAATGATCGTTAACTGTCACGGTTCTAACAAACCCACCGGCGAAAGAGCCAAATATCCTAACGTCATCAACCGTGAAGGTATTTACGGCAACGAAATGAAAGGCGTAGGCGCGACTTACACGATTAACGAACTCTTTATAAGAAACGCCGTAGGTCCTTCCGACTTTACGCCCGTAGTCAATCCGTTTACTTCCAACCTCACGAAGGCACATCAACTTTCTTTGTCTGTCTTGTACGAAGCCGGTACTCCTTCCATGGCGGACTTCGCGGACACCTATAGGCGCGCGGATATCTATGAATTATTCAAGACTATACCTTCCGCACGCGATAAGACGGTATTTTTAGGCGGCGAATTGGATCTTTACTACAGCGCAGCCGTAAAGGGCGGCGATTACTGGTTCGTAGGCGTTGCAAACTCGCTTTTAAAACGCGACGTTACGATTGACTTCTCCTTCTTGGAAGACGACGGCGAATACGTTGCCGAAATCTATTCGGACAGTGCGGATCTTTCTTCGCTCGAAAAAGAAGTAATCACCGTAAAGAGAACGGATAAAAAGCAGTTCTCAATTCTTCAAAAAGGCGGCTTGGTAATTCGTCTTTACAAAAACAAATAATTTACAATAAGAGGTAAAAAATAATGAAAAGTAAATTTTTAAAAGCAATTTTAGCAGTCGGGCTTTGCCTTACCATGGTATTGCCCTTCGCCGCTTGCGGCAAAGACGATAACGGCGGCACCGGCGGCGAAATTCCCCAAACGACCGGCGAACTTAAATTCGACGAAAGCGGAAACGTAGTTTTCAATAAAGTATCTTTTAAACTTTACACCGTAGTTAACGGCGACGATAAGGATCCGTTCAAAGCAATCGTCGACCAATTCAACCTCGAATATCGCGGCAAAATCAACGTTACGGTTACCAATATTTCGGCTGATTCTTACGAAAACACCGTTGCTTCGCAAATCAACTACAACAACAACGCCCCCGACCTTTTGATGTCCCACATGAAGTCGCACAGAAACTTCGCGGAACTCAAACTTATCCGTCCTTTCGACGACATCATTGAAAAATCGGGTATTTCCGTCAATTTGAACAACTTCGCGGAAGGCTTGGCAAAATACGTTAAACACGGTACCGACAATTTGTACAGCGTTCCCATCGACGGACAAAGCCAAGTTGTATTCTACAACAAAAAAGAACTCGCTAAAATCGGAAAATCGCTTCCCACCACTCGTCAAGAACTTTTAGAAGTTTGCGCGGCTTATAAAAAGGCGACCGGTAACACCGCTATCGCTTGGTCTACGACTTCCGATTACTTTGCAAACTACGTTTATATTACGGCTGCAATGCAAAACGGTCTTAAACTTTACGACGAAAACACTTTCAAAGTAGACTGGTACACTAACGAAGCAAACCGCAAAGCGTTGTCTGACGCAAGCGAATCCATTCGCGAACTCATCAATTTAGGCTATGCGGGATTAAAAGCCGATTCCTCTAAGAACCTTAGCAACTTCATGAGCGGAAACTCTTTGTTCTACTTCACCGATCCTTGGTCGATGTTAAGTCTTACGCAAAACTACGCTAAGCAAAACAACATTACCGAAGCCGTTATGATGGACGAATATTTGGGCGGAACTTGTTTGTCCGGTTGGTTTGCAATGACCGATAACGCTCAAAAGAATTTGATTTTCGGCGACAGCCACTTCTTTGCAATGTCCAAAACTTGTACCGACCTTAACAAACAAGCGGCTATTTTGGAATTCATGAACTGGTATACAAGCAACGCTCAAGCGGGTGCAGACTGGGCTAAAGCAGGTCACGTAAGCGTTTCTAAGAGCATTACCGCTTCCAGCGAATACACAAGCAGCGCATACGTAACCAATTATATTTCCAAGTTCTATCCCGAAATCGATAATTTCGTATCGGTTGGTTCCACGCCTCATTACTCGGCGATTATCAACAACCTTAAAGGCCTTTTCTCCGACACGGTCAACGAAGACACGATAGGTGACAAGGATAATTCGACCGACGACGCGAATGCCATTAAATCGAGACAAAACGGCGCAAACAACGCAATGACGAGTATCTACTAATTTTTTCGGTGACGTTATGGAAATCGACGTTAGTAAAAAATTAAAACAACAAAAGGCAAGCAAAAGACGCGACGCGTTTTTTGCTTACCTTTTGCTTAGTCCGTATTTTATCGTATTTTTCTTGTTCGGTTTCGTTCCGTTTATTTCGGGATTTATCTTCAGTTTAATGAGGTACGATCCTTATCTTCCTCAAAACAACTCGTTTATAGGATTACAAAACTATAAAATACTGTTTAACCTCGATCAACCGCTTTCAAAAACCTTTTGGGATTCGTTCTCCACGATGTTCGTGTTCGACGCGGTAATGGTTCCGCTGCTTATCGTGATACCTCTCGCGCTTGCCTATCTTATCAATTTGCAACCGCCGGGGTATAAGTTTTGCCGTGCGATTATTTATTTGCCGAACGTTATATCGATGACGATAGTCGGTATTATCTTCAGTTACATCTTCAACAGTGAAAGTTCGGGGCTCATAAACTCTCTTTTCGGTACGGAGATCGACTGGCTCGGCGGTAAGCCGTGGGAAGACGATATTTTAAGATGGGTTGTTATGCTCATTGCTTCCGTATGGTGGCAAACGGGCGGCAACTTCATAATCTTTTCGGCGGCGCTTCGCGACGTGCCTAAGTCTTTATACGAGGCTTGCGAAATGGACGGCGGCGGAAGATGGCGTAAAATCGTTGCCGTAACGCTTCCCAACATCAAATCGAGCGTTAACATCTGCCTTTTCAACACCTTGATAGGCTATTTGGGATTGTATGCGCAACCTTATATGCTTCATACCTTAGAAAACGCCGATTTGCTCGTTTCGCCCATGATGTACATTCAGTACCACTTAATGGGCGGGCTCGAATACGCCCAGTACACGGGGTATTTCAGTGCCGCAGCGGTCATTTTCGGTCTTATTACTATGGTTTTCAGTATAATCCAGCGTACCGTTTGCGCTCCGCACCGCAAAAAAACGCAACATTCGGAAGCATGCGGTCAGTTCGGTTTATCTCGTATGGAACTTTGCGGTATCGCCGCATCGAGTTATACTTTAGGAGGGGACGATGAGTAAAAGAAGATTGACTAAATCCGAACGTACGAGACGTAAGGAAAAGACCGTTGCCGCCGTAATTATTTATGCGGTTACGATTCTTTGGATAATTCCTTTACTGTATATGCTCGGACAGTCGTTTAAAAACGAATACGAACTTATGGCATACCCTTCAAAGTTTTTCCCCACGTCCTTTAAAAACTGGACACTGAAAAATTACACAGGCTTTATTATCCGCGACGGCAAAATCGACAACATGCCGGTGTGGATGTTCAACTCACTTTGGTCAACCGCCGCATCCGTTATTTTGACGGTACTTATGGACTTGGTGACGGCGTACGCTTTGGTCTTTTATAACTTCAGAGGTAAAAATTACATTATTAAATTTTTGCTTTTATGGATGGCGGTGCCCGGTGTTATAGGCACGGCTTCGCAATACGCCATTTTCGCGACGGTTAAATCGATGCTTAACATTCAGTCCAATATCGGCAGTTACTTTTATATTTACTTTTGGATGGTGGTGCCGAGTTGCGGCGGTGTGTTCAATATGCTGCTTATGCGCAACTTCTTCAATTCCATTCCGAAGGAAATCGTCGAAAGCGCAAAAGCCGACGGCGCAAGTAACTTTACGATCTTTAGACGCATCGTATGCCCGCTTGCAAAGTCTACCATTATGCTAATCGTGTTATTCCAGTTTACGGGTAGTTGGAACTCGCTTACCTGGCCTCAACTTATGATGTCGGGAGGTTCGAGTTATTGGAAGACGGTTACCGTCGCGCTTACGGGTCACACCGGCGCTTCGGGCTGGAGTAAGGTCGGCGTCAACATGGCAACAAGCGTTTTCGCGCTTATTCCTACCATAATCGTGTTTATTATCACGCAAGACAAGATGATCGACGGTATCGCGTCAACAGGGGTTAAAGGTTAATTATGGAAAATAAAAGAGCATTTTTACAATTAAAAAACGTTGAAAAGATTTACGCAAACGGCGAAAAAGCCGTATATGACTTTAATCTTGACGTAAACAAAAACGATTTTATAGTAATAGTCGGACCGTCCGGCTGCGGAAAATCGACGACGCTAAGAATGATAGCGGGGCTCGAGGACGTAACGG
>CAYNYV010000013.1:0-33362 GCA_964401515.1 uncultured Christensenella sp.
ACTAATGCTTTACTACTATAAAAGGTGTTCTGTTGGGGTTAAACAAACGCACGTTAAAAAACTTACCTTAGTTTCTGTCTTTTTTGCAACCGTTTCGGCGTTTGTCTTGTCTTTCTCGTTCGCTTCGGCACACCGCGCGAAATTCGGCTTTAAGGAAAGCGCGACGACGGCGCATAAAAGACATATAACACCGCTCCATTGCCAAACGCTAACGGTTTCGCCGTCATATAAAAGGGGCGATATCAACATCGGAATTGCCGTCGAGCCTATTAAACAAAAAGTTTCGACGAAAATAAGACTTATACGTTGAGTACACAATATCCAAACGAACATCATAAGCGCGTTCGACATACCCGACAAAAGCCAAATCCACCAATATTCGCCTTCCGATTTCACACCCGACAATAAGAAGGCGATTACGCTGACGACTCCGCAAATCAAAGCGCGAAAGGCGTTAATACGCACGCTGTTATATTCACCCGGGCAAACCTTGCCACTTTGTTTCATCGCGACGACTTTCGATATGCCGGCAAAACTTGCCACAATTAAAAATAAATATCCCATAACAGTATAAAAACCGAAAAACAGGGCTATAAGCCCGTTAACAAAGGTTTTTGAAAATCTTTTACTTTCTTAAAGAATTTAAAATTCCAAGTGCGTTTTCAAAAACTTCCTTTAAAGCGCCGTGTTTAAACGGAGATTTAAGTCCCGCTAAATCTATCAGTTTACTAAAAGGATATCTTCCGCCGCGCTTTACGTGCTCGAAATATCTTTGCAAAGCCCCGTCGTAATCCTTTTGCGATTCGACTAAAAATTCGAGCGCGACAACTTGAGCAAGACAATAATCTATATAGTAAAAAGGCGATTCGTAAATGTGCATTTGATATTGCCATCTCGTCCCCTTTTCAAGATAGGGTATGCCCTCGAAAGTCATATAGGGGCGGTACTTTTTTTCAAGTTCGAGATAGATCTTGTTTCTCTCCGCGGGCGTCATATCGGGGTTTTCGTAAACTATGTGCTGAAATTCGTCGACTATCACACCGTAAGGGATAAAAGTCAAACAACTTTCCAAATGTTTGATTTTGTATTCGTCAACGTTTTTAAAGAATTTATCGGCGTATTTCCAAGCAAAAAACTCCATACTCATCGAATGTGTTTCGGCGGTTTCCATAGAACCTACCGAAACTTCGGAATCCCCGCCGTCGAAGCAGAATTTATCGGCGAGCGCGTGACCAAACTCGTGCGTAACCACGTCTACGTCGCCCGAAGATCCGTTGAAATTAGCCAATATAAAAGGTTGTTTGTAGTCGGGAAAAGCAGTACAATACCCGCCGCCCCACTTTCCGTCGCGCGCCTCGGTATCGAAAGCCTCTGCCTCGAGCATTTCTTTCATAAACTCGCCGGTAGTCGGGCTCATTTCCTCGTACATCGAAACAGCCGCCTTTAAAAGGTCGTTGCCGTTCACTTGCGGTACGGGTACGTCGGGCGTTTCGGTGATTTCGTTATCGTAAAAATACATCGTTTCGATGCCGAGCGCCGTTTTTATATCGTTTTTCATTTTCGTAACGACGGGCACGACGTCCTCGAAAACGTTTTGGCGGAAAGTTCTTACCGTGTTTTCGTCGTAGTCGATTCTATCCATGCGTAAATAGCCGAGTTTGACGTAATTTTTAAAGCCCAACTTTTTCGCCATACGCGTACGCACTTTGACGAGTTTGTCGTAAATATCGTCCAACTTATCCGAAACCGACTCGAGCGCTTTGCCGATTGCTTCTGCGGCTTCGCGACGAGTGTTTCTGTCGGAATCTTCCATAAACCCGCGAATAAAACTTATCGTCCTTTTTTCACCTTTAAATTCGACGGTGAGTTTAGCCATAAGGTCGGCGTATTCGGTAACGAGCGCGTTTTCCTCTCTTTCGTCGTCCTCGATAATCTTGTCGTGGCTTTTGACGGTACATTCGTACAACTTAAACAAAGTTTCGGGTAAGATTTTTTCAAGTTCCTCTCTAAACGGGCTCGCAAGCAATATTTTGCAATATTCGGAAATCATTCCGTCTACCGAAGGCGAAATTTCATCGTAATATTCTTTTTCTCCGCGATAAAAATCGTCGTAAGCGTTTAAGTCGTACCGCGTGTTTGCAATGGCGCTTGCCGTTGCGTAAACATCTATCGTCTTTAAAAATTCGATGCGCGCCTTAATGACGTCGTCCGCGCTTTTCACCGTTTTAACGTCGTTTTTAAACGCGTCTAACGCCTTGACGCAGTTTTGAAGGTCAAATCTTTCATAAGGAAACTCTTTACACTTTATTACTTTCATATCAATCCGTTTTTAGTTTTGTTTTTATTTTTCAAAAAGAGCACGTTACCAAAAAACAGTGCTCTTATCAAAAGTCAGCCTATAAGCCCGTTATCCGACTTAATCGATGGTCTTAGTCGCTATTAAGTTTACGTCTTCGAAAAGGTTCTCGACGATTACGTCTCCGCGTTTTATAGGGGTAGACGGATGACAATTATTAATAACGGTCATAAGTTTTAGCATCATGTCGCGCGGAACCGATTTATCCGTTTTAACGGGTAACATCTTTCCGTTTAAGCACCTGACCGAAGTCGTCAAAACCCTTAACGGTCTTACGACCTCGTTTTCGGCATACATTTTGCCGCGAGGGCATGTATTGCCTTTTACGTATGCCGCCGCGCCGTTTTCGACGCCGACTTCTATCTGACAGCCCATAGGGCATTCGACGCAAGTAAGATTTTTAATCTCCATAATTCTCTCCTTAACCGTTTACTTCGAGTTCAACCGTAACGGGCGAAGAAAGCCCTTTGACTTTATCTTCCGTCAAAAGAAGCGTTTCCATTTCACCGGGAACGGCAATACGTTTTTTTCTTTCCGAAACGACTTCGTCACCCGATTTTACGCGGATAGTACAATTTTTGAAAGTGTTTTTAACACGGAAGAAAAGTTTTACTCCTCCGTCTACGCTTTTATCTATTTTTTGCGGCAATACGTAACTTATATTATCGCCCGCCGTCGTATCGATATAATCGTAATTATTTGCGCCGTTCAAAACGTATTGTGCACTGTATTTACCCGCGATTTCCGCTTCTTCGGAAACGAAATCCACCAAATCGTGCACTTGTAAAACGTTGCCGCAAGCAAAAATTCCGTGTTGCATGGTTTCCCTTGTCTGCGAAACGACCGCGCCGCGAGTTCTCGGCGATAATTCTATACCGCAAGACTTGGTAAGTTCGTTTTCGGGAATAAGCCCTACCGAGAACAAAACGGTGTCGCAATCGAAATGCATTTCCGTCCCCGCAATCGGCTTTTTGTTTTGGTCGACTTCGGAAACGGTTACGCCGGTAACGCGGTCCTTTCCTTCGATACGGGTAATCGTATGGTTAAGATACAAAGGAATGTCGAAATCGTTAAGGCATTGTACGATGTTGCGCTTTAAACCGCTCGAATACGGCATGATTTCGCATACGGCGTGTACTTTTGCGCCTTCCAAAGTCATACGACGCGCCATAATTAGTCCAATATCGCCCGAACCCAAAATAACTACTTGTTTTCCGGGCATATAACCTTTTATGTTTACGTACTTTTGCGCCGTACCGGCAGAATAAATTCCCGCGGGACGAGTTCCCGCAACGTTTAACGCGCCACGACTTCTTTCGCGACAACCCATCGCCAAAATAACCGATTTTGCTTGGATTTCGAAAAAGCCGAAATCGGGATTTACCGCCTTAACGATCTTATAATCTCCGTTGTTTTCCAACGACAAAACGGTCGTTTCAAGGTAATATTCTATTTGACGTTTTTTTACTTCGTCGATAAATCTTTCTGCGTATTCGGGACCCGATAAACTTTCCTTAAAACGCGCAAGCCCGAAACCGTTGTGGATACATTGGTTTAAAATACCGCCTAGCTCCTCGCCTCTTTCTAATATAACGACGTCCTTAGCGCCGTTGTCGTATGCCGAAACCGCCGCAGCAAGCCCCGCGGGGCCGCCGCCGATTATTACTATATCGTGTTTCATTTAGTCACCTCTTGTAAAAGATTTGAACCTTTTCCGCTTTTAGTTACTTTTTCAAACGGAATACCCGTAGTTTTTGCAATTATTTCGGCAACGTAAGGTTGGCAGAAACCGCCTTGACATCTTCCCATTCCCGCACGGGTACGACGTTTTACTCCGTCGACGGTTGTCGCGCGAGGGTTTTCGGTGCACGCGCGCATAATTTCACCTTCGGTTATCTTTTCGCAACGGCAAATGATTCTTCCGTAAGAAGGATCACGTTTAATAATCTCGTTCTTTTCCTCGTCAGAAAGATTTTTAAAGAAGTAGTCTGCTTTGCGCAAAGGATTAAAGGTTTCTTTTTTATTAAGCGGCAAAAACGAGGCTATAAGCCCGTTAACCGCATATTCCGCAATGGCAGGCGCGCTTGTAAGCCCCGGGGATTCGATACCCGCAAGGTTAATAAGACCGTTTACTTTTTCGCTGTTTTCTACTATAAAATCGTGTCTGTCGCAATACGCCCTTACGCCCGCAAAGGAAGTAATCGTATTGTAAAACGGAATATTATCGCACATCGCCTTTGCTTTTTCGGTTACCCAAGACAAGCCTTTCGAAGTAGTTTCCGTATCGGCGTCAACCATTTCTTCGGCTGTAGGTCCTAACAAAATATTGTTGTCCACCGTGGGAAGAACCAATACGCCTTTACCGAGTTTCGTCGGCGTAAAGAACAAAGTGTGCGTAACAAAGCCCGCGCTTTCGCGGTCAAGTAATATGTATTCGCCTTTCCTTGCTCCGATTTTTATACTGTCGTCGCCGAACAAAGAAGCGACTTTCCCGCTATTAAGCCCCGCCGCGTTAACGACAAGTTTGCTTTGAACGCTTCTTCCGTCCGCCGCGGTTATCGTAAAGACGTCGTTTTCCTTTACCGCCGACGCGACTTCGAAATCGGTGTAAAGCGTTGCGCCGTTATCCATAGCGTTACCGATAAAGGCGATAGTTAACTCGTAAGGGCAAACTATACCGCCCGTTTTTGCGTAAAGGGCGCCTACCGCCTTTTTGGAAACGTTGGGTTCGAGTTCAAATAATTCTTCTTTCGATATTATTTCGAGTTGATTAACCCCGTTCGCTTCGCCGCGGCGTTTAAGATCGTGAAGCGTTTGGATTTCTTCGTCGGAAAAAGCAACGACAAGCGAGCCGTTTCTTTTAAACTTAACGCCAAGGTCTTTACACAAATCTTCCATCATTTGATTGCCGCGAACGTTAAATTTAGCCTTTAAAGAACCTTCTGCCGCATCGAAACCGGCGTGCACTACGCCCGAATTTGCGCGACTTGCGCCAAGACAAACGTCGCTTTCTTTTTCCAAAAGACAAACTTTTAGATCAAACTTGCTAAGTTCGCGAAGGACGCTCGCACCGACGACGCCTCCGCCAATAACAACTACATCAAACATATAATTATTCCTTTTACGGCTTAGCCGCATGTTAAAATTTATCGATAATCGGCTTATACACCGACTTTTTATGAATTACAAAATTATTTTTTCAATGCCTTCAAAAACAAAATCGGGTTTTATAGGATAGTTCTTTATATCTTCCAAAGTAGCCTCGCCGCTTAGAACACAAATCGAATCAATCATCGCATTGTGCCCCGACGCTATATCGGTCATAAGTCTGTCGCCGATAACCACGGTTTGCTCTTTTGTTACGCCTTCGCGCTTCATCGCAGAATACAACATCGTCGGCATAGGTTTGCCGATAACGATAGGCTTTTTACCCGATGCTTTTTCAAGTCCGAAACACATCGAACCTAAGTCGGGTACGAACCCGTACTCGACGGGACAAACGAAATCGGGATGGGAAGCATAATATTCCGCGTCGGTCGTACAAAGCATTTTGCTCGTCGTCGACAACTTTTCGAAGGTAAGCTCGGTGTCGAACCCGACGACAATCGCCGAAGCGTCCGCATTATATTCGGTCGTTACGTTAAGTCCGTATTTTTTAAGCTCGGTAACAAAAGATCTTGTGCCTTGCGCATAAATAAGTTTGTCGTCGAATTTTTCCTTCAAGCATGCGGCGGTAGCCATCGTCGAAGTATAAAAATTGCTTTCGTCCGCCTCAATACCCATACCGTTAATCTTTTTTACGTAATCGTATACCGATTTAGACGAATTGTTCGTAACGAAAACGTATTTGGCTCCGATTCTTTTTATCGCCGCCAAAAATGCGGGGGTGCCTTTAAATAAAGTATTCTCGTTATAAATCGTCCCGTCCATATCGAGAAGAAACAATTTTTTGTTTTTAAGCCTTTCGGCATTCACGTTAAAATAGTCGGTTAAAATTTTACCCATTAAAAACCTCGTTTTTTCGTCTTTTCGTTGCACGAAAAAGCATTAGACGAATTTATCGTCTCTTTAAAATTTATTATTAAGCTTATCTAAAAAAGTTTACTATCAAATAGTAAATAAAATTCAACGCGGCAACCGTAACGGCATATATATCGACAGCCTTCCTTTTTTTAAACAAAAAACCGTTTATTTCCAAAAGAACCGCACTTGTTAACAACAACGCAAAAGGTTGCGCAGACCAATATCCCCGCAAGTCGCCTTTAAAAAGACACAGTAAGGCGGTAGTCACGCCGCATGTAGGACACTTTATGCCGAACAACGCTTTTACGGGGCAAGAAATACCTATAAGGTTAAGCACTAAATAGTACACCCCTAAAAAAGCCGCGGCCGCAAGGTTTATAATTACCGTCTTTACCGCTTTATTATTGAATATATTGCCAGATTGTATCAAAATTCTTTTCTTTGGTCTTATTCATTATAAGGAACCAATCGATAATCGACAAAACGCCGCAACAGCCGCCGGTTAGCAGCTTTAAAACGCCCATTCCGATATCGCCGATGAAAAATCTGTCTACGCCGAGCCCTCCGAAAAACAACGAGAGCATCAAACTGATGGCGGGTTTTTTGAGTTCTACGAAAGAAAGATAACTTGCTCTGTCATCGGACAAAAGCAATAACTTATCTCTTAAAAAAGTCATTTTGTCGGTAGGAAAATATTCCGCGTGCGTCATCAAATAAATATCTACTTTGTCTTGTGTCATAACAACTCTCCTTTATAGCCGAGCCGAAAACGGCTTAGCAAATTACATATTTTTTTCATAAACGCTTACCGCAAACGGTTGCTTGCGGCACGTTATTTTTGAGTAAACACAGAGCTATAAGCCCGTTATCGATATTTTTCGGTTATCGCTTAAGTAGCCACTCGCCTACGTTATCGTCCTTTATTTATCGAGGTAGAAGCACTTAAAGGCTTTATAGGTTTCGTACAAGTCTTTTTTGGAAATAACTTCTAACGGCGAATGCATAGAAAGTACCGGTACGCCTATATCGATCGTGTCGATATTGTGGTTGGCAACGTATTTAGCGATTGTTCCGCCGCCCCCTTGGTCTACTTTGCCGAGTTCGCCCATCTGCCAAACGACGTTGTTTTTGTCAAGTAAAGTTCTGACTTTACCGACAAGTTCGCAAGAAGCGTCGCTTGTGCCGCCTTTCCCGCGCGAACCGGTGTATTTGCAAAGCGCGACGCCGCCGTTTATAAAGGTAGCGTTATTCTTCTCGTAAACGTCGGGATACAAAGGATCGTAAGCGGCTGTAACGTCTGCCGATAAACAAGTGGAATTCATTTTTACCTTGTTTTTGTTTACGCCGAAACTTTCGCTGATTTCGTCGATTAAATCGTACAAAATCGAACACTGCGAGCCCGTTACGCCGTCCGAACCCGTTTCTTCCTTATCAGCCAAAAGGCAAATGCAAGTATCTTTAGATTCTTCTGCTTCCAAAAAAGCCGTAAGCGCGGGATAGGCGCATACTCTGTCATCGTGTCCGTAGGAAGAAATCATCGACCTGTCAAGTCCTAAATCCCTTGCGTTTTGTGCGGGTACGGCGCAAAGTTCCGCAGATAAAAAGTCTGTTTCGGTAATACCGTATTTTTCGTTTAAAAGTTTTAAAACGTTAAGTTTTACACCCTTGTCGGCATCTTCCGAAACACTGTCCGAACCCGTTAAAATATTGAGCCCTTCGCCCGTAAACGCCGTTGCCAGCGATTTTTGGTTTTGATCTTGCGACAAATGTGGTAAAAGGTCGGTAATGCAAAGAACGGGATCAGATAAATCGTCGCCTATTTTAACTTCGATGCTTTCGCCTTTTTTGTTAACGACAACACCGTGAAGCGCTAAAGGTATAGTCGTCCATTGATATTTTTTAATGCCGCCGTAGTAATGTGTTTTTAAATACGCCATTTCATCCTTTTCGTATAAAGGATTTTGTTTAATGTCGAGTCTCGGCGAATCTATATGCGCGCCAACGAGCTTAACTCCGTTTTCGACGTTTTCGCCTATGCGGAAAGCGCAAATCGACTTGCCGCGATTGTTTAAGTAATATTTGCCGCCTACCGTCAATTCGTCGCCGAAACAAAATGCCTTATAACCGTTTGCTTCGAGCATCGAAACGGCGAATTTAACCGCTTCGCGCTCGGTTTTTGCGTTGTCTAAAAAGGTTTTGTAACCTTCGGCATACTTATGTATATTGTCGTCTGTCGGTTTAGCGGAGAGACTTTCTCTTTTAAAAGTCAATTCTTCCGTTGCTTTTTTTAAATCTTTTTTAGTCATAATATCTCACCTTTAGATTGTTTTTTAATTACAACAAATTGTCTGTTACTATAGATAGTATATCATAAATCCGCTCGCATAATCAAGGATTTTCACTAAAAATATGCGGCGAATTTCAATTAAAAAATTTTTCGTCTTTTTAAACACGCTCAGTACAATGTTTTTTCGTTTTAAAAATCCGTTGCCGCTAACGGATAAAACGGCTTACGTATTAACGCCGTTTCCTTTTTGCCCTTCCCAATCGGAAAATTTGTAGTATATAAAGAATATGATGCTCGTTATAATCCAAGTTAACGGATACGCCGGATAAACGTGCGAAATATCGTTATCGATAGACATTACCACGGCGATATATATTATGCGGAAAACGCACCAGACGGAAAGCATTACGATCATCGGGACGACTGCTTTGCCCGCGCCGCGGCAAACGGCGGCAACCCCGTGCGAAAACGCCAACACACCGTAAAACAGACTAACCGTTTTCGCTTGCATTTTTCCGTAATACAAGACTTCTTCGGCGTCTTCGAAAAAGCCTATAAAAGCATCGGCAAAAAGGAAATACAGTATGCCTATGATTTGCGCCATTATCACACAAACCATAAGCCCGAAAGTCGCGCCTTTTTTAGCGCGTTCCTTTTTACCCGCGCCGAGATTTTGACTTATAAACGTCGAAATCGCCATTGCAAAACTGTTTATCGGCAAAAAGGCAAAGCCTTCTACTTTACAATGCGCGCCGTAGGCAGCGGTTGCAAACGCGCCGAAAGAATTTATGTACGACTGAACTATAGTGTTTGCAAGCCCGATAACAGAATTTTGCACACCCGACGGCAGTCCGTTTTTGATGATTTCGATTGCGTTTTTTCGGCACAGCCTGATTTTTTTAAAGGAAATCGGTACGACGTTCGTTTTTTTAGAAAGTTGAATAAAGCAAAGAATAACGCTTAAAAGTTGAGAAATCCCAGTTGCGACCGCCGCCGACCACACGCCGAAACGAAAAACCGCAACGAACAAAATATCGAGAAAAATATTAGTAAGCGACGAAAATATAAGGTAATACAAAGGTCTTTTGCTATCGCCGAAAGCATTCATTATACTTTGGCATACGTTGTACATAACCATAGGTATTCCGCCTAAAAAATAATATCTGAAATATTCGACGGCTTGAGGCATAACCTCTTCGTCGGTTTTCATAAGTCTAAGCAACGTGGGCGATAACAACACGCCGAGAAGCGTCAGTGCGATACCCCCGATAAAGCCTATCGCTACGTGGGTATGCACCGTTTTTTCCATAGACGAATAGTCACCCGCTCCGTAATATTTCGAAATGACTATTCCCGCGCCCAAAGACATTCCGACAAAGAAACTCGTCATCAAAAATATGAGGTTCCCGGAAGAAGTTACCGCAGCGAAAGCGTTTGTATCGAGAAACTTACCGACGATAAAAGCGTCGGCGGAATTATATAACTGTTGAAAAAATTGACTTAGCAAAATCGGTAAAGTAAAACTAATCATCAGCGACGATATTTTGCCTTTCGTCATATCCTTTTGAAACTCTTTTTTTGCGGAATCTTTCATATTCGTCCTTTGACCTTCGTAAGCCGACGATAACATACTTTCCTTTAATTATCTAGCGGCTACCTAAGATTATACTATCTTTTGAAATTTAATCAAACCGTTTTTCGCTTAAATGTGTTATTTTGTTTTGATTTTTACGAATTAAAATATATAATATAAGCGTAAAAACAATTTTGCCGTCCGTTTTTTAACAGACGGGTTCGGAGACGTTATGATAACGCGAGAATACGCTGAATACGCAACAAAGAAAGCAATGGAACTTTTACAAATCGACAGCCCTACGGGCTTTACCGAAAAAGCCGCCGCTTTTTGCAAGGAATCTTTTGAAAAGTTGGGCTATAGGTCGATTTTTACACAAAAAGGCGGTGTGATAGTAGACCTTGGCGGCGAAGACAATAGCAACGCGCTACTGCTCGAAGCCCATACCGATACGCTCGGCGCAATGGTTGCAGAGATAAAACCGAACGGCAGACTACGTCTTACAAACCTTGGCGGAATGAACGCCAACAACGGCGAAGCCGAAAACGTTCGCCTTTACACCCGCGACGGAAAAGTAATAGAAGGTACTTTGCAACTTGTAAACCCTTCCATACACGTCAACGGCGAATACAATAACGTAAAACGTTCTTTCGACACGACCGAAGTCGTTTT
Organism: uncultured Christensenella sp.; assembly: GCA_964401515.1. Classification (GTDB taxonomy): domain Bacteria; phylum Bacillota; class Clostridia; order Christensenellales; family Borkfalkiaceae; genus UBA4636. The sequence goes on from CAYNYV010000013.1 coordinate 10,912, forward strand.
AGACGAAAACGTATCGACAAAAGACGACGTTAAAAAACTCGGCGTCGAGGTCGGCGATATAGTTTGTTTCGATCCGAGAACGCGCCTTACGAACAGCGGATATATTAAAAGCCGCTTTTTAGACGATAAATTATCGGTCGGCATACTTTTGGGGCTTGCGAAATATCTCAAAGACCCAAAAATCGCCTTAAAGAGAAGAACTTACCTACACGTAACCGTTTACGAAGAAGTCGGGCACGGCGGCGCGGCATCGGTTCCCGAAGGCGTTACCGAAGCGATAAGCGTAGATATGGGCTGCGTCGGCGAAGGTCTTAACTGCACCGAAAGACAAGTTTCCATTTGTGCGAAAGATTCCCACGGACCGTATTCCTACCAATTAGTCGGCAACCTTATAAACGCCGCTAAGAAAGCACACGCAGATTACGCCGTGGACGTTTATCCCCATTACGGTTCCGACGTCGAAACGACTTTATCCGCGGGCAACGACGTAAAGCACGGGCTTATCGGCGCGGGGGTTTTCGCGAGCCACGGCTACGAAAGAAGCCACGTCGACGGCGTTTTTAACACTTTGAAGGTTTTAGCACAATATCTTACCGACTAACAGATTCAACGGGCGTTATAAAAACTTAACGAAAAAACGACCAAATTAATAGGCAAAAGCATTTGTATTTCGTTGACTTTTATAGTATAAAGTGCTATACTGAATCTACTCCGTGGGGGAGTAGCAAGCGGCTTTTGCCGCAACGTGTCAACATACCGTCCTTTTAAGGTCTGGCACGTTTTAATTTGCAAGACTCACGTATATCTATTTTGGGCTTTGCGCCGTTTTAGTTATGCGTTGCGTCGTTAATTGATTTTAAGTCGAACGCGTAAACGTTCGGCTTTTATTTTTAATTTTTTCAGGGTGTTTTTATGTGGACTTTCGACTTTTTTTTGAACAGTATTCTTTTAGGCATAGGGCTTGCGATTGACGCCTTCTGCGTGTCGCTCGCGAACGGACTTAACGAACCGAAAATGCCGTTTAGGAAAACAAACGTAATCGGACTTATCTTCGGCGGCTTTCAAGCGGCAATGCCCATGCTCGGCTGGCTTTTGGTGCATACGGTATTGACCTATTTTAAAATTTTTGAACATTTTATACCATGGATCGCCCTTTTATTACTCGGTTATATCGGCGGAAAAATGCTTTACACGGGCATAAAAAACAAGGCGGAAGACGAAAAGCCGGCGACGAATTTTAAAGGACTTTTGATACAAGGCGTAGCAACGTCGATAGACGCTTTGTCGGTAGGTTTTACTATTGCGGAATACACTTTCGTTTTTGCCTTAGTCGCCTCGCTTATAATAGCGGTCACAACATATTTTCTATCGGTAAGCGGAGTATTTATAGGCAGAAAATTCGGCACGAAGATTTCCGGTAAAGCCACGATTTTAGGTGGGGCAATTCTTCTTTTTATAGGAATTGAAATTTTCATAAAAGGCATTGTCGGCCTTTATTTTTAAAATAAAAATAATTTTAGCCAAGTCACGGTCCGGATTGCTTTCATAGGCATCTGCGGGGAAAACGATACCGTAGATGTTATGCATAGGTAAAAACGGCACTTTTACTATGTAAATAAACAAACAGACTGCCGCAAGTTTAAAAACTTGCGGCAGTCTGTTTGTTTTAAAATTATCGAATAACGGGCTTATAGCCCTACTTTTAGACCGTATAGGTTATTCGCCCGTCGAATTATCAAGCTCGTTTTCATCCGTATCGACGTCTTGCAAATTATCATCTTCGTTAACGTCCTTAAAAGCATACAGTCCGAGTTTTTTACGGACAAGCAAAAATATCAAATCGCCCGCAGCGTACGATATACCCAAAACAAGCAAACATATCGGTGTAAACCAATCGGTCGTTTTCACGGATAACAAATAAGGATCGTCGCTATACCTTGCTTTAAAAACCGAACCTTCTTTGAAGCTGGAAGGAAAATCTTTCATCTTAGCGACAACGGTTTGCCCGTCTTTATTTACATAAGAAACGGTAACGTTCTTCACGATTAACGTATCGCCGTCGTCTTCGCTTTTTTCGGTTTCGACGGATAAAACGGAGCAATCTACGTATGTGTATGTCTTTTCCTTTTTACAGGTATACGCCGTATAAAAGATGCCGCCCGCAATTTGCAAAACGGCAAGAACGGCAACTACCGTAAAAATAATCTTTATTTCCTTTTTCATAGCACGATGGTAACAATCGAGTGACTTTCCGCTAAAATTCCGAAAACTTCTCCGTCGACGTCGATATTGGTTTTTAAATCGTCGCCGCGCTGATTGAGAACAACGACGACTTTAGTTCCGTCGGGATTAAGGTACGCCGTTTCGAAAACGCCGCCCGCTCCGCCCGAACAGAAAACTTTTTTAGCGCCGGGCTGAATGAATTTGGAAAAATGTGCGATATGCCAATAACTCGGTTTGAAAACTATTCCGCCGTTGCCGTCGAGCATAACGGGGGCTTCGCAGAAGTTACCCGCATGGTTAGGTCCGCCTTGTTCGTCTAACACGAGATTCCAATCGACGTAACCTTCAGACCAATTGTTTAAATCGCCTATTATCTGCCGCGAATAACGTTCGCCGTTTTCCCAAAGCCCCGCTTCGACGGGTTTCCCGGTGGTCGAATCGTGCGCGAGTTCCACGCAGCATTCGGTCAACAAAATATGAAGATCGGGATAAAGAGTATGAAGATTGGAAAGATTTTCATACTTATCGCAACAATACCAATGGTATCCTACACCCCAAACGTACTTGGAAACGCCCTCAACGCTCATCGTGTCGACGGTACGTCTGACGACTCTGTCGCGGTTGTGATCCCAAAGATAAAATTTGGTATCGAGCCCGTACTTTTCAAATGCGGGAGCAAGATAATCGCGAATATCCGTTGCTTCCTCTAAAGCCGAAACTTCACGTGATTCCCAACGCTGAATAGCCTCGGGTTCGTTTTGAACGCTTGCAAACGAAACGTTTATTCCGCGTTTTTTCATTTCCGAAAGATATTTAGCGTAATATTCAGCCCAAGCCGCACGATAATCGTCTTTCAATTTTCCGCCGTGACACATTTCGCCGTTTGTCTTCATGTAAGAAGGCGGCGACCAAGGCGCGGCGAAAACGGTAACGTTTCCGTCGGCGGCGTTAAAACATTTTTTGACGAAAGGAACCCTCGCCTCGTCTTCTTTTTCAAGACTAAAAGTGCTTAAATCCTCGCCTTTTGTATATACGTAACTTTTTTCAGCAAAATCGCTCGAATGAACGGTAAGGCGCATTAGGTTGTAATTAAGCCCTTCTTTCGAATAATAAGCGTCTATAATCTTTTTTTTAGATTGCTCGTCGCAACGACTATAGGCGGTTACGGTGGCGTCGGTAACGGCGCCACCAAAGCCTAAATGTGTTTGATAAGTTATGTCGGTTCTTACGATAACGTCGTTAACTACGCCCGAAAAAGCCTCTTTGCAAGTAATTTGTTCAAGTTTCGCGCCGCTTTTCGACGTTTTAAAAATTTTAATCATTTATTTCTCCGATTATTTCGGTTCGGTAAGAACCGTAAATTAAATACTATGTTTTATATATCTTTAATAATGAACCTTTAACGCTCCGTACCATTCGGCAAAAGCAAAAGTGTACGTTTGATATTGTATCGTTTGGTCTTTATTTACCGACGAAACGTTCGCGTCGAAGTTTCCGCCCAACGACGTAATAAGTTTAACGTCAAACCAAACGCCTGCACCGTTTTCCTCGATGAGTTCGGATAAATCTACGGTAGCGGTAAAGGATTCGCCTGCTTTTCCTTCTACCTTTTGACCTTTAAGATTAACTTCTTGTTTTAAGTTTTCGTTATCACTGTGAAGAAGTACGGTAATATCTCCCGTCTTCACAAACTTACCTTGTACGGTAAGTATGGGCTTTTCGTCCACGATAGATAAAGTTATCGTTAAATCACTGAAATTATCCGCTAAAGTTTCGACGTACTCGGTGGGTTGAATAACAAGTTGGTCGCTATCTTTTACAGTGTATACTATACCGTTGTAATTCCAATTTTGACCTACATTGAAATACGAGCCGCGTTTAAAATCGATCTTTTCGTCATACCCCGACATATCTTCCACAGTCGCTTCGTTATAGGCGTAAATGTGGAACCAATACCAAGGCGTTCCGTCTGCGTCTAATTTATCGAGATTAACTTTTATTTCGAAAGTTCCGTCTTCCTTTAAAGCGTTTTCCCAATAAAAGTGATTATTGTTGCCGTCTGCGTGAATCGCTATCTTTTTATAGTCACCTGCTTTTCCTTTGAACACCAAGGTCGGTTTTTCGGTTGTTTCGTCAACTGTAACAGAAGTTACTTCGAACTTAGGCTGCAACGTGGGTTGAATAACAAGTTGGTCTTTATCTATTACGGTATATACTATACCGTTGTAAGTCCAATTTTGACCGACGGTAAGTCCTGTTTGACTTCTTTCAACGTTGATACTTGTCGCATCGCCGCCCGCGGTTTCGTAAACATATACGTGGAACCATGCCCAAGGCGTACCTTCTACGGGTATTTTGTCAAGGTTAACGTTAATTTCAAACTTGCCGTCTTCGTTAGAAACGTTCTCCCAATAATAATCGACCTTGTTTGCTTCCGCATGGATTTTTATGTCGGCGTAATTACCTTTGTCGCCCTTTATAACGATAGTAGGCGCCGCCGTCGTATCGACCGTCATCGAAGTTATTTTAAACTTAGGCTGCAACGTGGGTTGAATAACAAGTTGATCTTTATCTATTACAGTATATATTATACCGTTATAAATCCAATTTTGACCGACGGTAAAATACGAACCGCGTTTAAAATCAATCTTTTCGTCATACCCCGAAATATCTTCCACAGTCGCTTCGTTATAGGCGTAAATATGGAACCAATACCAAGGCGTTCCGTCTGCGTCTAATTTATCGAGATTAACTTTTATTTCGAAAGTTCCGTCTTCCTTTAAAGCGCTTTCCCAATAAAAGTGATTATTGTTGCCGTCCGCATGAATCGCTATCTTTTTATAGTCGCCCGCTTTTCCTTTGAACACCAAGGTCGGTTTTTCGGTTGTTCCGTCAACGGTAACAGAAGTTATTTCGCATTTTACAGCGGGAACCGCTTGTATAGCAAGTCCTGCTCCGATACCGTTCCAAGCCTTAACAACGTAAGTTACGTCGTTATACTTAAATTCTTGACCGATGGAAAGAGCGTCGCCTCTGTTTAAGTCTTCTTGCTTGTAAGTCGTTTCGTCGGTGTAGGTACGGATATGGAACCATGCCCAAGGCGTGTCTTTACGAACCAACTTAGATAAGTCTACCACAAATTTAAAGGTTCCGTCAACCGTTGCAACGTTATCCCATAATAAGTCTTCCTTGTTTCCGTCCACAGTCATATCCGCGTGGAGTTTTACGTCGCTTAAAGTCGCGGGCACAAGACCTTCGACGATAAGGGTAGGAACCTTTGACGCGTCAATCGTTACGGAAGAAACGCTGAAATCGTAATAAGCGTAGTTAAGTTTTAAAATATTGGACCATTCTTTGAATTCGAATCTAACGCCGCCGTGTTGAACGGTTTGACTCATATTCGCCGACGTAGCCGACACGTCGTACAATCCGCCGACTAAATTGGACAACTTAATGTCGTACCAAATGCCCGCGCCGCTTTCGCCGCTTACCACGTCGGAAACGTCTAACTTAGCCGAGAAAGTCTCTCCCGCAGCGCCGTACACGCCGTCGCCTACGATTTCGAGAACTTTACCGAGTTTTTCGTCGGCACTATACAATTCGACGGCAACACCGCCGCCCGCAACAAATTTGCCGCTTACGGTCAAAACGGGTTTGTCTTCTTCTAAAGAAAGCGTAACCGCAACGTCCGCATAAGCCTTATCGAGCGTCATAACGGGTGCGCTTACGTAGGTAACGATACCGTTTTTAGCCGATAAAACAACGTAATAATAAGGTTTATCTTCGGAAGCCGACGTATCGGTCGTTGTGTCTTTACCGAAAATGTTAACGCTTTTAGCAACGAGTTCCGCAGTTTCGTCAAATACGGTTTTCGCGCTTCTGTATACCGACTTACCGGTAGGATCGCAGAAAGAACTCCAAGAAGTACCTTGTACGAATTTGTAAGAAAGCACTTTGCCTTCTTCTATATTTTCGAGCGTCGGAGCCATTTGAGGACGTGTCATGGGAAGAACTGCCGTTTTATCTCCGTCAACGACGTAAATATAATATTGGTTGTATTTTACGTCGGTCGTAAACGAAAACGCTCCGCCGTCCGCGGTGTATTCTATTGCGGCTAAATCGTTAGGAATACTATCGTAGCGCGTAATGTAAACTTTTGCCGTATCGGAAGGCGCGATGTCGCTTGTTATGGTGTAATCAAAAGTGTTGGCGGCTTTTTGAACGATATCGACTTTAGTAATTTCGTAAGCCGTGTAAGGTTCTTTTTTGTTGACGGTTCCTTGCGATTGTTCGCACGCGACAAGCGAGCCTACAAGTAGCAAAGAGAAAACCGCTATCAATAATAATTTAAATTTTTTCATTTTCTATTCCCCCTTAGCAAACAAAAGTAACGACGCTTTGCGGCGTAAGTTCGACACTTACGCATTGTCCGCCGATAACAACGTAAACTTTTTCGGACAACTGATCCGAAACGTTTACCGCCGTAACGACTAAGGTGCCGTCCGCTCTTACCAGCGAACAAGCAAGTATTTGCGAGTCGTTTGAAGAAATCGTTTCCGCCATAACGGGATATTTGCCGTCTATCGCGTAAGCGAATTTACCTACGTGCGCCATAGCGTAATAAGCGCTGTGCTTATAATAAGTGTATTCGCCGTCTACTAAATCAAGGTCCATAACGCCGTAACATTCGTTGCCGTGATTATGCGGCGTGGGACTTCCGTCCGAACGAAGAACGAGGTTCCAAAACATCGAGCCGTTAAGACCGTAGTTTATGGGATCGACCGTGTTGTATCTTGCCGCGTACGCAAGGTTGTTTGCAAAGTCGTTGCTTCCCGTGTGTTCGGTTATTTCCGTTAAGAAGATTTCTTTGTTAGGATAAGTTCCTTTTATAATTTCGCAACCTTGGGGAACGCCGTAATCTTCGCCCTGTGCGTAACCGTGAAGCGCAACGCCCGCGAAAACGTCGTTCATCGCGGTATCCGTATTATTGAATATCGTATCGAGATAATCGTACGCCATTTCGTCAACGTTATGTTCCCATCCGAGAAGTTTAACGTTAAGACCTTTTGCAGCCAATTTTTCGTTGACCGACTTACCTATTTCGAGAGCCTGATATTCGTCTAACGACATATGCGGATAGTTAATATTGGTAATCAAAGGTTCGTTTACAAGCGATAAATAATCGATTTCGATGCCTTCGTTTTTGTAACTTTCGATATATTTAACGAGATAATCCGCATAGACTTCGCTAAATCCCTCCTCTAAAGTTCCGCCGAGAAGCGATTTGTTGGCTTTCATCCAAGCAGGCGCCGACCAAGGCGTAGCCAAAACTTTTACGTCGGGATTTATTTGAAGTATTTTCTTCATAACGGCTATTATGTTAGCGTCTTTTTCGATGGTAAAATGCTCGAGCGACATATCGGTCAAACTATTGTCTTCTAAATCGCAACAAGTAAAATACTTTTCTCCCTCGATGTAATCGCTTGCGCCGATAGGTAAACGAACAAGACCGAAACGTGCGCCGCTTTCACCGTAAGTTTCTTGCAAAATTTGGTTAGCGGCGGTTTCTGCGCCCTTTTGATTTAAAAGGTACGCCGAAGAGTGAGTAAGCGATGCGCCGTAGCCGTAGAATTCTTGACCTTTCTTGTTGGCATTGACGCTTATAACGACACCTTCGGATTCGTATTCGTCAAGATACTGTTCGAACTTAGCCGAAGTCTGTCTTGCCAAAAGTTTAGACATCGTGCCCGTGGTAAGGTATACGTCGGCGTAATCCGAAATTCTTACGGAAGCACTGCCCGTTTCGCAACCGCATAACAGTGTAGCCGATAAAATCGTCGTTAAAACGATTGAAATCAGCAATTTGAGCCTTTTTTGTTTCATAATTTCCTCCATTAAAATAATATTGTTTCCGTATCTTTAGCCAAAACCCTGACGTTATCGAGGTCTATAGCCAAAGTCACTTCCTTGTTGAGCGGTAAGCGTCCTTCGACGAACAAACCGTCTTCGCCGACGCTTACGAAAGAATACTGTTTGTCCCCGTAATCGAGAACGTTTGTAACGACCGCTTTAAAACACGGATAACTTTCGTTTTCCGACGCAAGCCTTACGTTATCCGTCGCTATGCGCATCGTATAAGCCTTTTTAAAGATGCTTTTTCCGAGGCGGTACATCTTTTTGTTGAATTCGTAATAAGCCTCGACTTCGGTGTTCCCGAACACGACGTAATGCTTTTTAATACTTTTTCCGTCGTCCGAAACTTCCTTACTCTTTTTGTAGTTAAACGTTAAGTCTGTAAATCTCTTTATCGACTTAATGCCGCCGCCCTCGCCTTGAATATCGAGTTTGCTGACGTCGAGCCCGAAAGAAGAAAATTCTTCGTTTAAGCCGAGCGCGTAAACATATTCTCCGCCGGCGCATATAAGCGACACTTCGCCTTGTTCGGTCGTAAACGTGCGTTCGATTCCCGCCTTTATATCGCCGCCGCGCGTAAAAGCGTCGAAAGCGACCGTAACAGAAACTTCGCCGTCGGGAATATCTTTTTGTCTGTCTTGACAAAGAGTTACCTCTCCGCCGAAAATACCGAGTCTGTCACCCTTTTTGTAGGCTTTAACGGTTTTTTGTTTGGCGAATTCCGGAAGTATCGTGCATTCGGTTTCGTCGTCGAATAAATGAATTTGTTCGGTATCGGCATAGAAGTCTACCGTTTTACCCAATTCCGAAAATCCGCTTTGTCCTACCCCGGCAATTTCTTCCTCGCCGATATAGCCGTGGAGCATCGTGTGGGTACAAAGTTCTTCGATAACGCTTACGGAAACGGATATTTTTAAATCCGTATCCTTTTTGCGTTCGGTGGAAATATCTTCGGGACGTATACCGAGAATAACTTTTTTGCCGTCTGTTTTTGCGTTTTCGTCAAGCCTTAACAACAGTTCGCCCGTTATAGGGAAGTTTCCGAAAGCCGTGCGGACTTCCAAACGGTCGGCAAGCGAAATCGTGCCGCTAAAAAAGTTCATTTTGGGCATACCTATAAATCCCGCGACAAACTTGCTGTTCGGATAGCGGTATAAATAAGTAGGCGTTCCCGTTTGCATTACCACGCCGTCCTTCATAACGACGATTTTGTCGCCCATAGTCATAGCTTCGGTCTGGTCGTGCGTAACGTAAATAAAGGTTGTTTTAAGCCTTAAGTGGAGATCCTTTATTTCCTTGCGCATTTTGTTCCTTAATTTTGCGTCAAGGTTAGATAAAGGTTCGTCCAGTAAAAAGACGTCGGGTTCTCGCACTATCGCGCGTCCTAAGGCGACACGCTGTTTTTGTCCGCCCGAAAGCTGACTCGGTTTGCGATTAAGATAATCGGTAAGATTAAGCATTTTCGCCGCGGAAGCGACTTTTTCTTCGATTATCTCTTTATCTTCGCCTTGCATTCTTAAGCCGAACGAAATGTTGTCGTATACGCTCATATTCGGGAATAAGGCGTAACTTTGGAATACCATGGCGATATTTCTTTCTTTTGCGGGAAGTCCGTTTACCAATCTGTCGCCTATATAGACGTCGCCCGAAGTGATTTTTTCGAGTCCCGCAATCATTCTGAGCGTAGTTGACTTACCGCACCCCGACGGACCGACGAAAACAACAAACTCGCCGTCTTTGATTTCGAGGTCGAAGTCCTTTATCGCGTGTACGCCGCCGTCGTAAATTTTGTTTACGTGAAATAGTTTTAATCCTGCCATAATTACACCTTATCCTTTGACGGCACCTGCCATCGTGCCTCCTAAAATATATTTTTGGAGGAAGAAAAACGCTATAATCATAGGCGCAGAAACCATTACCGCGCCGGCAAGCATTACAGGGAAAAGTTGAGAGTTTGCCTGACCGTTATACATAAGGTTACCGAGCGATATCGCAAGGGTAAAATTGCTTTCGCTGTCCAAAACAAGCAAGGGCCACAAAAAGTTGTTGTAATTCCACATAAAAGTGGAAATGCCCAAAACTATAAGCATAGGCTTTACAATCGGTAAGCAAATTTTGAAAAATACCGTAAAATACCCCGCGCCGTCTATAAAAGCGGCTTCCTCGATTTCCTTTTCGACAGCCATAAACTGTTGCCGAAGAAGAAAAATATTATAAACGCTCATTAAAAACGGAAGTATAAGCGCAAGAAGATTATCGAAAAGTTGCAATTCGTTGATGATGATAAAGTTAGGAATAAGCATTACGCACCCGGGCACCATCATAGACGTCAAGGAAAACAAAAATATTTTATCCCTTCCCGCAAACTTCATACGCGCAAAAGCATATGCCGACAAAGCGTTTAAAAACAAGTTCGCCGCAGTGTTAACCACGCATACGATCAAGGTGTTTAAAAGCACCGTCGGAATGTTAAGTTCGTTCCAAGCGCTGACGTAATTGTCGAAAACGAAATTTATCTTGCCGTTTTCGTCTCTCGGTATAAGGGTAAACTTAGGCGAAGAAAATTCCGTAGGGGTTTTAAACGATGAAAATATCAGCCATAAATAAGGCACGATAAACAAAAGCGTGATAAATATAAGGGCGGCGTAAACAAAAGTTTTTCCTACTATTTGTTTGACGCTGTAACGTTTGTCGAAAGACAGTTTTCCGTATTTTTGAGGAGCAACGGGAGACGCAGCGTGGAAATTATCCATTTTTAGCCCTCCTTTTTTTGCTTTTTACGGGCAAAGAATCTTTCGGCAACATTCTAAACTGAATGATCGTGAGCCCCAATATCAATAAGAATAATATGAACGACATCGCCGAGCCCAATCCGAGTTCGCCGAAAGTCATAGATTGTTCGTAAACGCCGTAAATGTAGGTAAAAGTACTGTTATTAGCACCCTTACCCGTCATCATGTACATTTGATCGAACGCTTGAAAGCCGCCGATTATACCGGTTATCAGGAAGAAAAACACGGTAGGCATTACGCCGGGGACAGTAATGTTCCAAAACTGCTTAAAACCGCTTGCGCCGTCTATCGAAGCAGCCTCGTACAAAGACCTGTCTATGTTTTTCATTGCGGAAAGCATTATAAGAACGTTGTACCCGAGCCCTCCCCATACGGACATTATCGCAAGGGTAACAAGGTTTAGACCTTCCGTTCCCAAAAAGTTTATATTTGTGCTGAGAATTTGGTTTATAAGCCCGAAAGTCGGATCGAGCATATACTTCCAAAGTGCCATAATAGCAACCCCGACGGTAACCGACGGAATATAAAACGCAGTCTTAAAAAATCGTTCGCCTTTTATTTTCGTGTTCAAAAGCGCCGAAACGATTAGCGACAATAAAATATTCAGCGGCACGGTAAGCAAAATATATTCGAGCGTTACAAGCAAAGATTTCCAAAAATTCGGGTACAAATTATCTTTGTTTGTAATTACCGCGACGTAATTATCGAACCATATCCATTTTACGGTCGCCGAGCCGTCATAGTCGGTAAAACTTAAGATTAAGGCTATTAGCATCGGCGCAAGTTGAAACACCAAAAAATAAAGGATAAGCGGCGTTATGAACAAAAATCCGCAAAGGTTGCGTTTTAACGCGACTTTAGTTTTTTGTTCCATAATAGTTTAGTTGAATTCGAGAACTTTCGACGCTTGTTGTTGCGCTGTGTCAAGAGAGGTCTTTACGTCTTTACCTTCGCCGAGAATGTCGGCAAGTGCAGCGGATAAATAATTGTCGTTTACCTTAATCCAGCCTTTTACGACGGGACGAGCGGAAGCCGTGTCGAGTTGTTTTAAAACAACGGCTAACGTATCTTGCAACGCTTTGGAATACTGCGCGCCCGTGATAGGATCGGCTGTAGGTACCTTAGCAAAAGCTTTTACCGCCGAGAAGTTTGTAGAAATCGCTTTGTTGACGTTTTCTTCTCTCATCAAATATCTGACAAGTTTCTTTGCCCCCTCGATATTCGCGCTGTCTTTATTAATCGCGAAATTTTCACCACCTATGTTAGAATAAGAAGTTCCGCCTTCGGTCATAGGTATAAATAAGGTTGCACCGAGATTTTTTTCGCACCAAGAAGGATTATCGCTGAATTTATTGAGAATATCCGAGTTGTGCGCAAGTTCGAACATTACCAAATCGTTGGTAAACGCATTTGTCGTTTCACGGATTTTTTTATCGGACTTATCGTAAAGTGCTTTAAGCATATTTGCCGCGGCAACGCCTTTTTCGTTATTGAAAACAACGTTTTGGCCGTCGATCATATCGCCGCCGGCACTCTTTAAAAATGCTTGGAAATACCAAGACGCGTATCCGCCGCTTCCGATTCCCGCAAATAAAGCCTTCCCGGAAGGAACGGTTAAATTTTTCCAGCTTTCCCAATCTTTAGGAACTTCGGTTACAAGCGTTTTATTGTATAAAAGAATGCTGCTCGTAAGCGAGAAGGGTACGGCTAAAACGCTGCCCTTGTACATTACCGTATCGATTGCAACTTGGTAAAAATCGCTAAGATGCAAACCGTCTTCGCCGTCGACTGCGAAAAAGCCGCTGTCTAAGTTAAGACAGTGTTCCGCATTGTCGGCAAGCGTGGGTTGATCGAGGAAAAATACGTCGGGTTGCTTATTCGACTTAAACGTCGCGGTAAGTTTTGTGTTGTAATTGTCTTTGGGAATGAAATTAGGAGTTACTTCGATGCCCGTTTCGGTTGTAAAGCCTTTGAGCATTTCGCGGTAAGCCGTTTTTTCCGCATCGGTAGAAGGCGCGTAAATCATAAGTTTCAACGAACTTGTGCTTTCGTCGCCGTCTTTTTTGCAAGCGGTCATTAATCCCGTACATACGCCGAGAAGCATCATAACCGCTACTAACATTGCCAATTTTCTTTTCATGCATGTCCTCCGTTATGCCGATTCGCCTTTAATAAACGTCGGCAAAATTTTTATTTTTTGCGGCGCGCCGCCTTCCATAACGGAAATAAGCGTGTCCGCTAATTTTACACCTACTTGAAATAACGGTTGCTTGACCGTGGTAAGCCTCGGACTTACCGCTTTTTCGTGCCCGAAACCGTCAAACCCGACAACGGCAACGTCAAAAGGAATTTGCTTGTCCGCCTCCTTAAGGGCACGGATGCATCCTATAGCCATCGTATCGGTTGCACAAACTATCGCGTCTATATTGTCGTTAGCCGACAAAAGTTTTTTAGTACCGTCGTAGCCGCCGCTCTCGTTGGCGTCCGCTACGACCGACATTTTTTCCTCAAAAACAAGCCCGTTTTGCTTTAAACAATCCTTATATGCTTGAAATCTTTCTTCGGCGTAACGCATGTTTTGCGGTGCGCAAAGCGCGGCGATGTTTTTTCTTCCGCTGTTTATAAGATACTGTACGGCAAGTTGTTCGCCCGAATAGTTGTCAACGTCGACCCACGCCGCAAAATCTTCGCTGTTACCGTATAGCACAACGGGCTTTTCGGTAAGACGTGCGCTTAAAACATCCCTTTCTTCGGCGCGCGACATACCCATCATAATAACGCCGTCGAAACTTTCGCCGTCGGGTAATGTTCTGCTAAGCAAAAAGGAATATCCGTATTCGCCGAGCCTTTCCCCTATCGCCGTAACCGTCTGTGAAACGAATTGCTCGGTAGAAAACAATCCTTTTGGTATATACACGAAAACTATGTTGGTACATTTTTTTGCAAGCGATCTTGCCACGCTGCTCGGACGAAAGTTAAGTTCACGCGCGACCTTCATTATCTTTTCGCGCGTGGCAGGCTTTACCTTATTCGGTTCGTTAAACGCCCGCGAAACCGTCATCAGCGACACACCCGCTTTTTTTGCTATATCCGATATCGTTGTCATTTTAGTATGCCTGTTTTTTATCTTTTTAAATCTTGAAAAATAGAAATGTTAACGCTAACATTTTTTATTACGCAAAAAAGCAGGTTTGCTGCTTTTCGATTGTTCTTTACCGTATAACGTGCTTTGCGTTTGCAATGTGCAAACGCAAAAAGGGAGCGCTCCCTTTTTGTTTTATGTTCGCGATTTTAGATAATCGACGAAAAAACACCGACTTATCACAAAATCTTCTTACTATAATAATAGCACAAATTTTTCATTTGTCAATACTTTTTTGAAAATTTTTTTACGCTTTTAGAAAAAAAATTTAGGGCTTTTAGTCTTTCGCGTTTTTATGCGCGACCGACAAAAGCCCCTAACTTTTGTAAAATTACATCGAAAACCGACTTATAGACACACTTTTATCGAGTTTTTACAGCCCGCATTTCGAAAAGCAGTTCAAATTTTTAAATCGTATTTTTCGCCGTAAACGTTTTCGTAAACGTAAACGACAAATTTTTGATTTTTATCCGCCATTATTTTTGCGTTTTCTTTTTCGGATAATTTTTTATCCGGATAGATAGGCTCGCCGATATGAAGTGTCAATTTTTGTTTTTTCAGTCCGTCGGGTTCGTAATCCGCCATATCTTCCATCGTGGTAAAACAAGGAATAACGGGAACATCGTTACGACTTGCCCACCTAAAAGCCCCCATTCTTTTGCCGCGCGGTTTGCGATAATTCCACCACATGGCTTGTTCGGGGTAAACAAGCAAAAAATCCCCTTTTTGCAAAACGGTATCGATTGCCTTGTTTAAATTAACGGTCGTTTTTACGTTGCTGCTTAAAGGAAAAGTGTTGTAATTTTTAAGCAAAAACCCGAAAAACCCGGGAATTTGATAATTACCTTCACGTATAACGACGTGCATTTTTTTTCTTACTTTGCTTTCCTTTAAAGCGAAAATAACGGGCGCGCTGTCGAAAGGGTGAAAATGGTTTGTCGTGATTACCGCCCCGCCCGAAACCTTTTTTAAATTTTCCTCGCCGATAACGGAAATTTGATGTTCGACTGCGTAACCTTTAAGCATTTTCGTAATCTTTCTTCGGCAAACAAGATTAAGCACCTTGTTTTTAAACTTCTTTTTAAGGTAGTCGACGTCACTCGGCATCAATACTTTAGCTGGCGGATCGTTTTCAACGTCTAAATATAAACTTTCGCCGCCTTCCTTTTCGTAACGCTTGATTTTTTCGATAACTTCGAGTCTTTCCTTTGAAATTTCAATTGTCTTTTCCATAATAATATGCCAAAAACGGGCTTATAGCCCGACTTTAGTTAACCCCTACCGCTTTTTCGGTTATTACGGTCCTAAAATTCACGTCGCTTTCAGCGATGTCCTTTGCTTGGGTTAAAAGCGCAAGCAAGCCTTTTTCGTGGGCTTTTCCGTCACTATCGGAAAAGTCGTTTTTTATTTTTACAAGCCCGTCGTAATACTCGGTTTTTTTAGCGTATTGCCAAAAATATCTCGCATACGGAACGTCGTCGTAGTACCAGGGCTTTCTGAAATTGTTGTAGTGTATAAGATAAATCGCGCCGTCGTAATTTTCGTCCGTGGACATTCTGTCCCAGCCTCTTTCAAGATATAGAACTTTATCCTTGCACAAAGCGTTTAAATAATCTTGGTCGGGCGCCGCCGCCGCAAAGTTGTATTTTACGAGGTAATAAATGAATTTTTCCTTTATTCTTTCCTTTTTATAAGCGTTTAAATCCATCAACAAAACGCCCGAATTAAAATATCTGTCGTACTTTACCCCCACTCCCTTTTCGGCGTACTCTTGAAAAACGGGGTTGCTTGCGATAACGTCGTCGGGAACCACGCCTAAAATATTTCCGTTTAAGTTTGTGAAAAACAATTCGGAAATATCTCCTATTACCGTAATGTCGCAATCGAGATAAATCGCCTTTTCGTAATCGGGGTAAAGGGAGGCGATAAACAATCTGTAAAATATCGACGTCGTGTAATAGTCGCGAAGGACAACGTCCAACCTCGGCTTTAATTTTTCCACGTAGCCGCTTACGTCGTCGAATATTAAACGAGAGTTTTCCGTTTGGTATTTTTGTAAATCGCGCTTGTTTTCTTCGCTGAGTCCTTCGTTTAAAAGATGAATGTTGTAAAAGTAATTTTTCGACGCGTTTAAAAGTAGCGACTTAACCGCAACCGCAAAAAAAGGCACGTAGTTGTCGTCGAGCGCGAAAAACACCGGGATTATTTGTTTGTTTGTCTGTTGCATTTCTTAATCACCTCTTTGTTATTTTTTTAAAAACGGGGCTATAGGTCGGTTTTTAGTTGTTTTTTAATTTCTAAATACTCGCCTATGACGTCGTCTAATTCGTAAACGCCCAACACGTTATGAAGTTTTTCGATATTCCAAGGTTTAATGTTTTGCGTTTTAAACTTAGGAAAAAATTTTATCGTCATCGAAAAATGTCGTATCACCGTATCGCGTTTTAATTTATGCTGTTCGTTGTATTTTGCGGGCAAAATCAACTTTTTGTACGCCGTTTTATTTAAAGCCGTTTGGTCGGGAAGAAGCATCTTTTTGTTTTTTACCCTATAAATCGCCTTTTCGAAAGTTTTGTTTTTACGTATGTTTTGCAAATTCATAAGCAAAACGCCCGAATTCAAATATTTCGGATTGATAAAAAACTTGCCGTAATAATCTTTTACGCCAGCAAAATCGTATTCGGATATATCGGTTTCCCATAAAGGCTCGATATCGGCAATCGGCACGGCGTCGTAGTCAAGGTACAATACTTTATCGGGGATTTGTTCGTACATATAAGACAAAAGCCGTATAAAAGCATAGGGCGTATACTTACTGTCGTCGTTTTTTCCGCCGTGTAAAGTTTTTAGGTAGTTTTCCTTAACGTCGATAATAGTTACTCGGCTTTCATTGTTTACCGACGCAAGTTTTTCTTGCAAAACCGCCCTGTGCGTATCGGAAAACATTTTGTAATCTTGCTTTTCGGAAGTCAAATCCATCGACAAAATAAAAACGTTAAGCGGTCCTTTATGATGTTTTACGGTAGATAAAAGACTTATAAGCACGCCGTCGAAAGTCTTGTCGTTTCCCGCATACAAAAGATTTATCATGCTTCTTCGTCCCTTTTTACGTATTTTACGTAATCGTAATCGCTTAGCTTAACGCGAGTTTCCATTGCTCTAAAGACCTCGTTGCGAAGTTTTTCGGAAGCGGCTTTTTCAGCAAGGCTTTTATCGAAATAAAACGGTCCGTCGACGTAGGTAACCACTTTCGGCGTTTTACTATGTTTTCGCTTTAATAAAACGTTCGTAAACGAATAGCACGGAACGTCGAATTTTACAGGATAGCAGAAAGAAGTACTTTTGAAAGGTCTTATGCCGTTATAACAGTGCCAAACGTGGGCTTCGGGGTAAATCGCAACGGCAGATTTTTTGTCGATTCTGTTTTTCATCGCGGCAAAAAAGTTTTTAGTCGCCTCGTAAGTCGACGGCAACGGAAGGGCGCCGTTAAGTTCCAAAAAAGTACGCGTCCCCTTTACCGAAAGGTTGTCGGGATGTACTACCGTGTAAGTTTTTTTAGGAAGATTCAAAAGGTTGGGGATAAACGGATCGCCGTCAATAAGCACGTGGTTTCCGTAAATAAAATAGCCTTGTTTAGAAGCCTTTTTTAAAATTTTTTTATTGACGGTTTTTTGCCCGTACTTAATTTTTACATACAAAAAAGCAAACGGGACCATAATTAATCTATAAACGATAAACTCGGCGATTTTATAAAAAACGTTACTTTTTTCGTATTCGTACTTGCCGTCGATTATTAAAGTTTGACTTTTTTTGCCGACGAAATCGTCGTTTAAAAGATCGTCGTAATAATAAATTTTATTTTTCACAATCCAAAAACCTCCTAACGACGTTGTGATTGTACAACAAAAAAACGAAATTGAAAAGAGAATTAACCATATCGCAAGTCTACATTAAAAAAACTTAAAAATAGACTGAAAATCGCCCGAGCGGGAACAAAAAATCAATTCCCGCTGAGCGAGAATTTGCCTTTTTACTGTCAAATTGCTGTACATTTAGCGAGAATTATGCTATATTTAGTCTATGGAAAACTTGAATCAGGTAATTTCGGACAATTTAAAAAGTCTACGCAAAAAGCACAACTTAACGCAAGCGGAACTTGCCGAAAAAATAAATTATTCGAACAAAGCGGTGTCTCGGTGGGAAATGGGCGACGTCATCCCCGACATTACAACCCTTAATACGATTTGCGAAGTCTACAATATTCCCCTATCCGCCATTTTCGAAGAAAACGCCGCGGACAAAAAATATGCGAAATCGGAAAAACTTCGTATCCCCGCGATGGGTAACAGACTTGCAATCGCCTTGCTGTCCATTATACTTATTTGGTTTATCGCGACGGTCGTTTACGTTTCGGTAAAGGTAATAAGCGGCAACGCTTTATGGCAAGTATTTATTTTCGCGATACCCGTATCGTGCGTCGTCGGAATCGTTTTCAATTCCATTTGGGGCTATCCGACAATCAAGCATTTACTTCTTACCGTTCTTAATTGGTCGATACTCGCCTCGGTGTATCTATCCCTAATAAGATATAATCTGTGGATAATTTTTATGGTGGGGATCCCCGTTCAAATCGCCATAATTTTATGGGCGAACATTACGCGCAACAATATCAAAAAGAAACGCACTGACGAAAAATCTTAAAAAAATCGAAAAAAGTGCCGAAGCAACATTGCTTTTTGGCACTTTTTTGGCACTTAATTTGTATACTGTTCTTATGAAGCCAATGAAAAACAAAAAACATGGCGTAAAGCCGTTCAATATAATAATTTGCTGCGTCTTTTTCCTAATGCTGGCAATGTTTATAACGGGACTTTGTCTGTTTGACGCCAATTACTGCAAAATTTACGATAGTCCCGAGGTAAAAAACGGCAAAGTAGATTTTCAAGGCGTAGAACTTCCCGATCGCGACGTTGCTTGCAACCTTTCGGGCGAATGGGAATTTTTTTACGGAAGATGGATAGTAACCGACGGAGACGAAGGCATAAACAGCACTATGATAAATCTACCGGGGCTATGGACGTACAAAAGGCTCGACGGGCGCATTTTGCCAAAGTCGGGCTACGCTTCATACAGGTTGATTGCCGAAAACGTTCAAAAGGACGTCGACGTAGTGGTTTTTAGGCACAACGAGAATTTCAGCTACCGTGTGTTTATAAACGGCGAACTTAATTACGTTAGCGGTACCTTATCCAAGAACCCCGACGAAACCGTAGTCACCGGGCGCACGACGGAAAGTTACCCCTACCATACCGACGGAAGCCCGTTAGAAATCGTCATCGAAGTATCGGCGACAAACTTCGGCGGCTTTAACGCCGCGCCATGGTTTGCCGCCGCGGAAGGCGGCGTAAGTTACGGCAACAGTTTAAGGGCGTTTACCTATATAGCGCTCGGCGTATCGGTTGCGGCGGTGGCAATAAGCCTTTTGAGCTTAATCTTTTTCAGTTACGACCGCGATTACACGATTCCCCTTTTTATGTGCGCGATGCTCGTACACTTTATATCGAGTAAAGATATGATGTACGTAATACCGCTCGGTTATATCCCGTCGATAATAACAAGTCTTTTGTCGGCAATGACGGCGACAATCCTAATTGTAATCCATTTTATAAAAAACGGTGTAAAATACAAAAAAACGCACCTTTTGGCGGTCGGCATAACGGCGATAATAGCGACGATACTTCTTTTTATTTTTTACGGAACGCCTTATGCGCCGTACGCGGCGTTTACAATCGTCGCTTGCGGATTAAGTTTGATGATTCAACCCGTTTTATACGACGGTTTTTCAAAAACGAAAACCGTAACTTACGGTATTTTGCTCTATTTAACGTTTGAAACGTTTATCTTCGAATTTTGCGACGCATTAGGTCTTTTAAAATTCGGCACAGAATTTATTTTCGCAGGGCTTTTAATGATAATAATCGCCTGTTTTGCCGTACTGTGGCTGATAAAGATAGCCAAAGCGTCTAACGACGCAATCCGCGCGAACAAACTCGAAAAGGAACTTACCGTATCTAAACTTAACGCGTTGAAAGCGCAAATAAAACCGCATTTTATATATAACTCTCTTACCGCCGTGCAAGGAAGTTACCGTAAGGGCTTGCAAAAGGGCGACGAAGCGATAGAAAAATTTTCGCGCTATTTGCGCCTTATAACAGACAGCGACGACCGCGAAACAATTCCCTTTTGTGAAGAAGTAAAAAACGTAATGAATTATTTCGAACTTGAAAACCTTCGTTGCGACGGAAGATTAAATCTTCTTTTGGACCTCGAATACACCGATTTTAAAGTTCCCCTTTTATCCGTTCAGCCCCTTATAGAAAATGCGGTAAGGCACGCAAACATCGCAAAAGAAGACAAATACGTCCAACTATGTTCTCAAAAACGCGGCGACTTCGCCGTAATAACGGTAAGCGATAACGGCGACGGCTTTGACGTAAACGATAGCCGTAATGGCGTAGGGCTTACAAGCACCGTAAACAGATTTTCGCTTGTCAACGGACAAGTAGATATAAAAAGTTCCGTATCGGAAGGAACCACCGTACAAATAAAACTACCTTTAGGATAAATTATGAAAATTATAGTTGTTGACGACGAACTTTCAGCCCTCAGTACCTTTTTGCCAAACATCGTAGACGACGGCGACGTAGAATGCAAAATGTTTATGTCGAAACCGAGAAGCGCCCTCGAATACGTGCGCATACACCCCGTCGACGTGGCATTTTTGGATATTAAAATGCCCGAAATCGACGGCATTGTTCTTGCCGAAAGGCTTTTATCCATACGCCCCGAAATAAAAATAGTATTTATAAGCGCATACGTCGACGACGAGCAAGCAATTGTCGAAAAACTCGGCGGCAAAGTAGCGGGCTTTTGCCATAAACCGTATAGTAAGGACGAACTTTTAAGCCTTATCGCAAAACTGAAAGGCGACGTACGACAAACTCGTCTTTTTATAAAAACTTTCGACTTTTTCGACCTTTTCGTTAACGGCGCGGCAGTCGATTTTTCCTCGTCGAAAGCCAAGGAACTTTTAGCGCTTTTGACGGACGCCAACGGTTGCTACGTAACCATGGATAAAGCGATAGGAAGCCTTTGGCCCGATAAAAACACAGACCTTTCCAAAAGACTTTACCGCGACGCCGTAACAAGGCTAAGACTTACGCTAAACGAAGTCGGCGCAAAAGACTTAGTTATCTTCGAACGCGGTCGCGCCGTAATCGATACCTCGATGGCAACTTGCGATTTGTGGGACTACTTGAAAAACGGCGGAAATTTTTCGGGCAGATATTTACCCGCCTACGATTGGTCCATTATAACCGAATCTTCCTTAGAACGTTTAAATTTGACATAACCGATTTTATCGACATCTCAAGCTGCCCCTTGTTGTGCAAGGGGCAGTTGCACGTAGTGCCTAAGCGGAATTTTAGCCTCTCATTTAGAAGAGGTGGCTGCGAAGCAGTCGGAGAGGTCTTCGTATACTCTTTACGTTATACATCACGACCTCTCAGTCGCTATGCGACAGCTCTCCTATAAGGCGAGCCTTTCTTTTGCCAAGCCGCCCACTCGCAAGCTGTCCCTTGTTGTGCAAGGGGAAGTGGCACGTAGTGCCGAAAGGGATAAGAAGTTGATATTCCTGCATATAAAAAAGTCCGTCTATAAGTCGATTATTAAGCACAAAACACCTCATCCGCCTCTACGAGGCACCTTTTGCTCGCCGCACACGGCAATCCTCTTGTCGCGTTGCGACATTCCCCTTATCAAGGGGATTTCCTCAAGGTGAAGGCATATAAAAATCGCGGAGCCGCAATTTAACTTGCGACTCCGCCTTTTTTAGCGCACAATTAGCGCATTATTTAATTTTCGCTACGCTTTTAAGCGTCGTTCTTACTAATCTCGCCGTCAGTGCAATAAACGGTAAAGTTACCGGTGCTACCTTTCCAACTACTTCCTTTGTTTATAGCATTCCATTGCGCTTTAGTGCCATTAAAATCAATTCTTGTTAGCCCGCTACAACCACTGAACGCATCAGAACCAATCGAGGTTACGCCGTTGCCGATTATTACGCTTGTTAAGCCCCAACAATATTCAAACGGATTTTCACCAATAGAAGATACACTATCAGGGATTGTTATGCTTTGAAGGTTCGAGCAATCAATAAACGACCAGCTACATATGAACTTAGTATTTTCATTAATAGTACAAGAAGTAATAGATGTATCTTTTGCTTTGACATTTGTCAAAGGCAATTACAACTTGTATTAAATAATGGAAATGTCAAATAAATTACAGTCGCATTTCCCCAATTTTTTAAGCAACGCATT
>CAYNYV010000014.1:0-31315 GCA_964401515.1 uncultured Christensenella sp.
AAGTTTTAACGCTTCTACATTTGAAAAATCATTGTTAAACTCGTTTGCAATACGGATAAAGTATTGCTGCGCTCGTTTGCCTCGATTTTCCTAAATTTAGCAACGTTAAAATGCAAAGCACCTTAAGCGCGTATTTTTTAGGTTGTTTTGGTAAAGATTTGCGAAGGTGTACACGCGTACAGCGAGTAAAGATTTGCCGAAACGGGCAAAAAAGACACGTTTAAGGCTTAATCGGTTCGACTCTCTAATGGCTACCTTTTTGCTTTTGACGGCGAAGTTCGTATTTTCGTTTGTTTTCGGCTTCTCGTTCTTGCTTTGTTTTTATAATCCGTTCTTTTTTAAATGCTTCGCGTGCGGCGGACAGGGCTTGTTGCGATTTAGTTCCCACACCGAAAGTTCGCATCTGTTTTTTAGCCTCTTTAATTCGCCGTTTGGGGTTTTGGGCAAAGTTTTTTTCTTCGTTTTGCACCGAAGGGCTGAATTTTAAAAATTTATATCGGCAAAGAAAAAATTTAAAAACCTCGGCGTCTTTAGGCTCAGCGCCGAAAACGACTTTGCATACGGAAAGTTTATTCTTTTCAAACGTTTCAAACAAGCCGCACCAAAATTGTCCGTCGAAATACACCGTCAATTTAAGCATAAAAATTTATCTTCTCTTAAATATTACGATTTCGGGGTTAACGGCATTTTCGCCGTATTCGCAAACTAGAATAAAACTTTCTCTTGCGATTACGCCGTAACACGTTTTATCGCTGTCGTCAAAAAAATTTTTGACTTGAGCGCCGAGGTAGGTTTCGTCGTTTTTCAAAAAAGCGACCCTATTTCCGTTAGGTAGGGGATATTCCAAATTTACGAAATTACCTGCGAGCGGATAAAGTTCGGTAACTTTTTCCATTCCGTCGATGTTTAAAGCATTGATTTCGTCGATTAAACCTTGCCTGTTTCTATTATATTCGTAAACGATTCGTCTGTCAATAAAAATGCTGTGCTTAAGCAAAAATAGACATAAAAATTTTTCGCTGAATACGCGTTGACTATAATTTTTATACGGCGCGTTTTCGTGAAATTATTTTTTATGCGAAAAATTTTACGTCAAGGGGCAAAATGTATTGTAGAAATCGTTTTTTTGTGCTACAATACCGATAAAATCATAAGGAAAACGTAATTATGCAAAGAGTACCTTATATCGTTTGTCATATGGTGACTTCGATAGACGGAAAAGTTACGGGCGAGTTTTTACGCCGCCACGAATGTTCGGCGGCAACCGAAATTTATTATCGAAAGAACAGAAGTTATAAAAAAAGCGGCTTTAACGGTTTTATTTGCGGTCGCGTTACGATGGAAGAAAGTTTTACGGGCGGCTTCCGCCCTGACCTTTCAGGTTATCGAGAGATTGCGAAAAACGAAAATTACATACCCGAAAATCTTTCGGGATTTTACGCCGTGGCGTTCGATCCTAAAGGCAAACTCGGCTGGAAGGCGAATACGATTATCGATCCCGACGGCGATCCCGGTTACGACGGCGCACAGATAATCGAGGTGTTAACCGAACAAGTCGACGGCAGATATCTTGATTATCTCCGTAAAACGGACGTCGCTTACGTGATTGCCGGAAAAGATAGTATCGATGTAGGGTATGCCCTAAACTTTTTATGCGAAAATTTCGGCGCCGAAAAACTTCTTTTGGAAGGCGGAAGCGTAGTAAACGGATATTTTTTGAACGACGGTTTCGTCGACGAACTTTCCCTCGTTCAAGCACCGGTGATAGCCGATAGCGACGGAAAGCCTCTGTTTACTGGCGCTGCGGTGACCGACTTTGTTTTGTCTAAGGTAACGCAATATAAAAACGGCGTTTTATGGCTGAACTATAAAAAATAAGCGTAGGAGTGTTTTATTATAAAAACTTGACCTAAAGGAGACAAATAACTATGGAAAACGCAGTCGAAGCGGAGTCCGAGATAGAACTCCGAGAGAAGAAAATCTATGCGGATATGCCCGTACCCAAGGCAGTAGCTACTATGATTATTCCGACTATCGTAAGTCAGATAATAACGGTAATTTACAATTTAGCCGATACGTGGTATGTGGGATTGACTAACAATGCGGCGGCGGTTGCGGCGATTTCGCTGTGCTTGCCCGTCTATAACATTATGACGGCGATTGCCAACCTTTTCGGTATCGGCGGCGCAAGCGTTATTACAAGAGCAATCGGCGAAGGGCATCGACATAGGGCAAGACGTGCCTTCGTGTTGTCCGTTCGCGGCGCTTTAATTATGGCGGCGGCGTACTGTCTGTTGCTCGGATTGATTTCAAGACCGTTTTTACTTGCCATCGGCGGCGACGCGGACAGTATCGATTACGCCGTGCGGTATACGACGATAACGATGGTGATAGGCGGTATTCCCACGATTTTATCTGCGGTTTTCGCTCACTTGATTCGTAGTACGGGACAGTCTAAGGTCGCGAGTTTCGGTATTACGCTCGGCGCGATATTGAATATGGGCTTGGATCCGCTGTTTATGTTCGTTTTATTGCCGTCGGGACAAGAAGTCGTCGGTGCTGCGATAGCGACTGCTATTTCCAATGCGGCGGCTATGGTATACTTTATCGTATACTTGCTTTGTCATAAAGAAGTATCGATTTTTCGCTTTACTTTGGAAAATCACAAGAGTGTTCGCGTTACGACTTGGGATATTATGAAATCCGGAATGCCGAGTTTTTGTTTGCTTGCGGCGGGACAAATATCCAATCTCGTCCTTAACGGAATGATAGGCGATATGGGCGCAAGCGCGGCTGTCGCAGGTGTCGGCGTGGTAAGGAAAATCGATTCGCTTGCCTATGCGGTAAATCAAGGGATTACGCAAGGAATGTTGCCGATAGTGGCGTATTGTTATTCTTCGCGTCGAATTAAACGAATGAAGGCGGTAGTCGGCTTTTCGGCAATGCTGACGATTACGTTTTCGCTGCTTTGCAGTCTTTGTTCGTATTTGTTCGCCCCTACGCTGATTGAGTTTTTCATAAAAGACGCCGAAACTGTTTATTACGGAGCAAAATTCTTGCGCGTTTTATGTATTGCCGTTGCGATTTATCCCTTGCTTTTCGTGATTATCGCGGTTTTCCAAGCGGTAGGCGAAGGGTTAAAGCCGTTTTTGCTTTCACTTGTGCATAAAGGCTCGTTCGATATCGCATTGTTCTTTATAATCCGTAAAGTATTCGGTTTAGAATACATCTTATGGGCGACGCCTATTATGGCGCTTGTCGCGCTTTTGGTCGGTATCGTAATGATTTTGCGAATGTTTAAATTAATGCCGCTTAAAAACGCGGAACAAGAAAAGTAATAAAAAATTCCGATACGGATATTTTCAATCGGATAAAAAGATAGTAAAATAAAGGAGTAAAGCAATATGAGAAAAAACTTCGGTGTAAAACCTGTTTTATACCCGCAACCCGTGCTTATTATAGCAACCTACGACGTAAACGGTAACCCCGACGCCATGAACGCGGCTTGGGGCGGAATCAGCGAAAGCAACGAGATTTCTATCTGTTTAAGTCCCGAACACAAAACGGTCAAAAACATTCTTGCAAGGAAAGCCTTTACCGTCAGTATGGCAACGGCGGATACCGTCGTCGCGTGCGATTTCGTGGGGATAGTATCTGCTAACGACGTTCCCGACAAATTCGAAAGGGCGGGATTCCACGCGGTAAAAAGTCAGTTCGTAGATGCTCCGCTTATCGAAGAATTACCTATGGCTGTAGAGTGTAAACTTATTTCTTACGACGAAGAAACTTGTCGTATGGTCGGCGAAATAGTAAACGTTTGCGCAGACGAAAAGGTTTTGACAAACGGTAAAATCGATCCCGATAAACTTCGTCCGATAACTTACGACGGAATGAACCACGCATACTACGTACTCGGCGAAAAAGTCGGCAACGCCTTTAAAGACGGCACGGCTTTAAAATAAAAAATGACGATACGATATCCTCAAAACGATACTTTTTCGGTATTGACTTGAGGATTTTTTTTATAACGGAAAGAATGGTTCGAATTATTGACAAATCTCTTGCGATGCTATATAATATTATCAATAATCAGTACTCGTTCAGCGACATTTCGGTGCAGTTTATCGTAAACGGCTTCGATATATGACCTTGTCGCATTAATAAAACTACCTTAGGGAGGCGAAACGATGACCGATCTCGAAATTGCTCAAAACACCACAATGTATCCGATAACGGAAATATGTAAAAATCTCGGCTTTTCCGAAGACGATTACGATTGCTACGGCAAATACAAAGCAAAAGTTAATTTCGGAATTTATAAAAAGCTCAAAGAAAAAAAGAACGGCAAACTCGTCTTGGTAACCGCTATAACTCCTACGCCCGCGGGCGAAGGTAAAACCACAACGACGATAGGGCTTGCCGACGGGCTTAACAAAATAAATAAAAAAGCGGTCGTTGCGTTAAGGGAGCCTTCTTTAGGTCCCGTTTTCGGTGTAAAAGGCGGCGCGGCGGGCGGCGGATACGCGCAAGTCGTTCCTATGGAAGATATAAATCTTCATTTTACGGGGGATTTTCACGCTATTTCGGCTGCAAACAATTTACTTGCCGCAATGCTCGACAATCATATACAACAAGGCAACGCACTTAAAATAGACGTGAAACGCATTACTTGGAAGCGTTGCGTCGATATGAACGACAGACAATTAAGGTTTATCGTGGACGGTCTAGGCGGAAAGGCGAACGGCACCCCGCGTGAGGACGGTTTCGACATAACCGTAGCAAGCGAGATTATGGCAATTTTGTGCTTGTCCGAAAGTATCGACGACTTAAAAACTCGGTTAGGAAACATCATAGTTGCCTATAACTTTGACGGCGAGCCCGTTTATTGCCGTGATTTAAAAGCCCAAGGCGCGATGACGGCTTTATTAAAAGACGCTTTAATGCCAAACGTCGTTCAAACGCTCGAACACACGCCCGCGTTCGTTCACGGCGGACCTTTCGCCAACATTGCCCACGGCTGTAATTCGGTACTTGCGACCAAACTCGGTTTAAAATGCGGCGATTATTGCATTACGGAAGCGGGGTTCGGGGCAGATCTCGGTGCAGAAAAGTTTTTGGATATAAAATGCGGAAAGGCAAACTTAAAGCCCGATTGCGTGGTAATGGTTGCCACTATTCGCGCTTTAAAAATGCACGGCGGCGTTAAAAAGACAGACTTAAAAGAAGAAAATCTCGACGCGCTTGCTAAAGGATTTCCTAATTTATTAAAGCACGTAAGTAATATTAAAAACGTGTATACACTTCCCGTAATCGTCGCGGTAAACCGTTTTCCGACCGATACAGACAAAGAAATCCAACTTCTTATAGATATGTGTAAAAAGCACGGTTTCGACGGCGTTTTGGCGGACGGATTCCGAAAAGGCGGCTTAGGAATGGTCGAACTTGCCGAAAAGGTAGCGGCGCTTTGCGAAACCCCTTCGGTGTTATCTCATCCTTACGACCTTGAATCGGGTATCGAGGAAAAGATTTTGGCGCTTACTAAAAAAGTCTACGGCGGAAACGACGTGTTTATTCAGCCGTCGGCAAAAAAACAGATAGAAGAAATCGAAAGGCTCGGTTTTAAAAATCTTCCTATATGCGTCGCGAAAACCCAATACAGCCTTTCCGATAATCCCGAACTTCTTTGCGCTCCGACAGGTTTTACTTTAACGGTTAAAAACGTAAAAGTGTCGTCCGGCGCGGGATTTATCGTCGTTTTGACGGGGGATATCATGACTATGCCGGGACTACCCAAAGTGCCCGCCGCCGAAAATATCGACGTTACGTCCGACGGAAAGATTATCGGACTGTTTTAAAAAGACTGTTTAAGGCGACTAAACGTTGCCGTCTTACGATTCATCCGCATGGGGGAAATATGTTATGAAAAAAATATTTACCGCGATAGTGGTTGCAGCGCTTATATTGTCGCTTACGGGCTGTTCCAACTCGATTTTTATGATGAATTATCAAACCTTTTCAACCGACAGGGAATACCTCGATTATTGCTTTGACAATTCTCTTTACGACGCGTCGAAAATCATGACGAAGGGGAAATATAACGTTAAGGGCGAGTTTTTGCTTATGCGGGCGACTTCGTATACCTATTATAACGCCGATTTGGAGATTGATATCGACAAAAAAACGGTGACGGGAAAAAGACAGACGCTCCGCGGCAAGGAGATCAATTATATGACGAAAGACGGAAAGGTTTATAAGGTTTTCGACGGAACAACCGAACCCATAGACTTTTTCCAAACTCGATTAATTAAGGTTATCGATTTTCCCGAAGCGGCTTACAATTATTATTCCGCCGTCTACGACAATTTGCTTGAAATGCCTTGCAGTTATGTCGGAGTCGCCGCCGATAGTTCTATCAAAATGCACGTAAAAATTACGCCGCAGTCGGCTTCATATCTTTTATACGACGGCGTAATGCCCGAAAGCGCTGTCGGGGATATGTATATTTCGATTAATAAGGAAGGTTACGTAAACGGCGTAAAATTTTATCTTGACGTGATGCTCGGTGACAGTTTGGATTACGTAGGCGATATAATCTCGGGCGTTACAACCCTTTACGACCGCGTATATGCCGATTTTTCGGTAACGCCCGCATAAAGTTTTGCGGATAACTGATTTTGACGAATGTTTTTTTGAGGTATGATATGTTAGAAGAACTTAAGCAACTCGTTTACGAACAAAATATGAAACTTAAACAATACGGATTGGTTGTTTTGACTTGGGGTAACGTTAGCGCGATAGATCGCGAAAGCGATTTAGTCGTCATAAAGCCGAGCGGCGTACCGTACGAAACAATGAAGCCCGCCGATATGTCGGTCGTCGACTTGTTAAGTGGCGAACTTATCGAAGGCAAGACACCGTCAAGCGATACTCCCACGCACTTAACGTTGTATCGTGAATTTCCCGACATAGGCGGAGTAGTCCATACCCACTCGGTCAATGCCGTCGCTTGGGCTCAAGCGGGAAAGGCTATACCTTCTTACGGCACTACGCACGCGGACGCTTTTTACGGAGCGGTACCTTGTACGCGCGCTCTTACCGAAAAAGAAGTGGAAAACGATTACGAAGCGTATACGGGTAGTGTGATAGTCGAACTTTTTAAAAATTTCGATTACAACGCGGTTCCCGCGGTGCTCGTCAAAAACCACGGTCCGTTTACTTGGGGCGTAACTTGCGAAAAAGCAGTTGAAAACGCGCTTACATTGGAAGTCGTTGCCGAGATGGCTTTAAAAACCGCCAAGATAGAAAGCAACACGCCCGAAATACCAAAATATCTTATTGACAAGCATTATTTCCGTAAACACGGCAAAAACGCTTATTACGGTCAAAAATAACGACGAAAAAACTCGGTGCCCGATTTGCCGGTCGCCGAGTTTTCGATTCATATTTATTTATTCGATTCAAAGCCTGTTTTTCTAAAGCGTATAAGGGAAACGATAGTCGATATTATATTAAATATTTCGGTAACGATTCCGCCGATCGAAAAGTTTACGATATTATGAGTAAGCCAAGCGGGCGAACTTATCGTCAGTTGACAAATTCTAATGATTTTTCCGTTGTCGAGCCAAAAAGCAACGGTGCCGACAAGTTGTGCGATAAGTATAAGTACGGTAAGCCAATTATCGTAAAAAATTACTGCAACGGCGACAAAACATAACATCAGTCCTATTTCGCAAAAAACGTTTCTCAACTTTTTTACGTTTAAACATACGCTGCGGATAAGTCCTAAAAGGTTCATAAACGCGCCCGCCGGTTGTCCTAATAGAAGAAAATGTACAAAAAACAGACAGTTTCCTATGCCCTGAATAATGAAAAAATTCGTATTTTTTTTTGCTTGAAAGGACGCTACGCCGAAAATCATTGCGATTATGCCGACGGCTTGAGCGATTATCTGCACCGTTATTTTACCTCGCATAAAAACATATGTGCAATTGTAGCACTTTTTTAGAGTTATTACAACTGTTTTTTCGACCGTAAAACGCGATGTGGCTAAATTTGTTTTAAAAAATTTGCTTTATAGGCTAAAAAGGTTTGAAAAATCAAATAAAAGGTGTTAACATATATACCTATGAAGAAAGATTACGAAAACATATATAAAAACTTAACGGACGATACCGAACGCGCTTTGTACGGCGCTTGTAACGCTATTGTCGAAAACTGCTGTTTCGAAGGCGAAGCCGACGGCGAATCTTGTTTAAAGGAAACGAAAAATGTTTATATAAAAGATTGCTTTTTCGGACTCAGATATCCTTTATGGCACAATTCCGAAAGCGTTATAGAAAACTGCGTTATGCCCGAAACCTGCCGCGCGGCGATGTGGTACGATAATGATATTACAATCAATAATTTGAAGTGCGACGGCATTAAGGCGATACGTGAATGTAACGGCGTTAAAGTTTGCGACAGTTATTTTAATTCGCCCGAATTTTGTTGGCTTTCTAATAATTTGACCTTTGAAAGAGTCAAAGTTGTTTCGGAATACCCGTTTTTTACTATAAAAAACGCAACTTTTAAAAACCTTGACATGAAAGGCAAGTATTCCTTTCAATACGCCGAAAACGTTACTATCGAAGATAGCGTTTTAGATACAAAAGACGCGTTTTGGCACACGAAAAACGTTATCGTCAAAAATTCCGTCGTAAAGGGCGAATACCTTGCTTGGTATAGCGACGGTTTGACTTTGATAAATTGCAAAATCATCGGCACTCAACCTCTTTGCTACGCTAAAAATTTGAAACTTATCGATTGCGAAACGGAAGGTTGCGATTTGAGTTTTGAAAACTCTTTCGTCGACGCTAAAATAAACGGATATATCGAAAGCGTAAAAAATCCTATCGGCAAAATTATTGCCGACAAAATAGGCGAAGTAATTGTAGACGAATATTCGCGCGGAACTTGCGAAATTTCGGAATTATCTAAATTAAATAAATAAAAATAAAAACGCGGTGACGAAATTTCGTAACCGTGCTTTTATTTTTGTCGAAGTATTTGAATTCGTTTAGTCGACTTGCAGAATAAAGAATTTCAGATAAGACGATTCGTCCTCGGATAAAAGCGAAGGGTGGTCGAGCGTCTGAATTCTTTCTTCCAAAACTTTTACTTTGCGCCCCGCGTTTTTGCTCGATTCGGTAAGCATTTTTTTAAACAAATCCCGACCGATAAAATGGGTACACGACGACGAAACCAAAATGCCGCCGCGATTAAGCAGTTTCATTGCCAAAATATTTATGTCCTTATATCCGTTGTAAGCGTTTTTGACTTCGCTTATGCTTTTACAAAACGCCGGTGGATCGAGAACTATCAAATCGAAAGTTTTTCCGTCTTTTTTATATTCTCGCAATTTTTCGAAAACGTCGCACTCGATTGTTTCGATATTTGTCAGACCGTTGAGTTTTGCGTTGTTGTTTACGTCCGAAAGGGCTTGTTTGGATACGTCGAGCGCGTAAACCTTTTTCGCTCCCGCAGCCGCTAAATTTAAGGAAAAACCGCCTGCGTTACAAAAACAATCGAGGCATAGTTTGTCTTTTGCAAATCGTCTTACGGCGAATCTGTTTAATTTTTGGTCTAAAAAGTAACCCGTTTTTTGCCCGTCTAAAAGACTTACCTCAACGTTTAGACCGTTTTCGGTTATGCGGCAAGTTTCAACGTTTTCGCCGTAAATTACTCCTTTAAAAGGCTCCAACCCCTCTTTTTTTCGCACTTCTTGGTCGCTTCTTTCCACGATGGAGCGTGGGTTGAAAATCTTTTTTAAGCAACTTACGATAGCGTCTTTTTTTAAGGTCATGCCGAGCGTTAAAAATTGAACGGACAAAACGTCGTTATACCTATCGACGATAAGCCCCGGAAGATAATCGTTTTCGGAAAATATAACGCGGTATGAATTTTCGTCAAGGTATTTGCGGCGCATTTCGTCGGCATATGTTATGCGTGATAAAAATAATTCTTCACTATCGGTTTGGTCGTTGAAAATAAAAAGGCGAACCAATATTTTGGAAAGGTGGTTTATATATCCTTTCCCGATAAATTTGCCGTCGAAGGAACGAACGGTAGCCAAACTGCCGTTTTTGTCTTTGCCTTCTATTCTATAAACCTCGTTGGCGTAAATCCAAGTTTTTCCGTTAATAAAGTCTTTTTCTTCGTTCTTTTTTAAAAATACTTCGTAGCCCATACTAAGCCTTTCGTTAAAAATTTTATATAAATGATGATACCACAATTTTTTCTACTTTCAAAACGTAAATGACGAATTAGTATATTTTTGGTGAAAAAAACTTTAAATTTTAAAAAATTAGCACTCTACGCTTGACATTGCTAATTTTTAGGTCTATGATATTGGCGTAAATAAACTTAATCTCCGCAAAATGCGGGAAAGGAGAATATATCATGAAAAAATTTAAAACAGAATCCAAAAGAATGTTAGACCTTGTCATTAACTCGATTTACACAAACAGAGAAATATTCTTGAGGGAACTTTTGTCCAACGCAAGCGACGCTATCGATAAACTTTATTATAAAGGGCTTACCGAAGGTTTATCCGGACTTACTCGCGACGATTTTTATATTAAGATTTCCGTCGACAAAGATGCAAGAACGTTAAAAATTACCGATAACGGCATCGGTATGACTGCGGAAGAACTCGAAAACAACCTCGGTACGATTGCCAAAAGCGGCTCGTTCGACTTTAAAAACTCGCAAAACGGCAAAAACGCAGACGTTGATATCATCGGTCAATTCGGTGTAGGGTTCTATTCGGCGTTCATGGTCGCTAAAAAGGTCGAAGTCTTGTCCAAGGCTTACGGCTCGGAAAAGGCTTATTTGTGGGCGTCCGAAGGCGCGGACGGCTATGAAGTTAAGGAAGCCGAAAAGGACTTGAATGGTACCGAAATTACCTTGTATTTGAAAGACAACGCCGGCGAAGAAAGTTACGGCGAGTTTTTAGAAGAATATAAAATCAAAGACCTTGTCAAGAAGTATTCCGATTACATCAGATACCCCATTAAAATGATGGTTACGACTTACGAGTACGATAACGACGAAAATTGCGATTGCGAAAACGAAGAATGTGATTGCCACGACGAAAATTGCGAACACGAGCATAAACACAGCGAACCTAAAGAAGTCAAAAAGGAACAAGTTTTGAATTCGATGACGCCCGTTTGGCGTAAAACCAAAGCAGAACTTCAGGAGGGCGAGTACGAAAAGTTCTATAAAGACGAATTTTACGATGCGCAAGATCCGCTAAGATGTATTTACACGTCCGCCGAGGGCGCCGTAGACTATAAAGCGCTTTTGTTTATTCCCAAGACGATACCATACAATTACTATTCCAAAACTTACGAAAAGGGCTTAAAACTTTATACCGCGGGCGTAATGATTACCGATAAGTGCGCCGATTTGTTGCCCGACTACTTCAACTTCGTAAAGGGTGTCGTAGATAGTGAAGTCACCCTTAACATTTCGAGGGAAACCGTTCAACAAAACAGACAACTAAAAGCCATTAAAACGAGTTTAGAGAAGAAAATTAAATCCGAACTTTTGTCGATGCAGAAAAACGATAGGGAAAAATACGAAGAATTCTTCGATAATTTCGGGCTTAATTTGAAATACGGCATTTATTCGAGCTTCGGAATGAATAACGACGCGCTTACCGACTTATTGATGTTTAAATCTGCTAAGACGGCGAAGTATTTAACCCTTCAAGAATACGTTGACAACGCTAAGGAAGGTCAAAAAACCGTTTATTATGCTACGGGTAAAACAGTTGAAGCGTGCAAAGCGCTTCCTAAACTCGAAGCGGTGCTCGATAAGGGTTACGACGTGCTTTGCTTAACCGAGGACGTTGACGAATTCTGCGTTAAAATGCTCGGAAAGTTTAAAGATTTCGAATTTAAGTCTTATGAAACAGAAGAAGTCGAAAACGGCGAGACCGTCGAAATCGATAAAGACCTCGAAACAGCCGTTATGGAAGTTTTAAATGATAAAATCGTAAAAGTGAAACTTTCTAAAAATCTTAAAAATCACCCCGTAAGTTTGTCGAGCGAAGGAGAACTTTCCATCGAAATGGAAAAAGTTTTTGCAAAAATGCCTACGGCTAATCAACCGATGAAAGCCAAAAAAGTTCTCGAAATAAACGCCGATCATCCGATTTACGCTAAATTGACGGAGACTTTGAGGGATGACAAGGAGAAATTCAACGATCTCGTAAACGTTTTGTTCGATCAAGCGTGCTTAATCGCCGGACTCGAAGTCGAAGATATTACCGATTTAACCGATAAGATTTTCAAACTTATAGTCTAAAAAAATGCAGTCGTAAGTTAATCGCTTACGACTGTTTTTTTTAAGCGTTTGTACTATTATAATCGTTTTGGCAACAACAAGTCGTTGTTAAAAGAGCTAAAAGCAAAAATAACTGTGTCGAACTTAACGTTCCGTTGGTCGTTAATAAAAACAGTAACGCTATAAGCGCAAGATTTGTGTTAGACATTTATTCCTCCGATAATTTCGATAATAATCGACTTTATATTACAATATGCGCTCGTCAAAGTATATATGAACGGATTGACAAATGACGAAAATGAGAATATAATTATATCATAAACTTAATACGGGTGAGAACATGAACGAACTTCTTCTACTTGACAAAAGAACCAAGTCATTGATTGACGATTATGTTCCTACTAACGAAATGCTTTCGGAACTCGTTAACTTTTTTTCGGTTTTCGCCGACGAAACGCGTTTAAAAATAATTTCGGCACTTGCGATTTCGGAAATGTGCGTTACCGATATTTCGAGAACGCTTTTTATCAACCAAACCACGGTAAGTCATCAATTACGGTTTTTAAAAAATTGCGGTGCGGTCGAAACAAGGCGTGACGGCAAAATTATTTTTTATTCTTTAAAACATGAAATTTTAAACGACGTGTTACTTAAGGGTGTGGAGTTTTTGGGGTATGTTTAAGTTTTACAATAGCAAAAAGACATATAAATACAAAAGAATTAGGTGCCGTAAAAATTGCGGCACCTTTTTCCGTTGTGAAAATCGATATAAGAATATAGTTTATTTACAACCGCATCCGCCGAAGTTGTTACCACCGCCGACGGGCGGCTTTTTGCCTTGACAATTGCAAAGAAGAAGCGTAATAAGTACGGGAAGCAAACATTCGCATCCGCAAAGTTTATCTAAAATAGATCTCACGCAACCGCCTTGGC
Source organism: uncultured Christensenella sp. (assembly GCA_964401515.1). Classification (GTDB taxonomy): domain Bacteria; phylum Bacillota; class Clostridia; order Christensenellales; family Borkfalkiaceae; genus UBA4636. Next base: position 13,264 of record CAYNYV010000014.1, read on the forward strand.
AGCATAAAAGTATGATAATGAGTATGTAAAGATAGCAGCAATTATTGTTGAAACAGTTTAACATAATTTTCTCCTTCGAAGTTTTGACGTTTTTTTCGTCCGTCAATATATCTTACGACATTTATTTAAAATTTGTTACAAGGCGGTAATATTTGTTTGCTAAAAAGCGCGAAATATATTAAAATATTGGCGTAATCTCACCTTTGGGGAGATATTATATATTATTTTTATTTTTTTACAACAGATATCCTTATTTATTGGGAATCTGATTGGAGGTTTTTTATGAATAGTGAATCCGGTTCACGTGTAAGTTTTAAGGAGCGTTACTTAACTGCAAAAAACGTTACGTATTTTGCAATTTTGTTGGCGCTCGTTATCGTTTTGCAGCTGTTCGGCTCGGCTTTTAAAATAGGCGCGACTTCGTTAAGTTTCGTTTTGGTGCCGATTGTTTTGTGCGGAATGGTTTTAGGCCCGTGGTGGGCTGCTACGCTTGGCTTTATCTTCGGCGTAATCGTTTTTTGTCAAGGGCTTTTCGGTGTCGATCCGTTTACGTCTATTTTGATAAATGACCATCCTTTGATTACGGCTTTAACGTGTCTTGTTAAGGGATCTTGTTGCGGATTGGCTTCGGGCTACGTTTATAAATTGTTGCAATCTAAAAACGCCACCGCCGCTTCGTTTGCGTCGGCTGTGATTTGTCCGCTTGTAAATACTTTGTTGTTTATCGTCGGCGCGTTGTTTATGAGCGATACTTTAAACAACAATTTTGTCGAAGACGGCTCGACGGTAATCTATTTTTTGGTTATAGGCTGTGCCGGGATTAACTTTTTGGTCGAACTTGCCATAAATCTTGTTTGCGCCCCCGCAATACTTCAAATAACCCAAATAGTTGAAAAAAATATAAAACGAGAAGGATAGAATTATGATATTTTGTATAGACATAGGTAATACGAACGTAAAATACGGCGTTTACGACGGCGAAAATCTCATCGCGAGTTTCCGCGTTGCCTCGAGCAAAAATCAAACGGCGGACGAATACGGTATCGTCGTTAAGGACCTTTTGGAAAGTGCCAATTTAAACAAGTCGGATATCGAGGGCGTAATTTTGTCGTCGGTTATTCCGCAACTTAATTACACGATGGTGCATATGTGCGAGTATTTTTTGGGACATACTCCTATATTGGTAGGTCCCGGTATAAAGACGGGGCTTAACATTAAGGTCGATAACGCAAGGGAGGTAGGAGCCGACCGTATCGTTAACAGTGTTTCGGCATATAAAAAATACGGTAAAGGCAAACCGGTAATTTGTATCGATTTCGGTACGGCTACGACGTTTAACGTTATTACCGAAACGGGGGAACTTGTCGGCGGCGTTATCGCGCCCGGTATAAAAGGCTCGCTCGATTCTTTGGTAAACGGTACTGCTCAACTTCCTCATATCGAACTCGAACTTCCTAAAAAAATTATTTGTAAATCTACGGTTACCAATATGCAAGCGGGACTGTTGTACGGGTTTTCGGGGCTTGTCGAAAAGATTGTTTACAAGATGAAAAAGGAGATGAAACGCGATGACGCCGTAGTCGTCGCGACGGGCGGATTAAGCGAAACGATTGCCGAAGAAACGCCTTGCATAAACGTTATCGACAGAAAACTTACCTTAGAGGGTTTAAGACTTTTATACGAGATGAATAAGGTGCAAAATGACTAAAAAAGTAAAAGTCGGCAACCTATATATTGGTGGCGGAGTGCCTGTAAAAACCCAAACTATGTGCGACGTAAAAACTTCCAAAATCGCTGATGTTATCAAGGAAATTGAAGAAGTTTACGATTTAGGTTGCGATATAATTCGTGTTTCCGTTAAAGACGACGACGACGTTAACGCTTTAAAAATAATCAAGCGTAGTTGTCCGATGCCGCTTGTTGCGGATATACATTTCGATTATAAATTTTGCTTAAAAGCGATAGACTGCGGCGTAGATAAAGTCAGAATAAACCCCGGTAACATCGGCGGTGAAGACAAACTTGAAATCGTTGCAAAAGCAATAAAGGAAAGCGGTGTTGCCGTTAGAGTAGGTTCTAACAGCGGAAGTATAGAAAAAAGTTTTTACGATAAATACGGAAGAAGCGCCGTCGCGCTTTCCGAAAGCGCTCTCGAAAAAGTTGCTTTATTGGAAAAGTACGGCGTTGAAAATATAGTTATTTCGGCAAAGGCTTCCGACGTAAAAACTACGGTTGAGGCTTATAGGTATCTGCACGAAAAAACCGATTACCCTCTGCATTTAGGCGTGACGGAAGCGGGTTCAATGAATATGGGACTTATAAAAGGCAGTATCGGCATCGGCAGTTTGCTTCTCGACGGAATAGGCGACACAATTCGCGTTTCGCTTACCGCGCCCGTAAGAGAAGAAGTTTTGGCTGCAAAAAGGATTTTACGGAGCGTTGGTCTTGACAATGATTATGTCGAAGTCGTTTCGTGCCCGACGTGCGGTCGTACCGCCTACGATATGAAAGGGCTTTTAAATAAGGTCGAAAACGCCGTTTCAAATGTTAAAAAACCGCTTAAAGTGGCGGTTATGGGATGCGTCGTAAACGGTCCGGGCGAGGCGAAAGAATGTGATTTAGGCATTGCCGGCGGCGACGGTAAATGCGTGTTGTTTAAAAAGGGCGAGGTTTACGCAACCGTATCGGAGCGTGACGCCGCAAACGTTTTTATCGCCGAAATCAATAAACTATTGGAAAGTAACGATAACTTATGAACAAAATTTTAGAAAAAATCAATAATTTAGAGGGCGTAAACGGCAAAATTGCCTTAAAAAACGGCAAAATTTCGCTTTCCGAAAAATCGCTTAATCTTGCTTTTTTAGCCGATTTCAGTGTCGGTGAAGATTTAGCGGAAAGGGTTGCAACCCTTTTAAAGCGTGAAATTCCCCAATCGTTTAGCGACGCAAACGTTGTGTTTGAAAAAATCGTTGCCGAAAAAGAATTCGTTTTTAACGCAATAAAAAATTTTTTGCGCGACGAACATAAAGTAATCGAAGGTTTTATATCTTTCGATAACGCCGAATTTACAAAAATCGAACATCGAGTAAAGATTAAATTGTTTGTTTCTGAAACCGCATACGATTACATAAACGGTAACAGTATTCTCGACGAAATGAAAATTTACTTGGAAAATTGTTTCGTCGACGAGTTTTCGATAATTACCGAAAAAACTGCGGACGACGATTCGCAATTCGACGATTTAACTTTTAAGCCTAACGAAAACGACCTTTATACGCGAGAAAAACGCACCTTTAAAGTTGACGAAGTAACTCGACTTTTCGATAACGATCCCGAAAAAACGTGCACGTATATTTCCGATACAAAAAACTTTATCGGTGAAGTTTACGTCGCAGGTACCGTAAACAGAATAGAAGAAAGGGAAACGAAAACCGGTAAGCCTTTCTTTATTATTGAAATTAACGATCGTACGGGTACGCTTACGGGAACGGTTTTTCCCACAAAGGCAAATCTTCCTAAAGTTCAAAAAATTCAACCGTCGTCGGAAATTATCGCACGCGGTGATTTTCAAAAACGCGGCGACTACATAAACTTTACTTTCAGAAGCATAAATTGGTGTGTATTTCCTAAAAACTTCGTTCCTAAAGAAAGGGCGCACAGAACTTGTCCGAAAGAGTATTCGCTTGTATTTCCGCAAAAACTCGAAATCGAGTCTCAAGACAATTTTTTGGAAGTCAAAACCATTCCGGAATGTTTCAAGGGTAGGACTTTCGTCGTTTTCGACCTTGAAACCACGGGCACCGATTTAGACGATAAAATTACCGAAATCGGCGCCGTTAAAATGATTGACGGCGTCGCTACTGAGTATTTTTCCACTCTTGTAAACCCCGAAAAGCGCATTCCGCAAGAAGTCGTAAATTTAACGGGGATAAGCGACGATATGGTTAAAGACGCACCGAAGTTTAGCGAAGTCTGCGGCGATTTTTACAAATTTTGTCAAGGTTCGACGCTCGTTGCGCATAACATGGATTTCGACTCTCGCTTTATTAAAAGGCAAGGTGAGGCAATAGACTTCTATTTCGATAATCCGTTAATGGATACGCTTGCGCTTGCACGCGAGAACATTTTCGGCGTATCCAACTATAAACTTAACACGTTATGCGATAAGTTCGGGATAGTTTTTCGTCATCACAGAGCGTATTCCGATGCTCTTGCCACTAGCGAACTTTTCGTTGAAATCATAAGAATACGAAAATCTTTGCCGTTTTAACCCGCGTTTGACATTTAAAATGGGTAGTTTTTCCGATTATCGTTGAAAAACGCTTGCGTTTAAATTTTATTTGTGTTAATATAGTAATGCTAAATAGTATTTTACTTAGTGAGAGTGGTTCGCCACTCTCAAAATTTTTTGTAAGGGGATTTTTATGAAAACTAAGTCAAATCAAGAAATTTTCGACTTTTTAAAACCTTATGCCGACGAGTTAGACGTTGAACTTATCGAGGTTGAAATGAAGGTTTGCAAAAATTCCTCGCTTACCGTTTACATCGATACCGACGACGGCATAGATTTAGACACGTTGGAAAAGTTTCATAACCTTATAAACGATCCGCTGGATACTTTGGATCCGACCTACGGCGTGGCTTATACGCTTAACGTTTCGAGCCCCGGTCTCGACAGACCGTTTAAAACAGAGCGCGATTACGAAAAACATCTTGGCGATAAGGTCGAAATTAAACTTTTCGCACCGATAAAAGGTAAAAAGTTTTACGAAGGCGTTATGACCGATTTCGACGATAACACCGTTGTCGTAAAAGTAGGCGAAACGGAAGAAAAGTTTGAAAAAACACGCATCGCAAAAATTAACGTCGCTATCGATTTTGATTAAAAAATTTGAATTATGCGAAAAATAATAATCGCTAAAATCAATTATAAAATCTTTAATTTTAAAAATTTTTATGTCGCGTGTTCGCGACACGGAGGATAAGATGGAAAAAGATTTCTTTCTTGCTATCGAGGATTTGGAAAGGGAAAAAGGCATAAGTTCGGAAGTATTGATTTCCGCACTCGAAACAGCGCTTTTATCCGCTTACAAAAAGCACACGGGCGACAGCGCCGACAATATTCACATCAAACTTAACCCCGAAAAGGGCGTTGCTAAATTTTACGCAACCAAAAAGATTGTCGATGAAGTCGTCGATCCCGATAAGGAAATATCTTTAGAAGCCGCTAAAACTTATAAAAAGTCCTATAAACTCGGCGATACTTTCGAGATTGAATTCGTTCCTAAAAAATTCGGCAGAATAGCCGCACAAACCGCTAAGCAAGTCATTACTCAGCGTTTTAGAGAGTTTGAACGCGACCATACGATTGCCGAATACGAGGATAAGGAAGAAGAAATTCAAAATTGCATTATTCGTCGTATCGAAAACAATAACGTTTACGTCGAAATCGGCGGTGGTCAAATCGAGGGCGTAATGCTTCCGCAAGACCAACTTCCCGGCGAAAAGTACGCGGTTAACGATAAGATAACCGTTTACGTTAAAAAAGTCAGAATGTCCGGCAAGATGGCTCAAGTTATGGTTTCGAGAACATCACCCGGGCTTGTTCGCAGGCTTTTCGAAAGCGAAGTTCCCGAAATCAAGCAAGGATTTATCCAAATTAAAGCAATCGCGCGCGAAGCCGGACAAAGAACCAAAATCGCCATTTACAGCGAAGACAAAAATATCGACGCCGTCGGCGCGTGCGTAGGTATGCGCGGCGCGAGGGTTAACGCTATAGTTCAACAACTCGGCGGAGAAAAGATTGATATTATTTTGTGGAGCGAAGATCCTTTGGAATACATTTCCAAGGCGCTTTCGCCCGCAACGGTATTGAAAGTTACCGCAATCGAAGGCGAAAAAGTCGCACGTGTAATCGTTCCCGACGATAAATTGTCCCTTGCTATCGGTAGAGACGGTCAAAACGCTCGTCTTGCGGCAAGGCTCACGGGATGGAAGATCGACGTAAAAAGTTTGGCTAAGGCAACCGCAGAAGGCTTGGCGGAAGAAGGCGAACTTCAAGAGGACGAAGCCTAAAGTTTTTCGCTATGAAGCATATACCCCAAAGAACCTGCATATGTTGCAGAAACAAGTTTGCTAAATCGGAAATGGTACGTTTCGTAAAATGCGGCGATAAGGTTTTTATAGACGAAAGCAAAAAATCCGACGGTCGCGGCGCTTATTTTTGCGGAAGCGGCGACTGTGCTAAAAAACTTGTTAAAAGTCGCGGTTTGGATAGGGCTTTTAAACAAAGAAACGACGATGCCGTTTACGAAGAGATTAAAAGCCGTTTCTTAAGCGATAATCAGGTTCGGTAGTAATTTTATTAATTAGATAAAAAACGACGGACGGTTCCTATGCAAGATAAAATTTACACCTACATCGGTTTTGCCATAAAGGCGGGTAAAGTTAGGACGGGCGTAAACGCAATAACGACGCTAAAAGGGGATATTCCTTTGCTTTTGTTGTGCGGTTCCGCGTCGGATAATACTAAAAAAGACGTTTTAAAGTTGGCAAAAAAACACAATTCAGTCATAGTTACGTCCTTGTCGGATAAACTTGAAGACATTTTTAGGAAAGATAATTGCAAACTTGCGGCGATACTCGATGCGTCGCTCGCAAAAGCAATTTTAGATAATTTAAACGAAAAATTCGTGCAATTCGGAGGCTAAATTCAGAATGGAAAAGAAAGAAGCTACTGTAAGTCATATCAAAAGCGTTGCCGCAATGTTAAACGGCCCGCTTTCCGAACTTCTTACTAGGGCTAAGTCTAGCCATAAAGAGGTAAACGATATTACCAAAAAACTCGGCGAAATGGAAAATGCCGCGAAAAAGGCAAAGACCGAAAAAGTCGCACAGTCACAACGCGATATCGACCTCAAAGCGGCAGAAGAAAAGAAACTCGAGGAGGAAAAACTCCGTCTCGAGGAGGAAATGAGAGAAAAAGCCAAAATTTCCGAAGCCGAAGAATTGGCGAAAGCCGAAGCGTTGAAAATTCAGCGTGAAAAAGAACGTCGAGAAGCAGAAGAAAAGGCTAAAATTCTCGCCGAAGAACAGGCGAAACAAGCCGAAAAAGAGCGTATTGAGAGACTTAAAAGGGAATCCGACGCGCGTGAGGCCGCAGAAAGAGCTAAGCGTGAAGCGCAAAGACAACCCTCCGTTCGGTCTTTTACGCCTAAACAACCTAATCAAAGAAAGGAATTTGTCGCGGGCGATAAACGCGGACCTAAGCCGACGTCGGGCGATAAACCCGTTCGTCAACAAGGCGACAGAACTCGTCCGACCGACGGCTTAAATCGCAAACCTTTGGAGCAAGGTCAACGTCCGCAAGGACCGCGCCCGACTCTCGGCAAAAAGCCTCAGGAAATTGCTTTCGTGCCCAAGGATAATAATAAATCTTTTACCAAAAAGAAATCTGACGGTAAAAATTACGACGATAAGCGCGGCGTTAACAAAAAATCCGCGATGCGCGGCGTTGTGAACGTCAGCGATTTTGACGAGGACAGAAGCGGTTACAGAAAAGTCCGCACCAAAAAGAATAAGTCCGACGTCGTTGAAAGCCGTATTAAAGTAGATAAGGCTGTTATAACTAAAGAAATCATTCCTTTGAAAGAACTTAGCGAAAAACTCGGTGTTTCCGCGGTTGAAATTACTAAGTTGTTGTTTAAAGAAGGAATTATTAAAACCATTAACGATTCTATCGATTTCGACACTGCGGGCTTCGTTGCCGCCGGGCTCGGAATAGAACTCGAATTAAAACTCGAAAAAACCGCGGAAGAAGTTCTTAACGAAAACTTCTCCGACGACGTTGATAAAGAAGAAGATTTAGTTACCCGTCCCCCCGTCGTTACCGTTATGGGACACGTCGACCACGGTAAAACTTCGCTTTTGGACTATATAAGATCAACTCACGTAACCGACGGCGAAGCGGGCGGTATTACTCAGCATATCGGCGCTTACCAAGTTATGGCGCACGGTAGTTTGATAACCTTCCTCGATACGCCGGGACACGCCGCATTTACGGCAATGCGTGCAAGAGGCGCGCAAGTTACGGATATTGCAGTAATAGTCGTTGCTGCCGACGACGGCATAATGCCGCAAACGGTAGAGGCGATTAACCACGCCAAATCTGCCGGCGTTTCGATTATTATTGCCGCAAACAAAATCGATAAACCCCATGCTAACCTTGACAGAGTACGTCAACAACTTTCCGATAGAGAAATTCTCGTCGAAGATTGGGGCGGCGACGTTATAATGGTTCCCGTTTCTGCAAAAACGGGTGAAGGTGTAGATAAACTTCTCGATATGATTTTACTCGAAGCCGAAATGAAGGAACTTAAAGCAAATCCAAACAGACTTGCTAAAGGTGCCGTCATCGAAGCAAAACTCGACAAGGGTAAAGGGCCCGTTGCATCTATACTTGTTCAAACGGGTACTTTACACACGGGCGATTACATCGTTGCGGGTACTTCGACGGGTAAGGTTAGGGCTATGTTCGACGATAAAGGCAAAATGGTTAAAGTCGCAACGCCTTCGATGCCGGTTTCCGTTCTCGGTCTTGAAGAAGTACCTAACGCGGGCGATTTGATTTTCGCCGTTGCCGAAGATAAACTTATGAAACTCGTCGCCGAAGAAAGAAAGAACAAAGAAAGAGAAGAAATGATAAGACGTTCCGAAAAGGTTACGTTGGACGAATTATTCTCCAAAATCAGCGACGGTCAACTCAAAAATCTCAATATTATTATTAAAGCGGACGTTCAAGGTTCGGTCGAAGCCGTTAAACAGTCGCTTACCGAACTCAGTAACGAAGAAGTAAAAGTTAACGTTATCCATGCGGGTGTCGGTGCAATAAACGAAACAGACGTTATGCTTGCAGATTCCACTAACTCGATAATAATAGGCTTTAACGTACGTCCCGACAGTAAGTCTAAGACTCTTGCCGAAAGACAAAAGGTCGATATCAAACTTTACCGTGTAATTTACGACGCGATTGAAGAAATTAAAGCCGCTATGAAGGGTATGTCTGCACCTAAGTATAACGATATTTACATGGGTAAGGCAGAAGTAAGAGAAACTTTCAAAATTACCGGTGTCGGTATGGTTGCCGGTTGTTACGTGACCGACGGTAAGATTTTGCGTACGGCAAAATTGAGAATTTACCGCGACGACGTAATGATTTGCGAAGGCAACGTTTTGCAACTCAAACGTTTCAAAGACGACGTCAAGGAAGTCGCACAAGGCTACGAATGCGGTATTTCGATTGAAAACTTCAACGACATAAAGGTCGGCGACTTTATCGAATGTTACGTTGTCGAACAAGTAAAGGACTAATAATGAAAGAAAAAAGAGAAAAAAGACTTGAAAAGGAATTCGCAAAACTTATATACGAATTCCTTTCAATGCAAGTGAAAAATCCGAATATAACCGAAATGTTTTCTATTTCGGGCGTGAAAGTCACAAGCGACTTGGAAGAAGCAAACGTATACGTAAGCGTATATTCGACTAACCCGACATTGAAGGAAAAAACTTTCAACGCCATTTTGGACGAAGCTGCTTCGGTTAGAAAATTTTTGGCTAAGGAAATGAGAATTAGAACTGTGCCGAAGATTAATTTTATGCACGACGATTCCTTTGAATACGGTGAAAAAATCGACCGTATCATAAGCGGATTTACTTACGGGGAAGAAGATGACGGTAAGTGATTTTTCAAAACAATTAACGAACTTAAAAAGCGCTGTGATTTTTTGTCACGCCCGTCCGGACGGCGACACCTTATCATGCGCTTTTGCTTTATATTACGTTCTTAAAAAACTCGGTAAAAAGGTTGACGTAGCGTGTTCGGGTGAAGTTTCGAACGTTCACGATAATTGGATTCCTTTTAAGCCGCTCGATAAAATAGAATGTAAATACGACGGTTATATTTCTGTCGATGCGCCTACCTCCGAGTCGTTAGGTGAATTTTCTCGTCTGTTTTTAAAGCAAAACAACACCTTTTGCATCGACCACCATGTTTCCAATACAAGGTACGCAAAATACTCGCTAATCGGAAACAAGCCGTCTTGTACTATGGTAATTATGGAAATTTTCAAACAAATCGGCGTTGAAATGGATACAATAATTGCAGGGTACTTGTTAACGGGTATAATGACGGACACCAACAACTTTTCGGTTGCGGGGCTTGACGGCGAAGTTTTTTCCGCCGTATCGGAACTTATAGGTTACGGTGCCGATTTTTCGACCGTTTACGACAACGTGGTTTGTAACATTACCAAGGAAAAAGCAAAAGTTTTCGGGCTTGCACTTTCCAAAGTAAGATATTTTTGCAACGACAGATTGGCTATAATGACGGTTTCTAAAAAAGATTTAGAAGATTCCGGTGCCGATAACGAAGCCTCGGTCGGGCTTGTCGATTATTTAATGAAAATTGCGCTGGTTGACGTCGGTATTTGTCTTTTGGAAGCAAAAAACAACTTTTACAGAATAAGTTTTCGATCTAAAAAATGTAACGTTTCCGAAATCGCCGCCGTATTCGGCGGTGGGGGACACAAAAACGCAAGCGGCGCCGTTTTGACAGGCTATTACGAAGACGTTATAGATAAACTTGTGTTTACGGTTGGTAATTATTTATGATAGGTTTTATTTGCATTAATAAAAAGGCGGGGGATTCTTCTACCTACTGCGTAAATAAAGTTAAGCGCAAAGCAGGTAAAAAATGCGGACATTTAGGCACTCTCGATCCGCTTGCTTCGGGTGTTTTGCCCGTAGGTATCGGGCAAGCGACAAGGCTTTTCGATATTTTGTTATCCAAAGAAAAGACCTATGTCGCAACTTTCGATTTCGCTTATTCGACTCCGTCCTTAGACCTTGAAACTGAGCCCGATAATTATTCTTTAAAAATACCTACGTCCGACGAGATAAACAGCGTTTTGCCTAAATTAGTGGGTGAAATAGACCAAATTCCGCCTGCGTATTCGGCTAAGTTCGTTGACGGAAAACGTAGTTACAAACTTGCGCGTAAAGGCGAGGTCGTAAATTTGCCGCCTAAACGCGTGACGATATATTCTATAAAACTTATCGAAAAATTAACCGATACAAGTTATAGTTTCGAAATAAAATGCGGCGGTGGCACTTACATAAGATCCATCGTACGCGACATGGCAGCGCTTTTAAATTGTTACGGCGTAATGACTAAACTTGTAAGGACGAAATCCGGAAAATTCGATATAAATAATTCCGTCACGGTAGACGAGTTAATTGCATCGGAAGATATTTCAAAGTATATCATTAAGCCGGAATTTGTCCTTGATTATCCTGATATTAGACTATCAAAAAATGCCGCTAAACGGCTTATAGACGGACTTTTTGACGAGTACGCCCTTCCCGACGGGCTTTATAAAGTCTTTAACGAAGACGAGTTTTGGGGCGTCGGAGAAGTATCGTCGAGAGTTTTAAAGATGAAAGTTTACGTTAGGGATTTATAAAATTTTATTACTATATTAACAATATTTTGCTATGAGAATTCTTGATTATTTTAAGCCGTCGACGGATAGAAACATTGTGTGTTTAGGTAGGTTTGACGGGTTTCATCTCGGCCATAAGACGCTACTTTATAAGGGTGCCGAAATACGCAATAATTTGCACGACGGCACGAAACTTGCCGTGTTTTTATTTCAACGTTATCCGTATAGTTACGGCGCTCAATCGATATTAACGTTTCGTGAAACTATCGATAAGTTAAAAGGCGAGCCTGTCGATAACGTTATAGTCGCACCCGAAACGTCGGAGTTTTACGCTATCGATAGAAAAAACTTTTTAGACACGATAAAACAAAACTTCAATCCCGTCGCAATTATTTGCGGCGAAGATTATACCTTTGGTCGCGACAGACTGGGCGATAAAAATTATCTTAAGGATTATTGCGCCGCAAACGGCATAGATTTTTACTGTATGCCGCTATATAAAATAGGTGGCGAAAAGGTGTCCTCGACAAGAATTAAGCGCTTGCTTCTCGATGGCGACGTTCGTACCGCTAACGAACTTCTCGGCGATAATTATTTTATCCGCGGCGAAGTTTCAAGAGGACGCGGCGTCGGTAAAAAAATAGGTTTTCCCACGATGAATATTGAAATTCCGCCCGAAAAAGCGCCGCTTAAAAAGGGCGTTTACGCAACGTTGGCGTGCTTTGGAGGAGTTAAACACTCGTCCATAACCAATTACGGCTCAGCGCCTACCTTTTGTAACGATAAGGTACTTATCGAAACCCACGTTACCGACGGAAATTGCGATATGTACGGGCTTGACGTAACTATAGAATTCGAACGTTTTTTGCGTGAAGATAAAAAGTTCGATACCGTTGAAGAACTTATCGAGCAACTTAAAAAGGATGTTTTAATGGTATGATTAAATTCGGACCGAGCGGAACGGGTGAACGTTTTGCTCTTGAAGGTTATAAAAAAACAGAACAAGCCGCGTTGTGGCTTAAAAACCAGAACTTAGACATTTTCGAATATTCTTTCGGAAGGGGAGTAAACCTTAAAGAAGATACGGCTTTGTCGTTTAACAAAGCGTTTTCTGAAGCCTTTATAGAGTTAAGCGTGCATGCGCCTTACTACATAAATTTTGCTTCGCCCGAAGAAGAAAAAATCGAAAATTCTTTCCGTTACGTTATAGATTCGGCAGTCGTCGCTAAAAAAATGGGGGCGAAGCGAGTGATTTTTCACCCGGCAAGCCAAGGTAAGGAAGTGCGTGAAGTTGCCGTTTTAAAGACTAAGGAAAGTTTAAAACGACTTGCCGAAATAATCCGCGCCGAAGGTTTAGACGACTTACTTTATTGTCCCGAAACTATGGGGAAAATCGTTCAAATCGGTACCGTGGAAGAAGTTACCGAATTTTGTAAAATCGACGAGATTTTCATTCCGACCGTTGATTTCGGGCACGTTAACGCAAGAGAACGGGGCAGTTTAAAAACTTCCGCCGACTTTGAAAGCAGAATTCAATATATGATAAACGAGTTGGGTTATGAAAGGGTTAAAAACTTTCACGTGCATTTTTCCAAAATTCAGTATTCGGCTAAAGGCGAAGTCAGACATCTTAATTTCGACGATAACGTTTACGGTCCCGAATACGAGCCGTTTATCGACGCTTGCTTAAAGTTAAAAGTAGAGCCGCACGTTATTTGCGAGTCTGCCGGTAACCAAACGGACGATTCGATTTTGATGAAAAATTATTATTTATCAAAATACGCGTCCGAAAAATAGCCTGTATTTATAACTTGGAAAATAAAATAATTAAACGCAAAATATTTTTTATATGTAATGAGGTTAATATGAAAATTAAAAAATTAATCGCGGTATTTTTGTCCGCTATGATTTTAGTTTGCACTTTGTCTTTCGCCGGGTGTTTAGGTATCGGCTCAACCGACGTTTTAGGTCTTAAAATCGACGATGAATGTTACGTAAATAACGTTCCGTCAATCGGTTACGACGAAAAAGACTACGAAAGTGCGGTGAAAAATATTTCCAAGCTTAACGAACTTGTAACAAAAGGCACCGCTTCTGAACTTTCTTGTCAAATTTTGTGCGCTACCGTGTCCATAAAGTTATATAAACTTATCGACGCGCTAAACATCGTAAATTTGTATTATTACACGGATTTGTCCGATTTGGACAATCAGCAAGCGTATGCGGATTTATACAATAAATATTCCGTTGTGATAAATTCGTTTAAGGAGTTGTATCCGCTTTTTGCCGACTCTAAGTATAAAGAGATTTTTTACGGCGACGCTACCGACGAAGAAATTGCCGAACTTGTCGATAAAGCCGTTTCGTCGGACGAACTTGTAACCTTAAGCGGACAAATCGTAGATTTGCAAAGCCGTTACGACACTTTTAGCGACGAACAAATATTAGGCGACGATTTCGATGGTTTATACACTCAATTGGTAGGCGTTAACAATCAAATTGCAAAGATTTACGGCTACGACGATTATATGGATTATTCCTACGTAATGGAATATGGCAGAGATTTTACTCCCGACGATACTTTGACTTTCGCTACAAGTTTATCGGGAAAGCTGCCTTCCGCCGCGCAAAATGCTTATTTAGACTATAGTAAAGCGGCAAAAACTTTGCAGCAGTCTAAACTAAACGAACTCGACCAAATATTGTCCGCTCCTTTTTCGTCTAAATCTAGTTTGAATCTTTTAGACGGCTTCTATAAAACGCTCGGTGAAGATATTTATTCGATATATAAACACGTTTTAAGCGACGGTTACTATTACGTCGCGCAAAACGAAAACGCCTACGACGGTGCGTTCACCAATTATTTCGTAACGCTTGATGAACCTTATATGTATTTTTCGCAAGATTACGCAACAGTCGAAACCTTCGTCCACGAATTCGGACATTATTGCAGATATTATCTTTTAGGTTCCGAAGCCGACGGTTCTTTTGAACTTATGGAAACGCATTCGCAAGGTGCGGAATGGCTTTTCATGTCCTACGTAAGCCAAAACTTTACCGAATTGGAAAAAGACTACTTCATCAATTCTAAATTTATAGATTCGAGTTATACCGTATTGATATCCGCCGCAGTCGGTGCAGCCGAAGTCGATATCTATTCGCTAAAGGATTTAAGCGACGTTGATTATTACGACATTCTTAATAAATGGACGACGTCGGTAATCGGCAGAAATATACCTTCCATTTACGACGGCTATATGCGCCCCGCTCAATATTTTAGGTTTGTTGCGGTTAACAGCCCCGGATACTATATAAGTTACTCGGTTTCGTTGATATCCTCGCTTGAGTTGTATGTTTCTAGCGAAGACAGTTACAGTGCCGCCGTTGACGTTTACGTTAAATTATTGAACGGAGACGATTACGTTACGATTTTAACGGAAAACGGATTGTCTTCACCCTTCGGCAATGCGATAGATAAGATTTGCAGTGCTTTCGGAAACGTTTAACTTTGCATTATTAATTAAATATTTGACCGTCGTAATTAATTTTGCGGCGGTTTTTGATTGTCGGTATTTTTTTGCATATATGTAACTTAGATATAATAAAATAAAGTCGTGAAACTTATCGACGTAAACAACGGGTTAACGGTAAGAATCCTTACCATATCCGTTGAAAACAAAATTGTATTGAAAAAACTTAGCGACTTGGGTATACGAGTCGGCGCTATCGTTAAATGCGAGAAAAATTGCGGCGGAGTTATCGTAAGCGTTAAAAATATTCTAATCGCGTTAAACAAGGACGTCGCTTGGAAAATCGAGGTTTGCATATGCGAATAGTTTTGACGGGTAATCCGAATTCGGGCAAAACGACTTTGTTTAACGCTTTGACGGGTAGATCTGAGCGCGTCGGTAATTGGCACGGCGTAACCGTTTCCGTTTTAAAAGGCAACGTTAAACTTTCCGGAAATTTACACGAGGTTTACGATTTGCCGGGATTGACTTCGTTAAGCGGCTATACCCTCGAAGAAAAAAACGCTGCCGAGTTTTTAATAAAAGGCGATTACGACTTGATTGTAAACGTTGTCGAGGCGTCGCGGTTTGTTACGGCCGCTAACTTGACTGAAGAACTTTCCGCCTTATCTAAGCCGATGATTTGCCTTGTAAACATGTCCGACGATTTGGAGCGTTTAGGCGGAAATATTAATTATGACATTTTAGCGGATAGCGGACTATCCTTTAACAAAATAGACTTAAGAAGTAAAAATCGGGTTAAAACATTTTTTGAAAGGTTTTTAAAAACCGACTTTACAACCAATAGTGATTCAATCGGTAAATTTGACCGAGAAACGGCGTTTAAAGCCTTTAATCCGCCTAAAAACACATTTACAAAAGCCGATAAATTATTGACGAACGCCGCTTTTAGTACGTTTGTTTTTATTTTTGCGATAGCCGTTTCCTTTTATTTGTCTTTCGGTAAATTCGGCATCGGCAAAATTCTTTCCGATTTATTTATAATTGCAGTCGAAAGAATAGGGAATATCGTTGAAAAGTTGTTACGTCAAAATAACGCGAGCGAGTTTATCGTTAGATTAATCGTCGAAGGGATTATCGGCGGAATCGGCTCGCTTTTAGGTTTTTTGCCGCCGCTTTTTATACTTAATTTTTTCATTTGCTATCTCGAACAGTCGGGGATAATTGCGAGAATTTCTTTCGTATTCGACGTCTTTTTGTCAAAATTCGGTTTGAACGGAAGGGCTCTGTTTGCTCTTATAACCGGATTCGGGTGTACGACGATTTCGGTTATGATGACGCGCGGACTTGAAAACGAGCGGGTAAAGCACAGGCTTATTGTCGGTCTGCCTTTTATAAGTTGTTCGGCTAAATTCGTCGTTTATTTGTATATCGCAAGTCGCTACGGATCGGTGTTTGCCTTTTTATTAACGGTTTCAATATATCTTTTAGGAGTAATTTTAACCTTTGCTTTTTGCTATTTAGACGTAAAACTTTCCAAGGGGAATTATGCGCCGTTTATTATCGAACTTCCTATATTAAGGTTAAAATGCTTAAAAAACACATTAAAACCCTTGCTAAATTCGGTAAAACAATTTATAATCAAAGTATCAACGATTGTTTTAGCCGTTTCGATTGTGACTTTTGTGTTCGGCTCGGTAAATTTTAAGTTTGAATATTTGCCTTCAAACCGCATTGACGAAAGCATTTTAGCGTTTTTCGGTCGGGGTGTTTCAGTGATTTTAAAACCCATAGGTATAAACGACTATAAAATCGGTAGTGCGCTTGTGTCGGGATTGTTTGCCAAGGAGGCTTTTATTTCAACGCTTGCCGCATTAAATTATGACTATAGTTTGAGCGTTGAAAGCGCTATTGCGGTTTTGGTTTTCATTGCGTTTTATCCGCCGTGTTTAACCGCACTTGACGCGATTAGGCGGGAAGCGGGTGCTTTTCAAGCGTTGTATTGCTTTTTGTTTCAAACGGCGTTTGCTTTGCTTTTGTCCTACTGTACGTATTATGTATGTAAACGCCCCACTGTTTTGCTTCATTTGTCGGTACTGATCGCTTTGCTTGTTTTTGCCGTAAAAGTTAGGAAAAAATATGAAAAATTTCACAGTAAAGGAAAAAGTTAAATTATCGAGATTTTTATTGGACGCCTATAAAGGCGGACTTTCTTTTTCGGTTTTTAACAAACTTCTTCGCAAAAAAGATATAAAAATTAACGGTGTAAGGACTTCTAAGGACGTAACGCTAAACTTTGGCGACGTTGTTACGGTTTATTACGACGGGGACGAACGTAAACTTTTGTATGAAACGGTTTATAGCGATGAAAACGTGCTTGTAGTCGTTAAACCGAAAGGGATTACTTCGGAAGATTTTTACGCCGTTTTAAAGGAAGAACAACAAAGCCTTAATAATACTAAAACTTTCGGTGGCGGAAACGTTAATGGCGATAACAAACTTTTCTTTTGCCATAGGCTCGACCGCAATACCGACGGGTTAATGATTTTCGGAAAAACCGAAAAGGCTTACGAGGAAATTTTAAACGGGTTTAAGCTGAGGACTTTTACCAAAATTTACACTGCCGAAGTTTATGGAAGGTTCGATAAAAAGGAAAACGTTTTAACGGCGTACCATTTAAAGGACGAGAAGAACTCTCTCGTTAAGATATACGATAATAAAGTTAAAGGCTCGCTTCAAATAAAGACAGGGTATAAGGTGATTAAAGAAGAAGATGATTCTTCCGTTATAGAAGTTGAACTTTTTACCGGTAGAACACATCAAATACGCGCCCATATGGCGTATTTGGGACATTTTGTTTTGGGTGACGGAAAATACGGCGTCGAAAAAATCAATAACGCTTTGGGCGTTAAAAAATTACGTCTTTCGTCAACTAAACTTACGTTAAGATTCGATAGCGATAAAACGCTTAATTATCTTGACGGTAAAACCTTTGTTTTCAGTTATAATTGGTTGTAAAATAATAACAAAAAAATATTTTTTAAAATTTTTAAAAAAGTTTAAAAAAGTGGTGAAAAACGTTTG
>CAYNYV010000015.1:0-24907 GCA_964401515.1 uncultured Christensenella sp.
ATATGAAAATTTAACTTGATTAAAAATTACTTACACACTTTTCTTGACATTCCCGGCGGTTTGGTTTTTGCTTGACGGCTACGTAACTTTAAAAAACGTTTATAATAATTTAATATAAATTTGACGTAAGGAACCGTTTTTTAAGACGGTTCTTTTTGTTATCGGGCTTTTTAGCGTCGGATACTTTTACATATTTTGCATCATTTTAAAAATAATCGTTAAAAAATCTTGACTTACCGGCTCTTTTGGTGGTACAATTTGTATTGTCACATAAACCAAATAACATGGCAGAAAGCATTTTCTTTTACTAAGGGAGTGCTATACTCTTTTTTATTTTTGTTTCCATCATTCGAATTTGAAAAATACAAATTCCGTCTTGATGGATGCAAAGATGTTTTTTGCTATGTTAAGGTTTGTGTGACGACTATCGGAGTTTGTGTTTTCGTGCGGTTTACTTCGGTAGCCGCATTTTTTGTTTTTAAGCCGCCGAAACTATTTTTTACTTTTGGAGGAAAGAAAAATGAGTAAAAAGTTGTTAGTCATTCTTGCGTCCGTGCTTGTTGTTATAATAGGCGCGACTACTGCCGTAATTGCCGTGTCAAATACGCCGTCGAACGTCGCTGCGAGTGCGGTTGCCGACTTTACGGAAGACATTTTTGAGCGTGACGAAATCGCTCCGCTTATTAAAACCCTTAAAAAGGGCTCGGTGGAGTTATCGCTTACGGGGATAAAGGTTGACGGCGAAGATTCTTTTAAGAATAGCCACGTTAAAGGGAAAGTTTATTTTTCGGAAGACGCGATATTTTTATCCGACATCGATATAAAAGCGGATAAAAACAGTATCGTCGGCGATTTATATCTTTCTAAAGATTCCGTTTATATCAACGAGGAAAAGATTTTAAAGGGTGCGTACGGTTTTGAATATTCCGACGGGGAAGACGAACTTAACGATTCTGTTTTCTCGCCCGACTCGAGGTCCGATTACGCCCTCGATAAAAGCAGTTTCGAGGAAATAGTTTCCATTGTAAATTATCTTGAAAAATTCGACGATATATCGAAGGATTTCAAAAAAGTTGCCAAAAAAGTAGTAAAAAAATTGTGGAATATCGTTATCGACAATGCCGACGTTTCGTCCAAAAACACGGATATGCGCATAAACGGGGATAAAAACAAAGTTAGACTTATTGAAATCTCCGTCGACAGTAACGCTGCGGAAAACATAATTTTAGATACGGTCGAGTATTTGCGCGATTCAAAGGAAGTTAAAAACTTTTTAGATAAGTATGACGACGTACTTTCGCCGATAATTTCCGACTTGTATGGCGAAGATTTCGATTCGATTAGCGAAATGTACGAAGATTTGTTTAACGACAACGAAGAATATATCGATGATTTATGCGACGAACTTTCGGAATATTTCCAAACTTTGACGTTAAAGATAGCAACGCCGAAATCTTCGACTAAACTACTTAAACTCGAACTCGATTACGGTAAAGAAACTTGGATTTCGTTGGAATGCGGTGCTAAAGGAATTAAAAATACCGATAAAATCGCTCTTACGTTCGGCGGTGTGGAAGTATCGTATGAAGTAAAATCGAACGATAAGAAGAAATTCGACGCGATATGCAACGTTTCCGTAGGGGATGAAGAATACGAAATTTCCGCGACGATAGATAAAGCGAACGAAAAATACAAAGTTACCTATAAAGAAGTAGACGAGTGGTATAGTTATTATTATGGTGAATGTACCTATACCGACGAATATAAAATCAGCGGAAAGTTTTCCCAAAAGGGTAATAAAACGACCTTGACCGTCGATACCGTAAAAAATACGTATGTTTGGAAATCTGAAGATTATCCTTGGGAAAACGAGGAGTACGAAGATAAAACGGAACTTAAATGCGAGGTAGTTATCTCGACGAAGGATAAAATGCCGTCGCGTAAAAAAGATTTCGGCAAAATTTCCGATATAACGGAAAAAGACCTTGACGACTGGGTGGAAAAGTTCGAGGATTTCGATATTTCGTAATTAAAAACATCGACATCATAAATTAAACGTAAAGCGTGCAAGACTTAAAACTTGTGCGCTTTTTTTACGGCGTTTTGATAGGAGGCTTAAACGGACGTTTGTGCGTGAAAAGATGTTTTTATATCCGACTAATACGGCGTTGTTTTTGGTGTTTTTATGTAAAAGTCGACGTATAGGTCGGTTATCGGCGTTTTTTGATGGTGCGGACGATGATAAAACCGAGTAAGTCGGACGTTTTTTGTGTTTTTAAAAGGTTTAGAAATTTTTCAAAAAGGCAATCATAAAGTTATGATTAAATCTGTGAAAAATATGGGGACGGTCAAAACGGCTGTCGAAAAATTGCAAAATCAAACGGTAAAAGTTACCCAAAACTTGGGGCGCAACAAATACGTTTCTTACACGGGTGTAGTGACGGGGATTTACCCTGCGCTTTTCACCGTTGTTCCGTCCGCGCCTTATAACGGAAAAACGAGTTTTTCATATTCGGAAATTTTGTGCGGCAGCGTAAAACTAAAACCCGAAGCGTAACCGCCTTAGACGTTTATAAATGCTTATCGGCTAAAAATCCATTGTAAACTGTTTGCCGCTAAAGTAAAAATCGCTTGCGGCTATCGGCAGGCGGCATTTATATAATGCGGTATTTATATAATAAGGAAAGACGAGTGCCGTCAAAAATCGCGACCGAAAATTTGCTATGACAATAGCAACGAACTAAGCAATAAACTTATTCGACAAACTGAGCGGTAAAATAAAAAATGAAAAAAAGAGAACGTGTCCGTAAACGGGGGAACGTTCTCTTATTTTTTGCGTGTTCAGTAATCGGAAATCCCTAAAATATAATCGGTCGAAACCGAGTAGAATTTGGCGAGTTTAATAAGTTGCGGAATAGGGATTTGCCTAACTTCCTTTTCGTATTGAGAGTAGGTGTTTTGCTTTACGCCTAAGACCTCTGCGATTTTTGATTGAGTATAATTATTTTCTTCTCTCAGTTCTCTTAATCTCATAGTGGTGAAAATATGTTTCGTTTTTTGTCGAACGACAATAGCGTGGCTTTACAAAATTTGTGTAACAACCTATTGCACAGATTGTTTATTGTATATGGGAAATTATGTTATATGATTTTGTTATTTACTGAAGCGGGGGTGCTTATGATTTATTTAAAAACGTCGATAATCGGCTTATAGCCATACTTTTAGGTGAAAATTGCCATGCAAACCGTTGCCGAAACGATTAACGAAAGCCCTATTATCGACTTTGTTTTTAATTTTTCTTTTAGGAAAATTACCGAAAACAGTACGGTTACAAGTATGCTTAGTTTATCTATCGGTACAACCACGCTTACCTTGCCGCGGCTTAGCGCGTAGTAGTAGCAAAGCCAACTTGCACCCGTTGCTATACCGGATAAAACTATAAAAAGAAAATCTTTCTTTTTGACGTCCTTTATTAAGGACGTTTCGTTTTTTATAAAAACGATGAGCCAAGCCATCAAAAGTACCACGCTCGTGCGTATGGCGGTGGCTAAGTTAGAATCGACGTTTTTTATCCCTATTTTTGCAAGGACTGAAGTGCATGCTGCGAAAATTGCCGAAAAAGCGGCGAAAACAAACCATTTTAAGCCGTCTTTTTTATCGCTTCGATTTATGTCGGTCATAAGATAAGTCCCGACGGTTATCGCTGCAAGGAATATAAGTTTAAGCCACCATAAATTTCTTTCCGCGGGGAATACGCATATCGCGATTAGTACCGATAAAACGGTGCTCGATTTATCCACCGCCGCGACTTTTGAAGTTTCCCCTAAGGAAAGCGCTTTAAAATAGCAAAGCCAACTCGCGCCGGTGCAAACGCCCGAAAGTACAAGAAATATTATAGATTTTATATCTACGTTGCCGATCTGTTTGAATTCGCCTGTTATAAAAGCCATTAGCCAAGCGAAGATTAAAACTATAAAAGTTCTTAGCGCCGTCGCTACGTCGGAGTTCGTATTTTTAACCCCGCATTTAGAAAGTATTGCGGTTATCCCCGCAAAAAGCGCCGAAAGCGCCGCCATAATTATCCACATAGTAAAACCTCGTTTTAGGCAGGCTTGGTAATTGTAAAATCGGGCTATAGGTCGATTATCGTTACTTTTCGTCTGTCGATAATTGTATTTTTTGTCGTGTTTATATAATTTCACGAATACAATAATTTTTTTATTTGAAAAACGCCTTTTCAGTAAAAACAACAAAAAAGTGTAAATTTGGCAAGCAAATTTACATTTTTTTGTGTAATTTTGGGGCGTAAATTTACATTTTTTTATAAAAAATGATGAAGCGAAGTTGATATTCGGTCAGTGAAACGTTCGCGATTCTTTTTGAAATATGCCGATAACGGGCTTATAGACCGATTTTTGACGATATAAACGTCAAATTTAATTGCGTTACCAAGACTTTTTTTCTTTTTCGTGGTCGTTGCTTTTCTTTCTTTGCTCTACCATTTGGCAAAACCATTCGACCATTTTTGGATCGGTGTGCGAGAAGAACGAACTTTCTTTTTTATCGAGCGCCGCGATTTTTTCCATATCGCCGTCGGAAAGTGTAAAGTCGAAAACGTTAAAGTTTTCTTCCATTTTTTCCTTGCGAACGGTTTTAGGGATGACTATGACGCCGCGTTGGATGTTCCACCTAAGCATTACTTGCACCGCGGTTTTTTTGTATTTTTTACCGATTTCCGTTAAAACGGGATTGTCGAAAAGTCCGTTTCTGCCTTCGCCGAAAGGTGCCCACGCTTCGTGCGCGACGGCGTATTTTTTCATCCAAGCGTTCGCTTCCGTTTGTTGATTGAACGGGTGCGTTTCGACTTGGTTTACCATAGGCTTTATACGTGCGAAACTGCAAAGATCGACAAGTCTGTCTGGATAAAAGTTGCTTACGCCGATTGCTTTTACGACGCCTTTTTCGTATAATTCCTCTAAAGCGCGCCAAGCACCGTAAACGTCGGAAAAGGGCTGGTGCAACAAAACCAAGTCAATATAATTCGTTTGAAGTTTTTTAAGCGAAACTTCGATTGATTTTAAAGTTTCCTCGTAGCCGTAATGCTCTATCCAGACTTTTGTGGTGATAAAAAGTTCTTCACGCGGGATTTGCGATTGTTTTATCGCCGTGCCGACTTCTTCCTCGTTAAAGTAACTTTGCGCGGTGTCGATGTGTCTATAGCCGACCGAAAGCGCGTCCGAAACGCAGCGGGTGCAGTCGCTTTTCGAAATTTGATAAACGCCGTAGCCCAAGATCGGCATTTTTACGCCGTTATATAAAGTAACGTATTCCATAAAAAATACCTTCTATAATTTTATTTTCGCAAGTCCGCCTTCCGAGGTTTCCTTGTACCTTTTCGACATGTCCATACCCGTTTCCTTCATTGCGGTAACCACGTTGTCGAAGGAAATTTTTCGTGTTTCCGACAACAAGTCGGACAGTAGTACGGCGTTGACAGCCCTTACGGCGGCAACGGCGTTTCTTTCTATGCAAGGAATTTGCACGAGTCCGCAAATGGGATCGCACGTAAGTCCTAAGTGGTGTTCTATCGCGATTTCGGCGGCGTATTCGATTTTATCGACGGATAAACCGTTTAAGTCGGCAAGCGCCGCCGCAGCCATCGCGCAAGCCGTGCCGATTTCCGCTTGGCAACCGCATTCCGCGCCCGATATCGAGGCGTTCTTTTTTATAAGGTTTCCGATTATTCCGCTCGTTTTCAAAGCGTTGATTATTTGAGCGTTGCTATAGCCGTTTTTTTGCTGTTCGTAATACAAAACCGCCGGCACCACGCCCGAAGCGCCGCACGTAGGCGCCGTAACTATTTTTTCGTAAGACGCGTTTTGTTCGCCCACGGCGAATGCGTAGGCGCAGATGAGTCTGTTTTCTTTTATTTCGGGGCTTTCGTTCGGGTTTGCCGAATTATATAACGAGCCCGCCCGTCGCTGTACGTTAAGTCCGCCCGGCAAGGTCCCGTTTTTAGAAAGACCTTTTTTTATGCAAGACTTCATTTCATCGTAAACTTTTGCAAGGTAGTCGCCGAGGTCGGGTTCGAATTCGTCGACGTAATCGTGAAGCCTGACGGATTTTTGGCGGCAATATTCTTTGATTTCGCTGAAACTAAGGTGCGGGTATACGAAAACTTCTTTGCAAGCCGTTTCGCCTTCCGTGACGATTTTTCCTCCTCCGACGCTTAAATAGCGCGCCGTTTTTAAAAGAGCCCCGTTTTTATAGGCGGATATGTTCAAAGTGTTGGGGTGGAAAACTTCCGTACGGCAGTCGAAAATAACTTTGCATTGTTTTGGCGCTAAAGTTTTTTCTATCACGACGTCGGTGCCGTGTCCTTTGCCCGTTTTCGCCAAGGAGCCGTAAAGTTTTACTTCAAAATAATCGGCTTCGGGCACGGAAGCGGAAAACTCCGCCGAAGCGCGTTCCGGACCCATGGTGTGCGAACTCGACGGGCCGTAACCGATGCGATAAAGTTCTTTTAAACTTTCCAATCCGTTTTGGTAAATCGACATAATAAACTACCTTAATCGTTATTATCTACATTGTAAACTATTTTTGTCCGTTACGCAAGGGGATAAACGAAAAAATAAAAAAACGTGCAAAAAAAATGCGACGCGTTACGCCGCGCCGCAAGGATTTTGAAAAAAGTCGGTAAAAACAAACGATTGGCAATTCACTTCTAACGCAAACTGCCAACCGCCTGAAAAATATATGATAAGGGGGAAAATGATGAAAACCTTATTTATGGTAACCAAAGCCGCAACGGCTTGCATCGTAATCTTGATTACGCATAAAATGATACACCACTTTTAACTTTTTGTAAAGCGTTTTTACCCTGTTTTTCAAAAAATTTTAAAAAAAGTTAAAAAATTTTTAAAAGTTGAAATAATTTTTTTCAAAACTCGGATTTTTTAGGGAAAAAGTTCCAAATTTTAAGATAAAATGCGGTGTATACGATTATTTAAATTTAGTAAAATTGTTCGGTTTTGTCGGGCGCTAAATAAATTTAAAGCGCGAAAGCACCGTAAAGCGCGCTTTTTCGACAAAGGCGGCAAGGTTTTTCAAATTTTCGTTGTACGCGGCGATTTTTTCGTTACTTTTTTTAAATACCGCTGAAAAATCTTCCTCGTTTTGATACAAAAAATCTATGTAACATTGGTGGGCGATGTAGTTACGTATATTTTTAATGTCCTTTAAAAGTTTGTAATCGTTTTCGGAAAACATCGGTGCGTTGTCGCTGTTGTCCAAAGCTTTTAGGGCAACTAAAACGGTTCCCAACGTTTCGCGCCGTACAAGCGATAAATTACTTTTTATATCGCCGTCGAGCATCGCCGCGTAAATGATTTTTATATCGTGTTCGATGCGCTGGCACGACATTAAGGTTTCGCCGACTAAAATATTATATTGGTCTAAGTAATTCATATATTGCCTTGTTTTGCGTAAATCGAAATTAAACTTCCTTAATAAGTAGAATCGAGTTTGGCAAAAGTTTGAACGTTAAGTCGTTAGTCGCCGTTAAAAGTTCGCCGTCGTGAGTTTTGTCCACAAGGTAAACTTCGTACGTCGCGCCCTTTTTAAGTTCTATCGAAACATCTTTATCCGATGCGTTGTCGTTGTCGGTGTAGTAAGTTACGGTCGTAAGCGTTTTGCCGTTTTTGTCAACGCCGCAAAGCGTATAGATGTTTTCGGGCTCGTTTGCGCACCTAACTTCAGACTGCATATCGTAAAACTTGCCGTACCACATAAGGGGATAATAGCCTTTTAGTTTTTCGCAAGTGTAAAAGTCGAACGCGCCGCAGTAAACCGACGGCCTTGCGTCGTAATACATAAGCATTTCTATGGAAGACTTTTGCGATTCCGATATACAAGCAAGGGTAAACGCCGCGCCTTTTTCGTTGTGCATTGTCTTTAAAGAGTAAACGTATTCGTCCGTCCAGCCCTTAATATAGTTCCATTCGTTAAGATGGCTTTCGGTGGCGTGGTAGCCGTTATCGTCGAGCATTTTTCTTATGCGTGCGGCTTTTTGCATCATTTTTTCGGGAGTGGTGCAATAAATGTGCCAAGAAAAGAAGTCGATGGGGACGTTGCGGTTAGACATTTCTTTTAAAAAGTCTGCGCCCCATTCTTCGTCGAAGGCAAGCGCGGGTCCGCCTATTTTGAGCTCGGGAAAACACGATTTTAAGTGTTTTGCCGCGACTTCGTAAAGGTCGAAAAATTGCGCCTTTGTACCGCCCCAAGTGCGTTTGTTTTCGGAGTCGTCTTTGTCTAAGTCGGCTTCGTTCCAGATTTCCCAATATTTTATATTAAGGGTGAACCCGTTTGCCCAACCGTAATTATAGTGGCGGATAATATGTTCGCAGATAACCGCCCATTTTTTAAAATCTTTCGGCGGCAAGGTGTAGTATTTTTTAACGTCGTGTTCTATCGATTGTCCCAAGCGGAAGTAAATTTGTGATCCGCCCGCAACGGTTGTTAACAGCGCGTGGTCGGTGCAAGTAAAATCATAAGAATCGGGATTATACGGATCGGCGTCGAAGTCGGGGAATATTGCCGTTATATCGTTTGTGTGCGGTCCGTAAGGATCGCCGTGAACGCATTCTATCAAACGGCAATCGTGGTTTCTTGCGTAAACGATATTCGCCGCTTTGTAGTCCTCGAAATTACTGTGACATTGATCGTTTGTATGCATTTTGTGCCAAGGACCGCCGTTAACGGCGTTAAGCGGTTTAAATTTTCCGTAAGTTTTTTGTAAATCGAATTTTAAAATTTCCATTTAAAGAATTTCCTTATAGACAAGCTTTTTCGGTAAGCCTTAAATTTCCTTGATAAGCAGCATGGAGTGTACGGCAAGGTCGAAAGTCAACGTATCGGTGGTTGCGATAAGTTCTCCGTCGTGATCTTTATCGACAAGGTAAACTTCGTAGGTTGCGCCCGTTTTAAGTTCTATCGTAACTTTTTTAGAAGGCGCGTTATCGTCGTCCGTATAATAAGTTACGGTCGTCAAAGTTTTGTCGTTTTTGTCTACGCCGCAAAGGGTATAGATGTTTTCGGGTTCGTTTACGCATCTAAGTTCCGACTGCATATCGTAAAACTTACCGTACCACATAAGGGGATAATAGCCCTTCTTTTTTTCGCAAGTGTAATAATCGAACGCGCCGCAGAATATCGAGGGACGCGTATCGTAATACATAAGCATATCTATGGAAGATTTTTGCGATTCCGACATGCAGGCAAGGGTAAACGCCGCGCCTTTTAAACCGTTAATGGCTTTTATCGAGTAAACGTATTCGTCCGTCCAACCTTTTACGTAGTTCCATTCGTTTAAGTGGCTTTCGGTGGCGTGGTAGCCGTTATCGTCGAGCATTTTTCTTATGCGTGCGGCTTTTTGCATCATTTTTTCGGGAGTGGTGCAATAAATGTGCCAAGAAAAGAAGTCGATGGGGACGTTGCGGTTAGACATTTCTTTTAAAAAGTCTGCGCCCCATTCTTCGTCGAAGGCAAGCGCGGGTCCGCCTATTTTGAGCTCGGGAAAACACGATTTTAAGTGTTTTGCCGCGACTTCGTAAAGGTCGAAAAATTGCGCCTTTGTACCGCCCCAAGTGCGTTTGTTTTCGGAGTCGTCTTTGTCTAAGTCGGCTTCGTTCCAGATTTCCCAATACTTAATGTTAAGTTTAAGCCCGTTACCCCAGCCGTAATTATAGTGGCGGATAACGTGTTCGCAAATAACCGCCCATTTTTTAAAATCTTTCGGCGGCAGGATATCGTGTTTTTTAATTTGGTGCTCTATGGTTTGTCCTAACCTAAAATAGGTTTCCGTGCCTGCATCGAGAACAGTTAAAATAGCTTCGTCGGTGCAATCGAAATCGTAAGACTTCGGATCGTACGGATCGGCGCCGAAATCGGGGAATATTGCCGATATATCGTGCGCGTAAGGTCCGCCGTAAGTCGAGCCCGAAAGATTGCTGTCGTGGTTTCTCGCATAAGGGATTCTTGCCGCTTTATAATCGGCAAAGTTGCTGCGGTACTGGTCGTTGGTATATCTTTTGTGCCAGGGACCGCCGTTTGTAGCGTTTAATTCTTTAAAACTTCCGTAAGTTTTTTGTAAATCGAATTTTAAAGTTTCCATAAATTTTACCCTATTTTATTTTTTTAAATGTTTTTGTAGTAAATATGTCGATAATCGGCTTATAGCCCGACTTTTTATGTTTTTTCAGGCTAAATCGTTTAAAGTGCTTTAATGATAATTAACGCCGAAACGCCGAGCACTATACCGATAACGCTTCTTACGGTAAATTTTTCTTTATAAAAGATTGCCGCGATAATCGAGCCTATTATCGTGCTTCCTCCGTTTATAAAGGTGAACAATATAACGGGGGAAACGGTTTCCAAAGCCAAGGTTGCAAGTTGATTTATTATGAAAACCGCAACCGCAAGGACTGCGCCCATTATCAACAGTTTTTTCGTTAGTTTGTTTTCGTCTTCGCTGTCCGTGTCCGTTTCGGTCGATGTAGCGTCGGGGCGCAACGCATTACTACCTTTCGGTTTAATAAAGCAACAAACAAACAAAACTAAACATGCCGTACCGAAGGATATAAAGGAAAACACCGAAACGTCGCCGTCGGGAACGTAATGTGAAAACATTTGTTGGGCGAGCATTATCGAACCTTCGGTTAACATTAACGCTATAAGAAACAGCAAGCTTTTTAACGAAAACTTTTTATAGCTTTTCGAAGAACTCGAAATCAAAAAATACGCCGCTACGAAGAATACGGCTACGCCTATCCATTGCCAAACGCTCATAGGTTCGTCGAATAAAAAGATACCCGCAAAACAAGGGATTAAAAGCCCCGCCGTGCTGAACATAGACGACAACGCGACTGTTCCGTTTTTTAGGTTTATAATTCCGAGTCCCGTTCCCGCGGCAAGCATAAGCCCCGAAAACACCGATATCAAAACCGTAGGAAGGTCGCATTTAAAGCCGTTGCCTACAATAAGTATCAGTAAAATGCCTAAGACCGCGCTTATTAGGTTCCGCCACGTGCCGAATTTAAAAAAGCGTTGCATCGTGCGGACGTCGTTGCTTGTTTGTTTATTGCAAAGGTGCTGCGCAACCCTGCAAACCAAAATTATTGCTATGTATCCCATATCGATTATTCCTTTCGCGATGCGGCGGTGGATTTTCTTATAACGAGTTCGTGCCGTATCGTAATGTGTTGTATTATTTTTGTTTTCTCGAAAATTTTATCGTATAAAAGCCCGACTGCCCTTTCGGCTTGTTCTTTTCCGTAAATGCGCACGGTTGTAAGCGGTACCGACGAATACGCCGCCGAAGGAACGTCGTTAAACCCTACGACGCTAATGTCTTCGGGAACTTTTATACCCTTTTCGGTAAGTTTGTGGATAAGTGACAAAGCAACTTCGTCGTAAGCGCAAATTACTGCCGTGGGTAGTTTTTTTGCCGCCGCTATTTTATCCGCGGCAACGTACCCGATTTTTTCGAAACGTTCGTCTATTACGTAAACGTTATCGTCAGGGCAGAGGAGCCCGTGCTTTTGTAAGGCGTCCTTATATGCGTCGAGTTTCGTCATTGTGTTCGTTTCGCCGACGAAGGCTATGTTTTTATGTCCGAGTTCGGTTAAATGTTTTACCGCGTCACTCATCGCGGCGTTTAGGTTGTACGAAATCGTGTCGAAATCGGAAGGGTATTGGTATATTCCGACTGTCGGAAGCGAAGTTTTTAATTTTATCGCCGACGACGAACAAGGACATAAAATAATACCGTCCGCACGATTACCGACCGTTATCGCTTCGATGATTCTGTCTAATTTTTCCGCGTCGAAGTCGTATACGTACACGGACGCTATCGCGCCGCGCTTTTCTATTTCGTTTTTGGCGGCGGTAATCTCGCTTGCGTAAGTCACGCTTACGATTTCGGGACACACTATGGCTATAGTAATGGCTTTATCGTCGACGTATTCTATTTTTCGTTTGCTTTTTTTCGTGAAATAGCCTTGCTCCAAGGCGATTTTTATAATTTTTTCACGTAATTCTTCGCTTATTTCCTTGCTGCCCGATAACGCTTTAGATACCGTTGATAAGGAAACGTTGGCAAGGCGCGCTATTTTTTCGTAAGTCATTTTTTCGTCCGATAAAATAATTTTCTTATAACGAATACGTTGACACTATTATAATATAAGGTCGAAAAAAAATCTACCTTTTAACGCACGAAAAATTTTCGAAAACTATTTTTTTCCGATAATCGACGAAACGCTTATTCTCCGCGGTTATAAAAAATAAAAAAGCTTCGCACGTTTGGCGTAAACCATATCGGGGTTTTTAAAAATGTGTGGTTTCGGTGAAATTTTTGAAAAAGTATTGACAAGGGATGTGTGCCGTGATATACTTTAATTAACAAAGGAATGCTTTGTAATGCGGTAAATCAAGTCGATTATAAATTTGCGTTTATCGATTACGGAAACAAGCGTTACGGTTGTAAAAATAAAAATATATAATAACGGAGGTTTAAAAGATGAAAAAAGGAATTAGGTTAACGGCAATATTTATTGTCATGGCAATTTTTGCGTCGTGCTTTTTCGTCGGGTGTACGTTAAAAAAAGACGACCAAGACGATAAAGACAAAAAATACGACGTCACTATTAAGGTCAAATGCAGCGACGGAAAAGAATGGATTTTTCCGCCGGACGTGAAAGAGATTCATTATGAATACGACTATGACGGCGTTGAACGAACTGTTTGGCTTGCTGCTTGTAAGTTGTTGGATCATCCTCAAATTGGAAACGAATGGTTCAATCCTCCGACGGAAGGAGCTAATGCGTTTCAGCGTAATACGTGTTTTTGTCCCGAAGGGGGAAGTAACCATGATTATCGAGGGACGATAAAGGAAAAAGGTGTATATTGTTATTCGTATCGCACAGATACTTCAAATTTGTGGAACAAGAGAGCAATTAAACTTTATATTACTGTAAAATAAAATCAAATTACTTAATTAAATTTAAAAGAAGGCGGTCATTATGAAAAAAATTAGAAAAAGGATTATTATGTTGATGTTGATTGCGGCTACTTCCATTTGTATTATTCCGTTTATAAATACGAATGCCATCGGTGCGCAAGCTTTAATTGATTACTTAGATGTAGAACAATACACTGATTCAGATTATTTGCTAAAATCTAATGGTGAAGAATCAAACAAAGAAATAAATGATTTCGTTGATGAAGTAAAAGTTGCCGAAGACGATACTTGTTTTGACGAGTTGGCAGAAGTAATACCCGCACAATATTTAAACGCAACCGAAGAAAACGCAGTTTATCAATATAACGGCAAGGAATACGGCTTTTACGTTGTTAAGGAAGACGAATATTTTGACGTTTTGTTGATTGATTTTGTCTATGAGTTTGTAGATGAAACCCATTCCGACGCCGAATATTTGATAAGAATTAAACCTATTTTACAGCAGACTTTTGTACGTGTTTTAAAATCGAACGGTCAATATACATGGAAAAAAGTTGATGCCCCGCTGCGTTACACATATTACGTATCTAATCCGAGGTTTTTATCTGATTTGAAAAACGAAAACGCTTATAACGCAAACGACGCGGAATACGTGTTTAATGCCGACGAGGGTTTGATTATAATGCAATCTCGAGTTAATTACGGTAACATATATTATATGGATGCCGATGACTTGTTTTCCGAGATAACCAATTTTATGTATCAACAATTTCTTGACGATCTTGTTTCTGCTTTTGACGACATCACTGCAGGGTTGGCAAGCGCTTCCTATACTATCTGCGGCGAAGTTCGACATATTTTTGAAATGAGCAGGGAAGGTTCGCTTTCGACTAATAACGAAGCAAACATATTTACTAATCAATCTAAGGAAACGCAAAAAAATACCGTAGGTGCGTATTCGCGTGCGGCGGGATTTATGCCTACGCAAGATATAATATTATCTGCAGACGAAAATTCTTATGCGGAATTTATTACCGTGTTAAACGATACGAATTATAAAAGCAGGCTAACGTAGATTTGCGAGTTCGATATCGTTCGCAGAAAAAAACCCTTCGGCTATATGGAAGACGTTGAAAACGCCGAGAATTTAAAGTTTTACAAAGAACAAACGTTATTTGAAGATAAAAAGCCGAGCTTTGAATTGTCTAACGAACAATTTTACAACAAAACATTCGATCTATATATACTTCCCCGCGGTTATCAAACGATAAAATTCATTCCGAGGTACACGGGCGAGTATGCGTTTACCGCTCCCGCAGGGGTAAGTCTTTCTATAAGCGGTACGAATTATGCGGCTTCCGCAGACGGTAAATATACGGTAAGGTTAAACGGCGGCGGACAAGTTTATTACATAACTTTAACAAATAACGGCGACGACGTCGTAAAAAACGCCGTGCTCGGATGTAACTTGCGAGAATTGGATTCCGAAAGCGTAAGTATCACGGGGCTCGGTAATTATGCCGTGCTTTACCGATCTTCGTGTGACGGCATTTGTAAAGTACAGTCGAGTAACGCCGATTGCATTGTCAAAGTATTGGATATTGACTTTCGAGAATTAAAAAACGGAAACGCATCGTATTGTTATTATAATTTTCAAAAGGATCAACAATATGTAATACTTGTAACCAATACGAAGACCGCGGCTTGTTCTACGGCGTTGGCGGTTGAAACGGACGCGGTTACCGCATGCGATAAAAACACGCGGTACGATATAACGGCAACGGATCAAGAAACATATATAAAATATACTTTGTCTTCGGGATATCATACGTTTGAATACAGCGGCGGTTTGACGTATGCCGGATGTTTGCAAAGTGTTACTGTGCTCGAAACGGCGGATACCGCAACAGGAGTTAATGCGGTTTTGTTATACCTCGGAGCCTCCGATGACGTGGTGTTCTGCTTTTCGGGGAGCGGCTCGGTTAGTTTTGTTTTATACGCCGTCGATAACAATTATTTGTGGGAAGTAGACGGCGAAACTTATTTGACGGAAACGGCAACTTCGGGTATTTACCTCGATAAAAGTATGCCTAACAGGCTTTATATTCAAAGGGGAAGAAGTGCCGTCGTAAAATTAAAAATAGGTTCGCTTTATTTTACCAACTATGTAAAAGTCGGCGATTATAGCGGTATTTCGTACAACGCAAATACGCAAATTTTGACGGCTAATTCTAACTGCGATTTAATAAACGACAGCGGTTCCAATAAACAATATTTGTTGTGCATGTGCAATAATTACGAAATCGCAGTTTTGCAAATTTACGTAACATGCGAATATTCTCAAGTGACTTTTAACAGTTACGGCACCGATACGACTTACGGTATTAATTACAGTGCGATATCCGACGTCGGGACCGACGTCGTGAAAGCGACTTTGTTACTCGGAAGTTCGTCGAGGGTACACGAGGCGACTTTAAACGCTGCCGGCGGATATATAGACATAAAGCCATTGATGAGCGCGTATAACGACGTCCCGACCGAGTTTCAAGTAACGCTTGCAAAACTTACGTTAAATACGGTGACGACGCTATATAGTTCCGATACGTCGGTATATAGGCATTTCGAAGTGAAAAACAGAGTGTGTACTATTAATCAGTTGTTCGGCGGTGGCTCCGGTACGTCGGGGGATCCGTATTTAATTAGTTCTTATAAGCAATTAAACAATATCAGGGCGTGGTACAAGACTAATCGCGACGACGATTCGACTTATATTAACGGTGCGTATAAACTAACTTGCGACATAACTTTGCCGAGCGAATGGACTCCTATCGAGCACAACTTTAAAGGTGAGTTTGACGGAAACAATAAAAATATCCGTAATTTGAAAATTACGGTCGGCACTACGGGTAACTACGGCTTTTTTAAGACGTTGAACAATGCGTTTATAAGCAATTTGGGGATTGACGTCGCAAATATCAAAGGTAGTAATAAAAATACCGACGGAAGGTCGGATTTGTGCGTCGGTGCGTTGGCGGGAACGGCTACGGGCGGTAGAATAGATTATTGTACCGTTCAAGCGTCGAGCGGTACTGCGGGGTGTATAGAGGTGTATTCATACACTCGCACTTATGTCGGCGGAATTGTCGGCGTTAGCAACACTCGAATCAATAATTGCGAAAATACAAACGTCGCGATAAAGGGATACGGATATCTCGGCGGAATTGCCGGTGTTAATACGATGGATGGCACATTGAGCGGGTGTGAAAACAGGGCGAACATTTACTACGAGTACGATACCGATAACGGATGTGCCGGCGGAATCACGGGGGCGAATTATTTTTACGCAAGCGTTATAGGTTGTAGCAATTACGGTACGATTTATTATGCCGGCGAAAAGAAAAACGATAAAGACATCGCTCCGTATATGGCGCAAATTATAGGATATAATCACGATAACGGAGTTTATAGCGGCAATAATTGCTACGGAAGTACCGATTATTCGAATTTAAAAGAGAAAGCCGGCGGATTTTTAGGGATCGGCGCAGTGAATCAAAAACGAAATTGCTCAACCGGTGAGGTCGGCGTGAGCGAGTAATTTTCTATGCGTAAAAAAAGCGGTGTTGTCGCAAATGCGGTAACACCCTTTTTTTTTAAATCTATTTATTTTTTTGGTAGTGCTTGGTATTTTTTTGACAGCGCGTGTTTTTTATGCCTTTTACACGCAGTTGAAGCGGTGGTTTTGCGTTAAAAATGTATTTCCGTTTCGTCGTCTAATTTTACGACTCTTTCGCTGGATTTAACCGATTTTTGATAGCGCGAGAATACGAATACGTCAAACAAATTTTGCGCGCCGTCGAGTATAAGCGATATGCCTAAAAGAATAATGATTGCTTTTTTGCCTTCGAAGGGGTTTATTACGAGTAAAAGCCCCGCGACGCAAGTAAGAAGTGCGAAGACGAGCATTAAATAACGGTTTTTAAGTTTAAGTTTTTGCACTTCGGCAAAAGTTTGAAACTGCATCGCACCGTCGATGATCCAAAACACGCCTACGAATATCGGTAATAAATTAGAGATGCTTCCGGGGTGTATTATAATGAGAATACCCGCGACGGTAAGGAAAATTCCGAGACCTAAATCGAACTGAAAAACAAGCCTGAAAAATCCTTTCGAAAAGTAATTGACGATTTTGACTATACCGAAAGCGAGCGTTGCCGAGCCTATAAGGTAGCAAAGTACGTCCATGCTCGTTAGGGGGAATATAATCATAATTACGCCTATCGCAATCATGATAAGCGACACGGTCGTGTAGGAAATTTTCGTTTTCTTAAAAAGTTCTTTCATAAACGTTTATCCTTGTTGTATGTGTAATTTGTGTAAAAAAGAAGATTTTTAAAACTCGGTAAACTTTTTCAAAAGTTACTTGCAAAGTCTTCTTATGTAGCGGCGTTCTTTGGTGGTTACTTTTCCGTCGATGGAAACTATCAAAAGGCAAAGGGTTACGATGTCGGTTTGTAAATCTTCGTCGGTTAACGAAATCATCGAAATAAGCGCGTCGATGTATTCGCTAAGCAGTTTTTTGCCCTCTCTGTCTTGGGTGAGCGTTGTTTTTACCGCGTCGTAATCGAAATTGTCGCCGAACGCTTTTACGAGCGACGGATAAATCAAAAGATATTCTTTTTCGTCGATTTTGCCGTCCGAAACGACCGCTCCTAAGATAAAGGTCGTTAAAACTTCCGTCGGGTTATAGGTCGTTGCGGCAATTTTGGAAAGTCCTTCCGATACTTTTTTCGCTTCGTTTACGATAAGAACGCCTCTGTCGGCGGCAGATAGGTTTTCGACTTCGGTACATAACTTTTTAAAATCAAACATGTTTTTTCTCCGTTTGTAAATTGAATATTGCAAAAACGCAACGTTTTGCCGTTGACATTTTAACTTTAAAGTATTATAATACACCATTAGGAAATTTGAAAAAATTTTTTGTCGGTGTTGTGAAAAGTATAACACCGTTAGGTAAAATTCCGTCGAAAACGACGGATTTACGCAAAAATTTACAATCGATCGCCGTTTTTTATAACTTTTGTTTTTTTCGATACGGTGATTTTTAATAACGTTTAAAGAGGTTTATAGTGAGTAACAACGTCGCTTCCGCTACAAGCGAAGCAAAAAGTCAAAAAAAACAAAAACTTTTAATTATGCTGTGCTGGCTCGTTTACGTCGTCGCGTATTCGGGAAGATACAGTTATAGTTCCAATATTAACCCTATAATGACCGATTTCGGCGTGTCGGAATCGAATGCCGGGCTTGCCGTTACATTGTTTTCGATAGCGTACGGCGCGGGGCAGATTGTCAACGGTATGTTTTGCAAACGTTACAACAAACGCCTTGTTTTGCCGATAGCCCTTGCCGTTTCGGCGCTTATGAACGTTTTGTGCGCCGCGCGTATTCCTTTTTTCTTAATTAAATACGTATGGTTCGTAAACGGCGCCGCTCAGTCGTTTTTGTGGTCTTCGCTTATTTGTATTTTGTCGCAAAACACCGACGATAAAAACTTGAAACTTTCTATCGTCGCAATGGGTACGACGACTGCCGTCGGTACTTTGCTGGCGTACGGAACGAGCGCTTTCTTTTCCATATTTAACAAATACAGATTTTCTTTTGCGGTTGGCGCGATGCTTTTGTTAGTCGTTGCCGTATTGTTTTTCTTCGGGTTTCCGCGTCTTACCGCCGAAGAACGCTTCGATAGGGCGAAATCGGGCGCCGAGCAAGGGAATAAATCGTCGGGAGGAACCCAATCCGTCGTTTTGTTGATGGTAACGCTTGCGATTCTCGCGATGTTCTGCTACTTTATAAAGGACGGCGTAAACACTTGGTTTCCGACCATTTTGAAGGAAAGTTACGGCTTATCCGACAGTATGAGCATCGTATTTACGTTGGCGCTTCCGTTTGCCTCCGTGTTTGCCGCGCCCATTTTGTTAAAGGTTAACAAAAAGATTAAAGACTTCGTCGTTCTGTGCGGAATAATGTATTTTATGGCGGCGGTTTGTATTGCGGCGGTCTTGCTGATGTTAAATCTTTCCCATTGGCTTACGATTGTACTGCCGTTTATCGTCGTCGCGCTGTTGATGTCGGGTATAAGCAATACGATTACGACCTTTGCGCCGTTATTGTTACGTCAACATATGGACAGCGGCAAGGCGACGGGTATTTTGGACGGCTTCTGCTACTTAGGAAGCGCGTTAAGCGCCTACGGCTTGGGAATGGTCAGGGAACTTTCCGAGGGCTGGAGTTTGCCTTTCGTCGTTTTATGTGTGTTGGCGCTTTTGGCAGTATGCGTTTCGATTGCTTATAAACTTGTTTCGAATTCCTTGGCTAAAAAAGCCGAGGGTAAAAGCAACGATGAGGAACCGGTAAAGCAGTAGTCTTTACATTGTCGAATAAATTGAGGAAAAGTTTGCTTATAAGCCGATAATCGGCTTATAGGCGGACTTTTTTGTTTTTCATTGCTTTGTTTTTTTGCGACACAGACGTCGTTAAATCGCAAAAATGCGGTATTTGTTTCTGTATGCTAAGGGGCTTAATAAGAAGTGTTTTTTAAACGCCGTGCAAAAATAACTTCGACAAGACAATCCGGCTTTCAAGGCGATTTTTTCGATGGACTCGTCGGTGTATACGAGAAGTCTTGCCGCGACTAAAAGTTTTTCTTCCAATATAGCCGCGTGTAAAGTTTTTTTAAATCTTGCTTTAAAAATTTCGGAAAGATAAACGGGGTGGTATCCGAAGATTTTTCCCAAATCGGCGTTTTGTTCTATATCGGTCGCGTTGGCTTTTATGTACGACAAAACTTTGTCTGCAAGCATAACGTGTCCGTCTTTTTGATTTTTCACGAAAACCAAAATGTCGATAAGTAATTTTTTCAGTGCCGCCGAACATATTTCGTCGGTGAAATCGCCCTTACGGATGAAAACTTCGACAATATCGTCGATTTGCCGTTTTAACGTTTCGTCGGCGTTTATTATCTCTGCTTGAGAAAATTCTTCCGCGATACTCTCGTCGAATACGAGCGTTTTATCGTAAAGTTCGTCGGGAACGGGACAAACGGGAACTTTTCGGTCGTAACAAGACGTAGTCATGTCGAAGTTAAAAACGGCTGCGCGAATTTTTCCTTTAAAACGGTACGCGTCGCGAGGGCTTAAAAAAACGAGGGTGTTTTGCGATACGGGAATTTCCTTGTCGTTAAGTATTATAGTAGCGTTGCCGTCGTAGACGAAGAAAATTCTGTTATCGTAAGGGCGGCGGGGTTTAACGCCTTCCATAACGGCGTCCTGTATCATCGCCGCACGTAAAAAGGGGTTACATTCGTAGAGTTTTATCATAACGCTAAATCTTGATTTTTCAAACTTTTTTATTGTTTATTGACTTGTTTTGCCTTACAAGGGCGTTGTATAATGTAATTATACTAAGTCTTTAGTAAAAAATCAAGCAGATAGGTGAAAAAATGGAAAATTATCGTTTTTACGCACACGACGCATTAGGAAACAACTATGAGTTTCTTCAATCGAAAACCGATTGCGGAATACTTTTGACCTTAAAAAAAGAAAATATCAAGACTGTTTCGAACATTTACGCTTTAGGGGAATTTACCGAAGCGAAAACGGGTGACGAAGGTTTTTACGTTATTCCTCGTAATTTAGGGCTTGTCGGAGATATTTTGACGCGCTTCGAAAAACGCGACGATTGCACTTTTATTCAAACTTTGCCCATAATGTCTTTCGTCGGCGTAAAAACGGCGGATTATACTTGCCTTGTAAGGGTTGCGCGTAATTACGACATTACCTTTAACGTAACTATAGATGGCGGCGTTTACCGCCTCGAAACGATGTTTAACGTCGAAGCCGAATATATCGATCCCGATACGGGATTGTTGTCCGAGGATATTCAAATAGAAATAGTTTTCCTCGATAAAAACGCCGATCACAACGATATTGCTCGGCGTGAACGCGAAATACGTCTTAGCCGCGACGAAATCGTTCCGCTTTCCGAAAAATGTAAACGCCCTGCGGTGGAATACGCTCGTAAATATCCGCTTATTCGTATTCGTCAAGGCTGGAAACAAAGCCCGTCGCCGATAAAGCATCAAACGCTCGAAAACGAACCGCCGATGCACGTCGCGTGCGATTTTAAACGTTGCCGCGATATAGCCGACGAATGTAAACGTCAAGGCGTCGAAGGCGCGGAGTTTCAACTTGTCGGTTGGAACGTCAGCGGTCACGACGGAAGATTTCCGCAAATATTCCCTGTAGAGGAAAAATTGGGCGGCGAAGAAGAATACGTAAAAACGGTGGAATACATAAAAAGCCTCGGGTATAGGATTTCTACCCACACCAACTTGCAAGACGCTTACGAAATCGCCGAAAATTTTTCCTACGACGATCTTGTCAAAGATAAAAACGGCGTCGATGGTTACGTAGGGGATTACTCCGGCGGCTACGCTTATTATATTTGCGACAGAATTCAAGAAGAACACGCGAAAAAGTTTTATCCGAGATTAGCAAGTTTGGGCGAAAACGGTTTGCATTTTACCGACGTTATGTCGATAACTTTCCCGCGTTCGTGTCACAATCCCTTACATCCGCTTACTTATAAGCAAGGTATCGATTTAAGAATAAAACTAATGCGGTACCATAAAGAACTTTTCGGTGCCTTTTCGAGTGAAGGTTGCGTCGAATACGCCATAAAAGACATCGATTACGGACTGTATGTTTGTTTCGGCGACGGATTCGGACATAACGAAGTTCCTATTTTGTCCGAGTACGTTCGTCTTTTCGAAGTCGCGTACCACGGAACGGTTTTGTACAATCCTTTAAGCACGACGATTAATTACACGGCAAAAACGCGTGCCGACAGATTAAGATTCGTTTTAAGCGGCGGTAGACCATCCATGTATTTCTACTCGCGTTTCAGAACGGGAGAGGCTAACTGGATGGGGGAAACGGATCTTACTTGCGACAACGACGAAGACCTTAGAAAAAGCGTTTCGTATATAAAGTCGGCACTCGACGATTACAAGCCGCTTTGCAGGCTTCAAACGGTATATATGGACAGATACGACGTTCTCGAAAACGGCTTAGAAGTCGCTTATTACAGCGACGGAACTCGTATCGTAGGGAATTTCGGCGACGAAGTTAGAGTTTTCGACGGGCAAAAAGTTCAGCCGCTCGATTACGTGATTATAGAAAAATAATATGCTGTACTATATAGGTCAGGCGATAGGCGTTATCGCGATGATAGAATCGTTTTTTATCTATCAGACGAAAAACCGCAAAACGATGGTCGCGCTGAAACTTTTGGACGACGTTCTGTGGGTAACTCATTTCCTTATGATCGGAGGGTATTCGGCGGCGCTTACTACGGGAATCGCCGTTTTTAGGGAAATAGTATTTTATAACAAAGTCGATAAAAAATGGGCAAATTATATTTTTTGGCCGATTGCTTTTTCGGTCGTGTTTGCCGCGTGCGCGATAGTCGAATATCAAAGCATATTCGGGTTTTTGCCGCCGATGGCGTCTATAGCGTCCACTTGGGCTTTTTGGCAAAGCGACGGAAGGGTTGCGAAACTCATTCAGTTTCCGTCCGTGCTTTGTATGTTCGTTTACGATATAGTCGAGCGTTCTTACGCAGGAACGATTACCCAAATAATAAGCATAATATCTATCGTGCTGTTCTTCGTAAGGGAAGCAAGAAGTAACCGTAAACGGTAAAATTTAAATTACAACAGATTAAAAACGAACCGTTTTAAGTCATTGTACTTTTCGGGTTCGTTTTTTTCTTTTGACTCGTTAAAACGGTAGACTTATTAAATTAAATATTGTAAAATCATTTCGTAGATACGGCGTAAGTCCGTATGTTTACTGTTTCAGTTAAAACGGAGGAAAAGATAATGAAATTGGTTCTTACCGATTCTTTGGAAAAAATTTTCGCACATAGCGAACCTGAAAGGCGGCTTGAAAAATTCTCGGTACTTAAAAATCAGCGTTACAACATGCAACTATGCATATACAACGACGGTGGTTTTACGACCGATTTGGTTTTCGGAATAGAGGGGAAACTTTCAAAGTATTGCACCGCAAGAATAGTCGAGGATATACCGTCGAGGCTTGCAAAGTACTCTTCTTCGGACGACTATTATATATTTAACGATGGCGATTCGAGAATTTACCCCGACCTATTGCGTCCGTTCGGCGGCGGCGATATCCTGATGCAGGAAAAATCTTGGAAAGCCGTTTGGATAACTTTGGATTGTCCTTTCGATGCGGAAGCGGGTGAAGGCGAACTTTCTTTCAGCGTTACTAAGGACGGCGTGACGGAAAAAGTTTGCGTTAAAGTCGAAGTTATAAACGCCGCTTTGGATAAAAGCGATTTACTTTATACGGACTGGTTTCATTACGACGCGATAGCAAATTACTATAAAGTCGAGCCGTGGAGCGACGAATATTATCGTTTACTCGGGACCTTTGTCGAAACAGCCGTAAAGCACGGTATAAATATCATATACGTACCGCTGTTTACGCCGCCGTTGGATACTCAAATCGGAAAAGAACGCTTGGACGTTCAGCTAATCGACGTATACGCGTCCGATAACGGAGAATATACTTTCGATTTCGGAAAATTAGACAAGTTTGTGGATTTTGTCAAAAGTAAGGGGATAAACGTCTTCGAAATGTCGCACCTTACCACGCAATGGGGCGCTAAGGCGTGTCCTAAGATAATGGCTCATACAAAGGACGGATATAAAAAAATATTCGGTTGGGAAACGCCTTCCGCCGGCGACGAATACAAAAAGTTTTTAGCGGCGTTTTTGCCGGAACTCGACAAATGGCTTAAGGATAAAGGCATTGCCGACGATACTATGTTCCATATATCGGATGAGCCGCATCAAGATCATTTTCACGATTATAAAATCATTGCCGATTATATCAAAAGT
This sequence comes from uncultured Christensenella sp., assembly GCA_964401515.1. Lineage (GTDB taxonomy): Bacteria > Bacillota > Clostridia > Christensenellales > Borkfalkiaceae > UBA4636. Next base: position 23,997 of record CAYNYV010000015.1, read on the forward strand.
TTTTTAGGACATTATAAAATATTGGACGCGGCATCGCCCGACTCTAAGGGCGTTGTGGATATCCCCGTACCCGCAACGACAAGTCTTTCGGACGAAGACGAAAGCGATTGGGTATATTATTGCTGTGGTTCGGGATACGATTATCTCAGTAACAGATTTTTCAATATGCCTTCTTTAAGGAACAGAATATTCGGATTGCAGTTATACGAAAGAAACGCAAAAGGCTTTTTGCATTGGGGATTTAATTTTTACAACACTGCTTTTTCGTTGCGTCAAGTAGATCCTTTTACGGTAAGCGACGGCGGCGGCGCTTGGCCGTCGGGCGACACTTACGTCGTTTATCCGGGCGACGACGGCGCATGGGACAGTTTGCGGTTAGAGGTGTTTTTCGAAGGCTTGACCGATCGAATGGCGTGTAAACTGCTCGAAAAATACGTAGGCAAGCAATACGTTGTAGATATGTTGCACAAAGAAGAATTGTTCGGTTGGCGACAATATCCGCATAGCGACGAATGGCTTTTAAATTTCCGACAAAAAATCAACGAGGAAATAAAAAAACACCTAAAATAACGGTATGAAAAACTTCGAAACTTAAAGTTTTTTGGAAAAAAATTAGCCGTTATCGAACATATAACAAAAATCTGAACTCGGCTTTACAGTTCGAGTTCCTTTTTAAAATATGAGAATTTGCTAACGTAAATCGTAAAAAAAGTTCTATAAACGGACAAAATTATATGTTTTAAGGTTCTAAAAACGGCAAAAATCGTCGTTTTTAGGTTCTACAAACGGATAATTTTAACAAAAAACGGTTGTAAAAACGGATTTTATGTGCTATAATATAGCTTGATAAAGGAGGTTTTTATGTTTAGAAAAGCCAAAGAACAATTATTAAAATGGAAAGAAAGCAAAAA
>CAYNYV010000015.1:25007-27728 GCA_964401515.1 uncultured Christensenella sp.
TTTTTATGTTTAGAAAAGCCAAAGAACAATTATTAAAATGGAAAGAAAGCAAAAAAGTTCTGCTTGTAACGGGTGCAAGACAAGTCGGTAAGACATATATAATCAGAGAATTTTTGCGTGAAGAATACGGAGATAAAAATTTTGTCGAGTTCAATTTATTTGATGACGAACGAGCGAAAGAAACTATCGAATCGTCTTCTAACAGCGAGGATTTTATTTTTAGGCTTTCTGCTTTAACGAAGAAAAAAATGGTTAAAGGGAAAACAGTTATCTTTTTGGATGAAGTTCAAGTATGCGCAAATATTTTGACGGTGGCTAAATTCTTGGTCGAAGATGGCAGTTTTAAGTATATTTTAAGCGGCTCTTTACTCGGGGCGGAAATTAAAGATATAAAATCCATTCCGGTGGGGTATATGGAGCAATTGCAAATGTATCCTCTCGATTTTGAAGAATTTTTAATTGCTAACGGATTAAACACTGTCGTTATAGAAAAAGTAAAACAGTGTTATGAAAACACTGTTCCCGTCGACGGTATCGTTCATCGTAAGTTAATAGATATGTTTCATTTGTATTTAATTGTGGGAGGAATGCCGGCGGTTGTTCAAAAATATTTGGATACCAACAATCTTAAAGACGTCGTGGAAGAGCAAAATAACATAAACAGATTTTACAGACACGATATTTCTCAATACGACGAAGAGAATAAATTATACATCAAAGAGATTTTTGATTTGATCCCGAGTGAATTAAATAATCAAAATAAAAGATTTATAATGAAAAATCTTAATGAAAACTTAAAATTCAACAAGTACGAAAATAGTTTTATATGGTTAAAGAATGCCGGCGTCGCACTTCCTTCGTATTGTGCGGACGAGCCCAAAACTCCTTTAATGCTGAGCAAATCTCGTAATTTGTTTAAGTTGTTTCATTGTGACGTCGGACTTCTTTCAAGTATGTATATGGACAACAATTTACAAATTAAAATACTAAACAAGGACAAAGATATAAATTTCGGTTCCGTATACGAAAACGCTGTTGCACAAGAACTTGCGTCGAAAGGGTTTGATTTGTATTATTACAAGAATAATAAACTCGGTGAGATAGATTTTCTTATCGAGAACAAAGGACAAGTAATTCCACTCGAAATAAAATCGGGAAAAAGTTATAAAAGGCATGTTGCGCTTGACAATTTGCTTTCGTCGAATTACGATGTTTCAAAAGCATATATTTTGTCTAATGAGAATGTCGAAGCAATTGACAAAAAAATTTATTTGCCTGTTTATATGATAATGTTTTTTAAAAAAGACGCAATACAAGAAATGAAATACAAAATCGATTTGTCGGATCTTAAATAGAATAAGAATAACGTAAACAAAAGACCTCCCGAAGAACTTTCGTCCTTCGAGAGGTTTTTTGAAAGGAGGTTGTTTCTATAAAAAAGAAACTACAAGTATGAGAGTGGTCTGATTATTTTACGCTTACCAAATCCGATGAAGTTACCGTGTATTCGGTGGAATTCGTCAGCGTTCCGTCGCGGTAATAGTCGAACGACACGACGTCGCCCTGCCTTACCGTATAAAGTAAGTCGGATATATTAAAATATCTGTCTAAATTGTGGGTTACGCCGTTTATTTTTAAGGCGATTAATTTATCTCCGTTTTGAAGCCCTAAGCCTTCCGCAAGCGAGTTTTTCGTGATTTCGGTACAAACTATGTCTTCTTTTATTACGCCGTAGCCCAAATTTTCGTCAAAAACGTATTTGCTGTTTTGCGAACCGACCGTTATGCCGAGTCGTAAAACCTTGACGTCTTTACCGCCGTAAAACAATATGTTTTCGACAACGGCTTTTACGATGCTTACGGGGATTGCGTAGTTTATATTTTGGTCTTCGCCGTCGCCGGCGTTAGTGATGCCTATAAGTTTTCCGTCGCCGTCGAAAAGTCCTCCGCCCGAATTTCCGCCGTAGATAGCGGTGTCTATACGCATCGAACGATAGGAGCGCTGAGTTCCGTCTATGGAATAATTGATGTATTCGTTATCGACGCTTACGACGCCCTTTGTTACGCTTATGCCTTCGTCTTCGGAATTACCTATCGCTATGGCGGCTTCTCCGACTTGGTAACCGTCTGCGAAAGTTACCGCCGTAACGTTTTCGTTGACGGCTTTCACGTCCGACGTTTTTGCGCGTATTACCGCAAGGTCCGCCGTAATCGAACCGCCTACGAATTCGCAAGTTATCGCATAATCGCCGTAATCGTAAACGGAACGACCTTTGGAATCGGTTTTTCCCGTTTTTACGGGCGCACTTTCGCTTCCGTAAAGATAACAGGTGATTTTTTCGGCAATTTTAGAATCGTTTGTCGCGTTACTGTCGTACAAGACGTGATAATTGGTTATCATGTAGACGTAATCGTCGTTTATCGAATATATTACCGCCGAGCCGCAGTATATCGCCGTTTCTTCGACGATTTGCGGATAGTAGCCTATCCCGTAGGAATAATACTTTTCGACGAACTCGCTATACACTTTTAACGACGAAGATAACGCTAAGTTAGATATCGTTAAATCTCTGTGGGTGTCCGCCGTAATGACGGTGTTTAAAAAATCTTCGAAATCCGAATCGGGATAACGGGCTTTGTATGCCGTATATAAATCTTCGATGTCGAGATTTTCCGCGTCGCGTCCGTTGGTTACTTCGAAGTTGTAAGTCGTGCCGTCGCT
>CAYNYV010000016.1:0-26891 GCA_964401515.1 uncultured Christensenella sp.
GAACCGAAACGTTGAAAGACGGAATGTTTTCATCGCTTAGTAACAACGTTAAAAAAGTTGTCTTCCCGTCGACGCAGACCTCTTTAGGTACGCAAAACGAGATAACTTTTGTCGAGGCTTTCGAAAGTTCTTCCGAAGTCGTTAAAGTTACGGACGGCGTATTGTTTACCGAAAGCGGTAAAAACCTCTACTATTATCCGATGACTTTACAAAACAAAACGCTGACTTTGGGAACGGAAGTTACCTCCGTAGGTATCGTTAAAAACAACCCGTATTTAGAAGAAGTAACGATAAACGGTAACTTAACGTCGCTTAGCGAAGGCACATTCGAAGGTTGTTCTTCTCTTAAAAAGGCGACCTTTAACGGAAGTTTGTCGGTAATACCCGACCGTGCTTTTAACGATTGCGAAAAGTTAAGTAGTTTCAAATTCCCGTCTAACCTTACTACAATAGGCGATGCATTTAGGTCGGTTGCGATAGAAACGGTTCGTATTCCCGACACGGTAACTTCTATAGACACGCAAGCGTTTTATTGGGCTAAGGTTAAAAAGTTATATATTCCTTCCGGTGCGACGGCAAGTCTTAAAGGAACTATGGGGTATTCTTCATATCTGTATCTCGAAGAATTGGTCTTTGACGGAAGCATTCGCTTGAAAGAATTAAGCGTTTACTATAACGGCGATATGATTGGTAAGCCGATAACGTTGAACAAGATTTATTTAACCGAAACGATTTGCGAAAACTTTTTGGCGGGTACAAATTATAGCAACGCGATATATGTTTCTTCAAAGATAACGTCGGTTCCCAAGATAACAAGTATCGGAACGAAACTGACGATATATTACGAAGCGAGTTCTAAGCCGAGTAACGGTGACGAAGGTAATGTTAGTTTGAAAAAAGGAAGTTATACCCATTGGTGGGAATAGATTTCGGACTATCCTTTAAAAGTCGGGTTATAGGTCGATTATCTGCTGAAAATCGGTTTTATTAAAGGCAAATGTTTTAACCCCTGTAATTTGATTTGTTTTAAAATACGGCAGGGTAGATAATTGCCTAAAGCAAAACAAAAACAAATATTTATGCTGTCTTTTTACTAATCGAAAATCTGCTAATTAGTAAGTCGAAAAACGGGATCGTCGCAAGTTTTTGCTTGCGTCGGTCCTTTTTCGTTAATCTGTTTAAAAAAATACGCAAAAAAATCGTCGACAAAATTTACGGTTTGCATAATGAAAGTTCTTGATTTTTTATCGTAAAAACATTATAATAGAATAGAAAAATGTCCCAAGGGGCAAAAATCTATTTTAGAAAGGCGATATGATAACGAAAAGCAAATCGTGATTACGGGCGATATGTCGGTATTCGATATAAAAAGGAAAGGCTTACACGCTTCGGATATGTCAAAAATCCGAGGGCGTGCAAGCCTTTAATTATTTATTGTAAAAACAAGCCTAACAGCAGTAAAAAAGTGCGATAATCGGCTTATAGGCAGGCTTTTCATTGATTTTATTTGTTGTTTGACTATCAATAAAACAGATCGTTTTCCGAAAGATGGGTAAATACGCGACTCGTGTAAGTTTCGGACAGATATTTTTCGGCGCCGAGTTGTTGGTCAGCTTCGATGATTTTATAAGACGTGATTGCTCCGTCGCTGAACGTGTACACGAAGCCGTCTATGAAGCGTGCCCTTTGTACGCAGAATGCGTATTGTCCGAAGTTAGTAAGTTTTTTCGCTTCGCCGTTAACTTCTATTTTATCGGTGCAATAGTCGCGGGTAAAGTTTTCGCCCTTTCCGAAGTTTGAAACTCTTCCTAAATAGACGAGTTCGTCGTTTTGTATTTGAAATACGTATAGTGCTTGAACGTAATTTCTACCGTATTCGTCCGAGAAAATCGTCGTTGCGCTAAATGCGAAATAATTATCCGAAACGGCGATTACGCGCGGATCGGTTACCGCTTCGGCGTACACGACGTTTTCCATTATTCTGTCGTCGATTGTGGTAAGTCCGTCGCCTTTGGAATCGTACAATGAGATTTTCAGGTCGGACGCAACCCCTTGAGCGCCGTTGTTATTATATCCGAGCGTCAAAAGATAATCGCCGACGTTTAGCATAAAGGTTGAAAACCCGGGCATTTCCATAAATCCTAAAGTTTGCATGCGATAAGGATCCGTTATATCTATTTTGAAAAGGGGATCGATTTTTAAATAGGTCGTTATATAGCAATAACGTTTGTCACCGTCCTCGCCGTAAGTTACCGACTTAACGTTTTCGTTCGGGGCGATATTATCGAGCCTGTTTAAAAGGGAAAATCTTTCCGCATCGAGCGATATGACGGTAGTTCCGCTTCCGTCGTCTTTTGTCGCCGTAATATAAATTACGTCGCCGTAATCTTTTATCGCGCGTCTGTCGTAAACGGTGTAGCCTACAAGCGTTACGCCGTCTACTATTTTCAGAGTGTCGCTTGAAAGTTTAAAACAATGGGTTAAATCGGTATAGTCGTAATAGCTGTAACAACCGCCACCCGATTTTTCCGTCGTGTAGGAAGTAAAAACGGGGATAATCGAAGTTTCCGACATATAAATATCTTTAAGCGTCGCTCCGTAAACGCCGTTAAGGGTTGCTCCGTTTTGTACGTCGCTTAAGTTTAATTTCATAAAAACGGTGGGTTTAAAACCGCTTCTCAGTTCTTTTATGCCCGGGACCGTTTGCGGATCGGTAAAAGTTTTATTTTCGTTGTTTTCCTTATAACTTATAGAAGCGCCGTTTCCCGTAATGGATACGATATCGCTATTTGTCGTCGAATTTTGGTTGTAACTAAACATTCCGTCGTAGGAAAAAGCGAAATAGGCGTCTTTACTGTCGGTATACATACGCGACGCTAAAAATTTGCCGCTAAATTCAAATGAATATTCTATTTTTTCGGATAAGTCGACGGGGGATAAGGACTTGTTTTCGGTATTTGTCGGATTAGACAAAACTTCCAAATAAATTTTGGAATAATCTTGCTCGTTCATTTGGCTTGCAACGACGTTTGTAGCGTAATTAGAACCTCCTATCGTGCTTTGTCTGCCGTAAAGTATCGTTATCGTTTTGTCGGTAACGTACATTTCGAGGGGAACGTTTCTATTGGACGAAAACTTTCTAAAAGCGATTTGGTTTATATTGCCGTCCGTTAGGTTATAAACTACGATTCCGTCGCTTTGCAGTTTATAGGCGACGTTATCGAAAGTTTTTACGATATCGCCTTCGTCGACGGATTTTTCTTGAGTAAGCGTGCCGCCCGTTTTGTCGAAATCGTAACTGTCGCCCGCGGGGGCGTTACTGCCGCCGTCGTTTCCGCACGCGGCAAGGAAAAGAGCAACGAGCATTGTCATTAGCAAACATACGATAGCGGTAAATTTTTTGTTTTTCATTTTTTCCTCCTGTCGGGTACAATGATTTTTATTATAGATATAGCAACTATCGACAGTGCAACGTATTGCAGCGGCGAGAGCATGCCGATCTTTTCGATTTTATAGGTATCTTTAAAAAATTCCGAAATAAAGCGCCAAAGAAAATAAATTGCGTAAAAGACCGCTAATTTTAGTTTTTTCGTCGCTATATTATATAATAGTAACGCAAGTGTTAAAAAAGCTTCCGAATACGCCGCCCCGATAGTTCCGCTGCAACAGCCTTCTATCATACAAGCAACGCGCGATAAGGTTATCGAGATAAGTAAAGGGTTAACGTATTCGTCTAACGACGTAGTTTCTTTAGCCGCATACTTAAGTAAAAGTGCAAACCACGGAAAGACCGTTAAAGCGTAAAATATGCTGAAAACCGACTTATAGCCCGACTTTTTGTCTGAATACAATAAAGATAAAAACGAGCATGCCGCTAAGGAAAATAAAATTGCAAAAACGCTCGATAGGGTAAAAATAAGCGCCTTTATTTTAAAGTTTTCATCTGTCCTTGTTTTTAAAAGGTAGTAACATTCTCCCGCTAAAAGGCTTATTAATACGATAGTGCAGTAAAGGGGTTTATCTTTTAGTAATTCAAGGTATTTCATATTAATCTATTACTTTAATCGTTTTTATATGGGTTACGGTTAAAAGTACGTCAATGTTTTGTGTCGCGTTTTGGTCTTTTGCTTGCATTTGTACGACGATTTCGGTCCTTGAACCGAGTTCGTCTGTCTTAAATTGTAAGTTTACCACATCGCTTACCGTCGAAAAAACGTTTTTAAAACAAGGTAGTGCCGTTTTTACTTTGCTTTCGTATAGCGACGGTGTGTAAGTGGTCGTTCCGTCGCTGTTTTTTGTGCGAGTTACGCTTCTTACGGTGGCGTCGTTGAGATTGAAAAGGTCTGTGGGGGCAGAGAATATTATATCTTTAAGATTGCCTTGAAAAATCCCTTGACCGTTTACTGAAAGAATGTTGTTTTCGTAATCGGTTATTGCTTGGGAAAGCGAAAGATCGGTATAAGTTTTGCTTTCGCCGTCGTAAACGTTGGCGGTTATTTTTCCGTTAGCCCGCTTTACTGTGTATCCGAATTGTTTTTCGTAGCCGCCGCTTATTGTTATATCGAATGTGGTTTCTGTTCCGTCTTCGCTTATAAGGCTTGAAATAAGAGTTTGTAAATCGTGGTCGCCCCTTTGTCCGTTTTGTTGCGGTAATTTATCATTACCGCACCCCGTAAAAAGTATTAGTAGCATTATTATAGATATTATTAAAATCGGTTTTTTCAAAGTTACTCTCCTTATGACAAAATAAATTGCCAAAGTTTTTTAATCGCGAAAAATATTTTTGTTCGATTACAATCATATTGTACCTTAAAACAAACAATTTTTCAAGTTAAATTTAAGAAAAAGCGGCAAAAACAACTAAACTATTAGTTGAGTTGGCGTTTTTTTGAGTATTTTTGTTAAAATCGTAGTGGTTTTTTAAGTTTTATGATACAATATATGTATGAAAGCGTTTGGTGACAAATTAAAAGCGATGCGAATGCAAGCCGGACTTACCCAAAAAGAACTCGGCAATATTTTGCATGTAAGTTATCAAGCCGTTTCAAAATGGGAAACAAACCGCGGTTTGCCCGATCCGTCGCTGTTTCCCGATATAGCAAGGGCGCTTAACACGAGCGTAAACAGACTTTTTTACGAGGACGGAGAGTTTTTAGGCGAAATTTCGCCAAACATAGACGAAAACGACAGAGAAAACGAGAATAAAACAAACGAGGATTCAAAAAAGTCTGTCTATAAGCCTGTTAAACGCAAGTTTTGGGTTTTTGCCGCCGCGGTTTTTGTGTGTATTGTGCTTACCGTAAGCCTTCTTATCGTTAATTTTGACAGACAAAAGGCTTTAAAAAGTCAATTGGATACGGCGTTTTACGTGTTTTTACAGGAAGACAACGTCGAAGTAACTGCCGATTACAACGGTGCGGTTTATCGCTTTGCGAGAAAGTATTTTTTCGACGGAAGGGTTTTAATGTACTACGCCGACGAAAATGCAATAAATTATTTTTACGAAGGAACCCTTTATTTCGTTAAAGACGGTAACGTGAAAACGGAAACAATTTCTTACGACGATTATCTCGGCAGTCTGCCCGAATTTTACTCGTTATCATTATCCGCAGACGATTTAAAGCACGTCGATAGGACGGACGACGAGTATAAGATAAGACTAAAAAACCACGATAACTTGCCTATAGCCCGACTTTTCGGGTTTTCGGAAAAAGCCGACGTCAGAATTTTTTTAAAAAACGGAAAGATAGTCGAGGTTTTGATTTTCGAAGACGAAAATAAATTGTCGCTTTTTTATAAGTTCGGTTACGATTTTCAAATAGAGTTACCCGACTATATTAATCCGTAGTTTTTAAAGCGAAAAATTTTAAAATATATTTTTGTTTTTTTGAAAGGAGATAAAATGTTTAAAATTTTAGTTATCGAAGACGATAAGGAACTTGCAGGGTTATTCCGTACCGTGCTTGAAAAAAACGGTTACAACGTTTTGCTTGCGGGCGACGGACGGGAAGCCATAACGATTTTGGGCAGCGAATACGTCGACCTTATAATTTCCGACGTAATGATGCCTAATTTGGACGGTTACGGGTTTACGAAAACGTTGCGCGAAAGCGGTGATAACACGCCCGTGCTCATTATTACGGCGAAAGATACTTTCGACGATATGAAAAAGGGGTTTACTTCGGGTGCGGACGACTACTTGAAAAAGCCCGTCGACTTAAACGAAATGCTTTTACGCGTGTCCGCGCTATTGAGGCGCGCGCAAATGATTAGCGAGAAACGTCAAACGGTCGGCACAACCGAACTTATCCTCGAATCTTTTACCGTAAGGACGGGCGAGGGTGATACGGTTCTTCCTCAAAAGGAATTTTTGGTGTTATATAAACTTGCCTCATACCCCGGCAAAATTTTTACCAAGCAACAAATTATGGACGAAATTTGGGGGTACGAAAGCGATACCGACCAACATTCGGTGGAAGTGCATATCGGGCGTCTGCGCGAAAGGTTCCGCGACGGAAAGGATTTCGATATCGTTACCATACGCGGTGTTGGATACAAACTTGTAAAAAAGACCGAGTAAAGGCTTAAACAATAAAAAATTCAAGCGTTTTTAAAGGCGTGATATGAAAAAATCTAAAAATAAAGAGAAGACGTTACTTTCGGTCGGTGAAAAATCTAAGCAAAAACATTTAAAGCTCGGCACTTACATTTTAGCGATAGTCATTATAATTATGATTGCAATTATCGTGCTGTCGGGAGGACTTAGCGCGATATTTAATTGGGCGCTTGCAAACCCCGTAAACGTTCCCGACCTTATTTGGATAGTCGTGATAAGCGCGGCGTCGAGTATAATTACTTATTTTGTAATGAAAAAATTTATCGTTTCACCGCTTTCCGTTTTGGAAAAGGCGATGGACGAGGTCGCGAAAGGCGATTTTTCCGTTCGCCTCGAAACAAACAGTCGCATAGACGAAATTAAAAAATCTTATGACAGTTTCAACATTATGGTTAAGGAATTGCAATCGACCGAACTTTTACAGTCGGATTTCGTCGCTAACGTTTCGCACGAGTTCAAAACGCCCATCAGCACTATCGAAGGCTACGCTTCTTTATTAAACGGAGAGGTTACGACTTCCGACGAGAAAGAATATCTCGAAAAAATTTTATCGAGTACTAAAAGGCTTAGTTCTTTGATAGGCGAGATACTTCTGTTGTCTAAAATCGAAAATCAAAGTATTCAAGACAAGCCCGAAATTTTCAGACTTGACGAACAAATACGTCAAGCGGTCGTGGATTTCGGCGATAGGTGGGACAAAAAGAAGATCGATTTAACGGCGGATCTCGACGAAGTGTATTTTAACGGTAACGAAAAACTTTTATTTCACGTTTGGGCAAATTTAATAGATAACGCAATCAAATTCAGTCCCGTCGGCGGAGAGGTTTCGTTACAATTAAAAACGCAAAACGACAGCGTTGTTTTTACCGTTCAAGATAGCGGTGCGGGGATTTCGGACGAGGCAAAGCAGCACGTTTTCGATAAGTTTTTTCAAGCGGACAATTCGCACAGCAAGGAAGGCAACGGCTTGGGCCTTACGCTCGTAAAGCGTATAGTAAACGTTCACGGCGGGGTTGTCGAGGCGGCTGACAACCCCGAAGGCGGTGCGATATTTACGGTAACTTTGCCGTGTGCAGAAAAATGAAAATGTAGAATAACGGGCTTATAGCCCGACTTTTTGATGAAAATCTTAAAAATGCTTTTGAGACTGATTGACTTAAAGGCGTTTTTTTGTTTGTCAAAATCTTTTTTGGAAGTCGCATACGGATAATAATTAAAGTTTAAAACAAACTATTTACGTAGATGTTAAAGCGTGTGCTATGGGGATTTACCGCTGTTATCGTTTGTTTTTGCGTATTGCTGCAAAATGCCGTTACCGCAAAAGGTCTTTGTAAAGCGGTTGTGAAAATTCTTACCGAAAATAAAATATACGAAATACAGGATAGCGATTTAAGATATTTGTATTACGAACCGCAGTTTGACGGTATTAGTCGTATGGTTGATAAAATATATTCTGAAACTTATTTGTCGGCAAAAAATTCCGCTTACGTTTTTCAAGGCGGCGTAGTAAAGGTAACGGAAAGCCTTCCCGGTAAAAAAATCGATAAGGAAAAACTTTTAGAAGATTTGAAAATTTGTCTTGCGGCGGGCGGCGGTGCGGTTTCGGTAAATTATATCGGTATAGAGCCCGATTATACGGAAAAAGATTTTCCGAAAAACATCTGTTTGCGCGGACGGTTTTCGACGGATTTCAGAGGTTCTTCGCAAGGGCGAACGCACAATATAAATCTTGCGGTTCAAAGTTTAAAGGGTGTTACCGTTTATTCGGGCGAAGTCTTTTCCTTTAACGAAACGGTCGGCGCGCGTAACGAAAAAAACGGTTACGAAAGCGCAAAAGTCATTGTCGGCGGCGAATACGTCGACGGCGTGGGCGGAGGAGTTTGTCAAGTATCGACTACGTTATATAACGCCGCGCTTTTATCGGGACTGGACGTTATCGAACACCACAGACATACCCTTGCGGTAAATTACGTGGAAAAATCTTTTGACGCAATGGTCAGTTACGGCTATGCCGATTTGAAGATTTTAAACTCGACTGCCACGCCGATTTTTATTTGCGGACAAGTAGACGGCTGCGTGATTAATTTCGATATTTACGGGACGTATAACGGTAAAGACATACGTCGTCAATCTGTCGTTACTAAAATTATCGAACCGAACGTAACGACGGTGGAAACGGCTTCGCTTAGCAAAGGGGAAAGTCGAACGGCGATTTTCGCCAAACGCGGTTACGAAAGCGAAGGTTATCTTGTTATAACGGAAAACGGAAGGGTTGTAAAAAAACTTTTGCGGAAAGATCAATATAAAAAAGTGGACGGCGTTGTGGAGGTCGGGAAGTGATTTTATGATTGTAAAACGTAATTTAAGATTGTGTTTCTGCTCGATTTTTACCTTTTTTACGGTGAGTTTTATCGGTTCTTTGATATATCTTTTAAACAAAATTACCCGAACGGGCGTTTACGGATACGCTGCTCTTGTTCTTTTGAGTGCCGTCAGCGTAATGCTTTCGAAAAACGATTACAAAGTCAAACTCGGATTGATATTTTCCGTTTTTTGTTTTCCTTATTTAGGGGTGGGGCTTTGTTTTTATTTATGGATTTTTAAGGGCGGCAAAAGAAAAGATAATTTTCAAAAAGTCGGGCTATACGCCCGTAAATCGCTTGTTTTGAAAAAAGAAGTTACTGACGCCGCTTATTTTAGCGATTGTCGAAATTTATGGAATAGTTTATTTAACGATATTGAAAACGCCACGAAAGAAGTTTACTTTTTTTCATACATTTTTAATTTCGGAGAGTACAGCGCTAAGTTGATTTCCGTTTTTTACGACCTTTTAAATAAAGGCGTTTGTCTGAAAATAGGAGCGGATTATTTCGGTTCGGGAGATATAAGGGGAAACGAGCAAATAAAGTCTTTAAAAAAACTCGGCGCGGAAATAACGGTTAAAAGCAAACCTAAATTTTTGATTTTGCCAAAGGATAATCGCCGCGTGCACGCAAAGGTTTGTATTATCGACGGAAAAACGATTTATCTTACGAGTGCGAATCTCGACGATTTAAGTATCGGCAAGGATAAAAACTGCGGCGTAAAATTATCGGGGCGACTTGAAAACGCGGCGGGCGTTTTCGGACGGCTTTGGAATATAAAAGAAAAAGATTGTCGCACGGAAGATATCTTTAGCGACAACTTGTTAAAAAAGCAAATTTTCGACGAGCCTAATTTATTTACCCTTTGCCTTTCCCGCGGGTGCGGCGACGTAAAAGAAGTTATTATCGCTATGCTTTTCAAGGCGCGAAAATCGGTAAAAATAGTTACGCCCTACCTTTCGCTTGACGAAACCGTTTTTAACGCGATTGTTATGGCGGTAAAGCGCGGTGTGGAAATAACCGTGGCGATTCCTAATACGTTAAAACCGAAAAAGTGCGATAAAGTTACTTTGTATTGCGCTAAAAAGATGTCGCAAAAAGGCGTTACTGCGGTAAGTTATCAAGGGGAATTTTTACACGCGAAAATGGTTGTTTGCGATGAAGATATCGTTGCGTGCGGCTCGTGTAATTTTGACACGAGAAGTTTTGATTTTGCTACCGAAAGTTTCTTGATTTCTACCGATAACGGACTTATAGGGGCATTTTTGAAGGATTTTAACGGCATTTTAGCAAGGTCTGACAAAGTTGATGTCGATAAGAAAAATAACAATAAAATAGTTGACGGAATTTTGTCATTGCTATCGCCGCTCGTTTAAATAAAACGCGCGGAAAGTGTGAAATCGATTTAAAAAAGCTAAAGAATAAAAAGGCGGAAAGTAAAATAAACGCCACCGTATTTATTAAAAGGAAAAGCCTTGCCGACGGGGGGATCGGCAAGGCTTTTTGTAACGTCACCGCGTGTGTGCGCGGATCGGTTACAGGAGAAGAGAGTATGGAAAAAATAGTTGGATTAATCAAAGATAATAAAGATCGGGAACACGGTTAATTCGGGTTGGATTTGGCGTATCGTTAGTATTCGAATTAACCGTGTTGTGCGGTCTTAATTAAGCGGCTTGCTGTTTTTTAGGAGCAAGTTGTTGCCAATACTTGTTGGCGATATATTCTCCGTTTTCGTCCTTGAACGCTTTGTCGAAGTTGGTTTTGGTTTGTTCGATTGCGGCGGTAACGGTAGCGTCTAAATCTTCCAAAGTAATATTTAACGTTTCGATGATTGTATTAAGACTCTTTTCGAAAAGGTCGAGCGCACTGTTTATTGTAGCGTTAACGGTGTCGATTTGCGCTTGAGCGAATTGTTTACTCGATTCGATGGCGCTGAGCGTAAGTTGATACGCCGCTTCGAGTTTTTCTAAAGTTTCTTCGGTAGCGTTTTCGATTCTTGCTTGTAAAAGTTCTTTTTTTGCTGCAAGAAGTTCTTGCATTTTTAAGTAATAATCGCTCGTTACGGAAAGGAAGGATTCTACGTATTTATCTTTGTAATTGCTGACTGCGGCGGTAAAGTTGTTAAAATAACCTTGAGTTGCCGTTAAGAAAGCCGTTGCAATACCAACTTTGTCTTTTTCTTGGATTGCTTTGATGTAAGCGTCGAGTTGGGCTTTTCTGATTTCCAAAGCACGTTCCGCGTAGTAGTAATCTTTAAGTTCTTGGCTTAAAAGGTCTTCGGTTTTCTTTCTGCTTTCTTCCAAAAGTTTTAAAAGTTCTTCTTCGGTTTTGGCTTGGATTTCGTCAACCTTTAATTCTCTCATACAGTCTTGAACAAGGGCTTCGATTTCTTCTTTGGAGATTTCCTTGAAATCAAAGTTGATTTCTACGTTTTCAAGCGTTTTGACGTATTCTTCGGCTTTTTCCTTTACGTCGTTGTAAAGTTTTTCCGCGTCGTCGCCCGAAACGGAAATTTTAAGATTATTTTCGCCGGCGGTAATTTCGCCTTCGAGCAAGAAACCGTCTTCTGCGGAAATTTTAATGAAAGCGTTTAATGCTTCTTCGGCGGTCATTCCTACGAAATCGACTTTAGCGATGACGTAGTTGCCTTCGTCGTTGATTGCGTTTACGGTAACGACCTTATCGTTCGCGTCAAGCAAAAACTCGACTTGCGGGTTGAGTTCGACAGTCATCAGTTTGCCTTCATCGTCCTTTTTGGAACAACCTGTAAGGGGTAAAAGCAAAACGCTTGCCAGAACTAAAGATAACATAAGTGCTGCAAATTTTTTCATTTTCTTTAAAACCTCTTTTTTTATTTCAAAAAACCGATGTCAGCGACGTAGGGGTAATTTTTTGTCGACGCTGTTATTTTCGGTTGAAAAATTCGTCGGTTTTTTGATCCTTTCGTTTAATATATCCGCGAGCGTGGCGTTTTGTTTGAACAAATTGTCGATTTCACCGTTTTTTCACAAAAAAATTTTTTAAAGGCGTTTTCGGGCTTGTTTTACCGTCTGAAAAAACTCTTGACGGCGGCGTAATAATATTGTAAAATAATAGCGTGGACTGCTTTAAAGTTCGGTGTTTACTTTATATATAAGGAAAGATGCGATGATTTTTAAACCTACGTTCGAAAGTAGCGGTGTTTTACAAGAATATCCTCGTCCGCAAAAAAGGCGCGACAGTTATTTGTCTTTAAACGGCGAATGGGATTGTGCTTTTTCGGATAACGAAAATATAATGGGAAAATTTGACCGAAAAATAACTGTTCCGTACTCGCCCGAAGCCCCTTTGTCGGGAGTTTGTCGTCAACTAAAGCCGACCGAGTTTTTACATCTTAAAAAAGATTTCGTTTTGCTCGGCGGTTTTAATAAAGGAAGGGTGTTGTTGAACGTCGGGGCGTGCGATCAAACTTGCAAAGTTTTTTTAAACGGCGAACTTTTATATGAAAATTTCGACGGATACACTTCGTTTACGGTTTGGCTTAAAAACGTCAAAGAAGGCGAAAATTCGCTTTATATAATAGTGAAAGACGACGCAAACAGCGACGTTTACGGACGAGGTAAACAAAAATACAAGCGCGGCGGTATTTTTTACACGGCGACAAGCGGTATTTGGCAGTCGTGCTTTTTGGAGAGCGTTCCCGAAAACTATATCGAGGATTTTAAATATTATATAGATTTCGACGCGAAAACTTTGAAAATCGATTGCGCGGTGTCTAACGGCGGCGAAGCCGAAGTTACAGTGCTTGACGGTGATAAAACGATAGCAAGCGGCAAAACGGAAAAAGGAACGGTCGTGTTAAACGTCAGCGATTGCTTGCCTTGGTCGCCCGACGAGCCTAATCTTTACGATGTTGTAATAAAGGTCGGTGAGGATGAAGTAAAAAGTTATTTCGGCTTAAGAAAGTTTTCTACGGTAACAAAAGACGGAAAACGCTATTTCGCGATAAACGACGAGCCCGTGTTTTTAAACGGGCTGTTGGATCAAGGTTATTATTTCGGCGGGCTATATACGCCGAAAACAAATAAGGATATGTACGACGAACTCGTCGCCGTAAAAAATATGGGCTTTAATATGCTTCGCAAACATATAAAAGTCGAATCGATGCTTTGGTATTATTATTGCGACCTTTTGGGGATAGTCGTTTTTCAAGACATGATAAACGGCGGAAAACAGTATTCGCCGCTTCGTATTGCTCTTGGTGCTTTTGTGAATTTAAGGTTGAACGATAGCAATTATAAGTCGATGGGACGGGATAATCCGCTGTCGCGAAAACAGTATTATTACGAGGCTAATAGGCTTATAGACCAACTTTTTAACGTTACGTCGCTATTTTTATGGACGCCGTTTAACGAGGGCTGGGGGCAGTTCGACGCGGTAAAGACGTGCGAGGAATTCAAGAAAAAGGATCCGACAAGATTGTATGACCACGCAAGCGGTTGGCAAGACAAGGGCGGCGGCGACGTTTGCAGTAAACACATATATTTTAAAAAAGTTAAGCCTAAAAACGATTTTAAAAGGGTGCTCGCCGTCACCGAGTTCGGCGGGTATTCTCTTCCCGTAAAAGGACATACGTTTTCGAGCAAAAAGTTCGGCTATAAAAACTTTTCGAGTGCCGAAGCGTTGGAAAACGCTTACCGAAAATTATATTTGACCGAAATAATCCCCGTAATTATAAAAGAAGGCTTGTCATCGTGCTGTTATACGCAGGTTAGCGACGTCGAGGACGAACTTAACGGACTTTTTACTTATGACAGAGTTTTGAAAGTTAATCCGCGCGTAATACGCGAAACGAATGAAAAAGTCGAAAAGGCTTTTCAAAATCTTTTCGATAAAAACTAATTTCTTAAAAATTTTATTGACAAATGTTTTTTACGACATAATTAAAAGTCGTCCTGAAAAAGCCCGATAATCGGCTTATAGGACGACTTTTTTCGTGTTTTAAGGTCTAATATTTTGGAAAACGTAGTTTTTGGCGTACGTTTGCGCTTTTTGTAAATCTTCGTTGTTTGTTACGGTAAAGCAAATAAGCGGAAGTCCGTTTGTGATTTTTTTACTAATCGGCAAATCCCACACGCTGTAATGAACAAAATCGGGCTTTACCAAAAAGTTTAAGGATAAGTTCCTGATGATCCTCCATTTTAATCCTTTTTTATCGTTGCCGTGTCCCAATTGTCCGCGAATAACATTCGGAACTAGTTTTTTGATTTTAAGCATAACGAAAGGATCGAAAGATTGTAAAACGTACTCGCCTTTATAATCTTTTAGGGCTGCGACGACCTTTTTTTCTATGCCTTTGTTTAATTGCTGTTTTATTTCTATAAGCAAGGGGACTCTCCCGTTAACCGTATCCAAAAATTCCTTAAAGGTCGGTATTTTTTCGCCTTGGACGGAAGCCGAAGATATTTCCTCGGCGGTAAGCGTTCTGATATCTTTGTCGATACCGGTCATTCGTTTCATGTTGTCGTCGTGAAAGCAAAAAAGTTGACCGTCAACAGACATTTGGACGTCCATTTCGATGGGGTAACCGTTTTGCGCGGCGTTTTCGTAAGCGGGAAGGGTGTTTTCGGGGAAAGTTTCCGTCCACAAACCGCGATGCGCTATAGGTTTTGATAAAACCCAGTGGGTATCGTTTATGCGCGTTTTCATATAAATCTCCTTTGGCGGCGTGTTTTTGCCTAAAACGGCGATAACCGTGATTTTCATTATATCACCGCAAAGTTTTTATTGCAAGCGAAAACTTAAATGCAAATAAAATGTGGTCTTAAAATTACTTAAAAAATTCACGCTTCGACACGGCTTAATGACTTGATTTAGTCGGCAAAATAATATATACTATATATACTAAGTTAAAATAGGGGCATTATGGCAAAAATAAAAAAACAAAACGTTCGCAACTTTTGCATCATCGCACATATAGATCACGGCAAATCCACTTTGGCGGATAGGCTTTTGGAAATGACGGGACAAGTTTCCGCCCGCGACATGGAAGAACAACTGCTTGACTCTATGGACTTGGAGCGCGAAAGGGGAATAACCATAAAACTTACTCCCGCAAGAATGTATTATACGGCAGACGACGGAGAGGAATATGTTTTCAATCTTATCGACACACCGGGACACGTGGACTTTTCGTACGAAGTATCGCGTTCGCTTGCGGCGTGCGAAGGCGCGATTTTGGTTGTCGACGCCTCGCAAGGCGTGCAGGCGCAGACGTTGGCTAACGTTTATCTCGCGCTTGATAACGACCTCGAAATCCTTCCCGTAATAAACAAAATCGACCTTGCCTCGGCAGACGTAGAAGGCACTAAAAGCGAAATCGAAGACGCTATAGGTTTAGATTGTTCCCGCGCGCCGCTGATATCGGCGAAAAGCGGTTTAAACATTAAAGAAGTTTTGGAAAAAATAGTTAGCGACCTTCCCTGCCCGGAGGGCGACGACGATGCGCCTTTAAAGGCACTTATATTCGACTCTTATTACGACAACTTTAAAGGCGTAATTTGTTTTGTCAGAATAAAAGACGGTTCGGTTAAAGTGGGCTCCAAAATAAAAACTTTTATGTCGGACAAGATTTTCGAGGTAACCGAAGTCGGTGCCTTTAGTCCAAATCTTACCCCGCGCGAAAGACTTTCTTCGGGCGAGGTCGGGTATATTGCGGCAAGTATTAAAAACGTGCAAGACACGCGCGTCGGCGATACCTTCACCGACGCACTTAATCCCGCCGCCGAACCTCTGCCGGGGTATAAAGAAGCGCTTCCGATGGTTTTCTCGGGCGTATATCCGTTGGACGGTTCTAAATTCAACGATTTAAAAGACGCCATATCGAAATTAAAGCTCAACGACGCGTCGCTTACTTTCGAAGCGGAAAATTCCATGGCGCTCGGGTTCGGGTTTAGGTGCGGCTTTTTGGGACTTTTGCACATGGAAATCGTCCAACAAAGAATCGAAAGAGAATTCGACCTCGAAATCATTACGACGGCGCCGAGCGTTTCGTATAAAGTTTACAAAACGGACGGGACGATGGTGATGGTCGAAAACCCGTCGAAACTCCCCGACATAGATAAAATCGATTATATGGAAGAACCTGTTATCGAAGCGAACATATATTCGCCGCCCGACTACGTGGGACCGATTATGGACCTATGTCAAGAAAAGCGCGGCGTCTTTATGGATATGACTTACATAGACGCTAAAAGGGTTCGCCTTTTATACAAACTTCCGCTAAACGAAATTATTTTCGACTTTTTCGACGGACTTAAATCGAGAACGCGCGGATACGCTTCCTTCGATTATGAACTTAAAGGTTACGAAAGAAGCGACCTCGTCAAACTCGATATGTACCTAAACGGCGATATTTGCGACGCTTTGGCGATAATCGTTCATCGCGAAAAAGCCTACGCGAGGGGACGTGCCATTGCCGAAAGGCTAAAGGAAGTTATTCCTCGTCAGATGTTCGAAATCCCCATTCAAGCGGCTATCGGCGGAAAAATCATCGCGCGCGAAACGGTAAAGGCGCTTAGAAAAGACGTTTTGGCTAAATGTTACGGCGGCGATATTACAAGGAAAAAGAAACTTTTGGAAAAGCAGAAAGAAGGCAAAAAGAAGATGCGTCGTTTAGGCACGGTCGAAATACCTTCCGAAGCGTTTATGTCGATATTAAAAATCGACAGTGACAATTAATTGGAATAAAAACCGTGCTATAGGTCGGTTATCGGGCTTTTTTGCGGTTGAAGGTTGAAAATTATGGCAGGTATATACATACACGTTCCGTTCTGTAAACAAAAATGCACTTATTGCGATTTCGCGTCTTACCCGAGGGAAATAGGTAAGGCGGAATTGTATTTCGGGTGCCTGTATAAGGAAATGAAAAGCCGTTCGATGGAATTAAAAGAAAAAACTTTCGATACGGTGTATTTCGGCGGCGGCACGCCTTCATACGTCGATCCTAAATATATTTTAGGGTGTATGCGGCTTATAAAACAGCAATTTAATCTTTCCCCGAATGCCGAAATTACTTTGGAAGTAAACCCCGGCACTATCGACAGAAACAAATTGCGGATATATAAAGAAGTGGGGATAAACCGCTACAGTTTAGGCTTGCAGACAGCAGACGACGAGATGCTGAAAAGTTTGAACCGTATACATACAAAGGAAGATTTCATCCGAGCGACGGAAATTTTGAAAGACTACAACTTCAGCGTTGACGTTATGATAGGGCTTTCCGACCAGACTCTCGATAGCGTGCGCGAAACCATAGATTTGGCGATAGAATGCGGTGCAAAGCATATATCTTGTTATGCCCTAAAGCCCGAAGAAGGTACGCCGATGTTTTCAAAATATTTAAACGGCGATCTTCCCGACGAAGACACGGTAACCGATTTTTACGATTTTACAGTGGATTATCTAAAACAACAAGGGTTTTATCGCTACGAAGTTTCTAACTTTGCAAAAAAGGGTTACGAGTCCAAACACAATTTAAACTATTGGAAGCGCGGCGAGTATATCGGTTGCGGCGTAGCGTCGTCGTCGTTTATAAACGGAAGGCGCTTTACCAATACCGAAAGTATCGACGAATACGTTCATTGCCTTTTAGCCGACAAATACGCCGAAGTTTTTAGCGAAAACATAGAAGGCGACGAGGCAAAATTCGAATACGTAATGCTTGCCTTAAGAACCGAATACGGTATTAACTTTGACGAATACAAACACGCTTTCGGTTCCGACTTTTACACCGATTTTAAATCTAAACTGTCTAAAGTAGTAAAATATCTCGACGTAAACGACAGTAGAATTAAAATCAAGGACGAGTATCTTTACGTCCAAAACAATATCATAATCCAACTTATGGATTAAAAGCCTTTTTGTAGAAAAAACGGCGATAACGGGCTTATAGCCTTAGATTTGAATTAAAACATTAACCTAAAGGGGTATAAAATGACCGATTTCGTACATTTACACGTTCATACCGAATACAGCATTTTAGACGGGGCTTGTAAGGTTGAAAAAATATTTCCGCATATAAAGGCAATGGGACAAAAGGCTATTGCCATAACCGACCACGGAAATATGTTCGCAACCCTCTATTTTGCCGAAGAAGCAAAAAAAGCCGGCGTTAAACCTATCATCGGGTGTGAATTTTACATGTGTGAAAATATGTATGAAAAAGGCGGCGGCGCAACGGGCGGAAATTACGACCACTTGGTTTTGCTATGCAAAAACAAGCAAGGTTACAAAAATATGATTTTGCTTAATTCCGACGCCTACGTCGACGGGTTTTACTATAAACCGAGGAGCGATTATGCCCACTTAAAGGAACATGCCGAAGGTATGATTTGTTTGTCGGCGTGTTTGGCGGGAAAACTTCCGCGACTTTTGCTTGCCGGAAATTACGAAGCGGCTTTAAACCACGCCAAAGAGATGAAAGAACTTTTCGGCGAGGATTATTATATAGAACTTCAAGACCACGGATTAAGAGAGCAAAAGCAAGTTAATCCGTTGCTTATAAAAATAGCAAGGGAATTAAATATCGGTTTGGTCGTAACCAACGACGCCCATTACATTCAAAAGGAAGACGCTAAAATTCAGGAAGTTATGCTCTGCATAAACACGAAGCGTACAATCGACGATCCTAACCATATGCGTTTCGAAACCGACGAGTTTTATTTAAAAAGCGGTGACGAAATGGCTTCGCTTTTCCCCGATATTCCGGAAGTTATCGAAAACACTTTAAAAATCGCCGACAAATGCAGCGGCGAAATTTTCGATTTAAACGCCAAGTGCGAACCTATAAGAGATAAATCTTTAACGCCCGGGTATATTCCCGCAGACGGAAGCACTCCTTATGAATTTTTGAAAGGCATTGCGGAAAGGGGATTGCATGAACGTTACGACGTCATAACCCCCGAAATACGCGAAAGATTCGACTACGAACTTTCCACGATAAGCGACATGGGATATTTAGAGTATTACCTTATCGTTTGGGATTACATCAACTGGGCAAAGGAACACGGTATTCCTGTCGGCGCCGGCAGAGGCAGCGGCGTTTCGAGTATTATCGCTTACTCTATGGGTATAACGGACGTGGAACCTTTACAGTACGACTTGCTTTTCGAAAGGTTTTTGAACCGCGAAAGGGTATCGATGCCCGACTTCGACGTAGACTTTTGTACCGACAGACGACAAGAAGTCATCGAATACGTCCGCGATAAATACGGACACGACAACGTCGCACAGATAGTTACCTTCGGTACGATGGCGTCCAAAGCCGCGATAAAAGACGTCGCAAGGGTGTTTAACGTTCCGTTTAACGAAGTAAATAAAATTACCAAGCTTATAGATTTCGGCAACACGATCGCGCAAAGTTTGGGGCTGGAACTCAAAGAAAAAGTTAACGTCGGAAACAAGGAATTGAAAGAGATTTACGATACCGACGACAGTTTGAGAAACGTTATAGACATCGCGATGAAGTTAGAAGGGATGCCTCGTAACATTTCCATGCACGCGGCGGGCGTCGTTATTTGCAACAAAGTCATCAAGGAAAACGTTCCGCTTGCAAGATCGGGCGAAGATATCGTTACGCAGTTCGATATGAAGGAAATCGAACAGCTCGGAATGCTTAAAATGGACTTTTTGGCGCTTAGGACGTTAACCGATATCAAAAAATGCAACGATTATATCTTGGAAGATTACGGTATTAAAATTGATTTCAGAAAAATAGGTTACGGCGAAAGCGTCGCTTACGATTTAATTTCCACTGGCGATACTGACGCGGTGTTCCAATTGGAATCGGGCGGCATGAAACGCTTTATGCGCGAACTTAAACCGACCAATCTCGAAGACATAATAGCAGGTATTTCGCTTTTCCGTCCGGGACCTATGAAAGCCATACCGCAGTACGTTAACTTTAAAAATCATCCCGAACAAATGACTTACAAGCACCCGCTTTTGGAGTCCATACTGAAGGTTACCTACGGCACGATAATATATCAAGAGCAGGTTATGGCGATAGTTCAGAAACTTGCCGGGTATTCCTTGGGACAAGCCGACATCATTAGGCGTGCGATGGGTAAAAAGAACGTCGAAGAAATGAAACGTCAACGCCAGAAGTTTATTTTTGGCGAAAAGGACGAAAACGGAAACGTTATCATAGCGGGCGCTCTTTCAAAAGGCGTCCCCGAAGAAGTTGCCGCCGACATCTTCGACGAAATGGCAGACTTTGCAAAATACGCTTTCAATAAATCACACGCGGCGGCATACGCCGTCGTCGCGTATCAAACGGCATATCTTAAAGCCCTGTATCCGCAAGAGTTTTTGACCGCCGTTTTAAACAATCGTATCGACAGTATCGACGAAATTACCAAGTACGTAATGTACTTAAAAGAAAGAGATATTAAAGTTCTTCCTCCCGATATTAATAAGAGTAAACAGTACTTTTCGGTCGAAGGAAAATCGGTACGCATAGGGCTTGTCGCGATTAAAAACGTCGGACACGCCGCAATGGATTCGATTGTCGAAGAAAGAACCAAAAACGGTCCGTTTACCTCTTTTGAAAACTTTATGTCAAGGGTTGATATTCGCGCGCTTAACAAGCGTATGGTGGAAAACTTGATTTACGCCGGCGCCTTCGACTGTTTCAAAATAGAACGTTCAAAACTTATATGCGTTACGGAAGAACTTATCGATCGGGCAAACGCTTTGGCTAAAGAACGCGAAAGCGCTCAAATCAGCTTTTTCGGCACCGTGTTTGAAGAAACCAATCTTGAAGTAACCTATCCCGAAATGCCCGAATACGACGTAAAGACTAAACTTCTGCACGAAAAAGAGGTTTTAGGCGTTTATATTTCCGGACACCCGTTGGAAGGCCATATCGAAAAATTCAAACGTTACGGATTTTCCTGCTTGCAACTTAGCGATTACGAAGAAGACGAGGAAGGTAACAAAACTTACCCTAACCTTACCGACGGTCAGCCCGTTACTATGGGAGGAATGCTCGGCAGCGTTTCCAAAAAAACGACCAAAACGGGGCAGAATATGGCTATAATCACCGTCGAAGACGTTTACGGTTCTATCGAAGCGGTGCTTTTCCCGAAAGTTTACGACAGATTTAAAGACAGTTTGGAATTGGAAACCATCGTCGAAGTAACGGGCAAATTACAAATTCGTGACGGCGAAAAGCCTAATATCGTGCTCGATAAAATCGAGATTTTGGAAGAAGAATCGCAAGAAACCGATACCGAGGTCTCCGCTAAACCCGTCGAGTTTACTTCGCCGTTTACCGTAAACACCGCCGAAAAAGTACAAGTTTCGAAAAAGAAATACCTCGTAATCGTTCTTGACGGCGCAGACGCCGAGTGTCGCGAGGAAGTTTTGGAAATTTTGACAAACTATCCGGGCGATATTCCCGCGTATTTAAAAATAGACGGAAAAAATTATAGCGCAAACTACAATTGTAGGGAATCTAAGGGGCTTTATCACGAACTTTGTACCCTTATCGACGGCGAAAATATCAAGTTTATCGAAAAATAAGAATTATTTTTGCCGATATACCCCTAAAAAGATAGCCAAAAAATCGCTAATTTGTTACAATTACAACGAAATAATCGTTACTTATCGTTTTTCGTGCTTTAATCTTGTTTCGGCACGAAATATATGAGGTGTCAGTTATGAAAAAAATCGCTGTTTTGACAAGCGGCGGAGATGCCCCCGGCATGAACGCTTGCTTGCGTGCGGTGGTAAGATACGCAATTTATAAAAATCTTGAAGTTTACGGTGTCGAACGCGGATATGAGGGACTTATTAAAGACGATATTTTTCCTATGAGTTCGCGTTCGGTATCCGACATTATTCAACGCGGCGGTACTTTTTTAAAGAGCGCGCGTTCAGACCTTTTCCGCACGCCCGAAGGTTTGGAAAAGGCTTATAGAAATTTACGCGTTCACGGTATAACCACGCTGATAGTTATCGGCGGCGACGGAACTTTTTCGGGCGGCAAGGCGCTTTCCGATAAGTACGACGTCAACGTAATAGGTATCCCCGGTACGATAGATAACGATTTGCAATATACCGATTACACGCTCGGGTTCGATACAGCAGTCAATACTTGTCTTACCGCCATCAATAACTTGAGGGATACGATGAGTTCGCATGATAGGTGTTCGCTTGTAGAAGTCATGGGTAGGCATTGCGGCGATATAGCCATCTATGCCGGTGTCGGCGGCGGCGCGGAATATATTTTAGTTCCGGAAATCCCTTACGACTTGGATGAAATCGCTAAAAACTTAAAAAGAAGCCGCGAAAAAGGAAAAACTTCCAATATGATAGTCTTTGCGGAAGGCGCCGGCAACCGCGACGAAATCGCAGCGTATTTAAAGGAAAAGGCAGGGACGAAGATTACGACTGTTACGCTCGGTCATATTCAACGCGGCGGTTCGCCTTCGATGACAGACAGAAAACTTGCGGCGCAGTTTGCCCTTCACGCAATCGATCTTATTTTGGACGGCGGACGAAACCGCGTCGTAGGAATACACGACAACAAAATAATAGATATGGATATAGGCGAAGCTTTAGCGATGCCGCGCACCATAGACAGAAGTCTTTACGACGCTGCGCAAATCCTTGCTTTGTAATTCCGTTTAAAAATTTAATTTGTTATAAAAAGGAAAAAAATAATATAAAAATAGGGCTATAGGTCGATTATCGCGCCAAAGCCCATAGGAGATTTTATGAAAAATTTGAAAGGTGCTTGTATTTTTGCACAATCAGGCGGACCGACTTCGGTTATTAACTCAAGTGCGGCAGGTGTATTTTTAGAAGCCTTAGAATCCGAAAACATTACCAAAGTTTACGGAGCCGCTCACGGTATTAGAGGTATCTTAGAAGAAAACTTTTACGACATCGGTCAAGAAGACGTTAAGGAATTGGAACTTTTAACGCATACGCCTTCTTCGGCGCTCGGTTCGGTAAGGTACAAACTTAAAGATTCTTCCGTCGACGCAACCGACTACGAAAGAATTTTGGAAGTTTTCAAAAAATACAATATTCGTTACTTCTTCTATAACGGCGGTAACGACAGTATGGATACTTGCAACAAGATTTCCAAGTACATGGCTAAATCCGGTTGGGATTGCAACGTTATGGGCGTACCTAAGACAATCGACAACGATTTAGTAGGTACCGACCATTGCCCCGGCTATGCCTCGGCGGCTAAATACGTCGCTACCACTTGTGCGGAAATCGCACTCGACGCGCGCGTTTACGACACCGGTCTTGTTTGCGTTATCGAAGTCATGGGCAGAAACGCTGGTTGGCTTACGGCGGCAAGCGCTTTAGCGAAACTTTCCGGTAACGGCGTTGACCTTATTTATCTTCCCGAAACGAATTTCGATATGGATAAATTCGTCGAAGACGTCAAAGAAGTTTGCGCTAAGAACGGTAATAAGTGTATCGTTGCCGTTTCCGAGGGTATTCACTTTGCAGACGGAAGATACGTTGGCGAATTCAAAGCGTCGTCAACAGACCTTTTCGGCCACGCTCAACTCGGCGGCGTATGCGGCGTGTTGACTTCTGTGATAAAGGAAAAATTAGGCGTTAAGACGCGTGCTATCGAATTTAGTTTGATGCAACGTTGCGCCGCGCACATCGCTTCTAAGACAGACGTAGACGAAACCGTTCGCGCCGGTCGCGAAGCAGTTAAGGCTGCCGTTAACGGCGAAACCGACAAGATGGTCGCATATTTCCGTAAACCGGGCGATAAGTACGAAATCGAATATAAACTTATTCCGTTGGAAGTTTGCGCTAACGCCGAAAAGAAGATTCCCGCGGAATGGATTATCAATAACGGCACTTACGTTTCTCAAGACTTTATCGATTATTGCTTACCGCTTATCCAAGGCGAAAACGAATTCGTAACCGAAAACGGAATGCCCAGATACGCTCGCTTAAAGAAAGTTCAAGCAGGTAAAAACGCTTAATTATTTAAAAACGTTTAATCTGTAATAATTACAAGGGGTTTTCGCTTAACGCGATAGCCCCTTGTTTTTATAAAAAACAGTAAAATGAAAAGTGTCGCTATTTGCGGATAATCGGCTTATAGCGGCACTTTTAATTAAAAATACGAGGGATTTTACGCCCTCGTTTTTTTTGTAACGTGCGATAATTTTTATGTCTTTCGTTTTTTGCCGAATGCAAAAGTCTAAGAATCGTATTTGAAACAAAAATATCAAAAAATTTTATTTTTGCGGAAAAATTCGGGTATTGCTTTGATAGAAATTTTTGAGAAAAATTTCTGAAAAAAGTCATAAAGGACTTCCGCTTCAAAAAAAACGTGTTATTATAAAAATAAAAAGGCGAAGTTTTTGTCTTTTTAACGGTATTTAATGAAATATAAGGACTGGATTTTTAATTGGCTTTGTAATTACGTGAAGCCGTCTAACAAAATACGTACTTTCGAACGCTACTCGCAAATATGCGCGCTACATATTATCCCGAACCTCGGTGATTACGAATTAACTGAAATTTCGGTCATAGATCTACAAAAATTCGTGACGGAATTATTGAATAACGGCAACAGAAAAACCGGCAAGGGTTTGTCGGCAAACTTTGTCAATATCGTCATATCCGTACTGCAAAACTCACTTAAAACTGCGTTTATGATAGGTTTAACACCCGAATACGTCGCAAACAAGATAAAACGCCCGAAAACGGTTGAAAAGCAAGTCGAGTGCTTTTCCGTTACAGAGCAAAAGAAAATCGAGCAATACGTATTAAGCAGCGAAAAAGACAAACTGTTCGGTGTGGTGCTGTGCCTTTACACGGGCTTGCGCATCGGGGAATTACTGGCTTTAACATGGCAAGATATTGACTTCGGGAAAGGATTGCTTTTCATTTCTAAAACCTGTCACGACGGAAACGACGGACAAAATCATATACGTGTAAATGACAGCCCTAAAACCGTCCATTCTCGCCGTGTGATACCTTTGCCGAAGCAAATATTGCCACTACTTAAAAATCTGAAAAAGCGTTCCCACTGTGAATATATCATAGCCGACGGCGACAAGCCCGTTTTCGTGCGCTCTTATCAGCGAACGTTTGAACTTTTATTAAAGAAACTCGGCATTGCGCATAAAGGTTTTCATTCTCTGCGACATACTTTTGCCACTCGTGCGTTAGAGTGCGGAATGGACGTTAAAACACTGTCTGAATTGCTCGGACATAAGAACGCCACAATAACGCTTAATCGTTATGCGCACTCTCTCCTCGAACACAAAACCGATATGATGAATAAACTCGGACGGCTTTTATGACAATAACCTGATAATGCAAAATGTGCACCAAATAATTTATTTGATGCACATTTTTATTTATTATATCAAATTTTGCTGGAAAAATCAAGGCGTATTATTCACTCCAAATCAAATATTTGTTCTATTACTAATTTTTTCATGCACAAACGCCGCCCTTCCGTACATGGAATGGTTTATTTGATGTACTTACACCGGTTGATAATGTGCATCAATTATTGGTTTTTATCTGCCAAACAATTAGCGCATTGCAATCGTTTAGTAAGGACGGCATGATGAAAATAGATTTTTCAAAGATAGATATAAATTCAAAATACATATATTCGTTGGATCTGCGAGTGCTAAAAATTCTTCTCAAGGATAAAACCACCAAGAAGAATATCATTTGGGCAACCGACGAATACGCCTATCTCGGTACAGGATATGCCGCTTCAGACGAAATATATCCTTCAGACATAGAAGGTATTGCATCCATTATTACTCCGCGTGTAGTAAAAAGCAAAGAAGCACAGACAACCAGAATTCGCGGAATGGCTGAAGTGTTTACTCCGTCGTGGGTGTGCAACAAGCAAAATAATCTTATCGATTCGGCGTGGTTCGGCAGAGAAAACGTTTTTAACGTCGAAACGGATAACAGCTGGCAAACCGTTGACGACCCCGTATTTTTTCCCGACGTAAAAGGCAAGTCGTGGCAAGATTACGTAAAGGCAAATCGCCTTGAAATTTCTTGCGGAGAAGCCCCTTACCTCGTAAGCCGTTACGATGCCGTATCCGGCGAAATAATTCCCGTTAAAAACAGAATAGGACTGCTCGATAGAAAGTTGCGAGTCGTAAGTGAAAATACAGATTCCGAGCCAGACTGGTATTTCTGGGCAAAAAAGGCATTTCAAAGTATTTACGGGTACGACCTGCAAGGCGACAACGTTCTTCTTGCCAGAGAAAATTTATTATTTACTTTTATCGATTATTACGAAAGCAAATTCGGTGTTCCGCCGATACACGAATATTTAACGGATATTGCAAAAATTTTGGCATGGAACATTTTTCAAATGGATGGTCTCAAATTTGTTATTCCTAACAGTTGCAAAAACGTAACGACTCAGACCGAAACGTTGTTCGGTATTGAAGAAACGGAAACGCGATGTATTGGCTGTCAGAAAAATGATCCCGGTAAGCATAACGGCATTTATTGTAGGACTTACGATTGGGCTGCAAATGAATCCGTAGAGTTTTATTCGACTTTTATAAGGGGGAAGCAAAATGGCAAACTATGATGTTGCAAGTTACAACTTGATATACATATATGCTATTCACGACGAAATTCATAAAGGCTTATTGAAAATAGGTCAAACTTCTTTTTCGTCCAAATACAGTATTGCACAATTGCCGCCTAATTGCCCTACGCTGAATCTGAATGCGCATAACAGAATTCAGCAACAGACAAAAACGGCTCTTGTTTCCTATGAGTTGCTTCATGGTAGCTTGATTAGTTAGGTATCAAGTATTTTCAATACGTTTAGAGAGAGTGTAAAATAAAGTGTGTAAGTAAAAAAATAAGGCTTACACACTTTTCCT
>CAYNYV010000017.1:0-26777 GCA_964401515.1 uncultured Christensenella sp.
AAAGTGTGTAAGCCTTATTTTTTTACTTACACACTTTATTTTACACTCTCACACAATAAGGGTAAATTCATTTAATCCGAACGGATTAGCTCCTTTTGTCTACAGACAAATGTATTACAAAAATAAAAATCAATGCGTTGCTTAAAAAATTGGGGAAATGCGACTGTAATTTATTTGACATTTCCAAAAATCTCTCTTAGGTACTACGTGTCGCTTCCCCTTGTTTAACAGTAGTTCCTTATGTTCTTCGACAGTAGTTTCTTATGTTCTTCAACAATAGTTCTTTGCATACTTTTTGCGCTCTGCGGACAGTGATATTGCGGTGTGCAATCATTGATATTCCGCTGTACGAACATTTGTTTTTCCACAATTTACTAAATTTCGGGCAAAAAATTAGGCTTTTTTTAAAAAATTGCGATTTTTTTCTCAAAAGTGTGGCATAAATGTTTGACAGCGACATACATATGTAGTACAATTAGTAACAAGAAAATATTTTGGGGTATTTTTTGTATTTACATCGTTAAAAAACTGCGTAAGGAGGCAATTATGGACGTAAAACAAACTTATTCTAAACACTATAATCGTTTCAAAAGGGAAAGCCTTGTAAAGTCCTTTTTATACGGGGCGTTTATCGGTTTTTTGACTGCGGCTATCATGTCCTTAACGTTCTGGTACTTTGACGTAAAAGCGTTTTGGTTAAGCATTCCCGTCTTCGTCGTCGTAACCGCCGCTGCGGGTTACTTGTTAAGCGTTACCAAGTTTAAACCCCGAGCAAAATATATGGCTAAAAGGCTTGACGCTTTCGGGCTTGACGAACGTTTAATAACTATGACTCAGTACGAAAACGACGATTCTTACATTGCAAAACTTCAACGTGAGGACGCTTTGTCTTCCGCGAAACGCGTAGACGGCAAACTTATAAAATTTGCCGTTTCCGTACCTTTAATCGTAGGTATGTCGGTCGCGTTGCTTTTAAGCGGCGGTATGACTACCGTTAACGCTTTGTCTTCGGCGGGCGTTATAAGGTCGGGTAAGCAAATCGTTGCGGACGCAAACGCCGTTCCCGATACTTACTACAACTTGGACTACGTTATCGACGGTAGCGGCGTTATCATGGGCGCCGAAACCCAAGTTTTAAGAAAAGGCGAATCGGGTACCCCCGTTTTAGCCGTTGCCGACTACGGTTACGCTTTCGTTCGTTGGTCGGACGGATATACCGAACCTTACCGTCAGGATACGGACATTCAATCCGATACCTTGTTGACGGCTATATTCGAAACCGTCGCAAACGTTAACGATAGGGAATTGGTAGGCGACTCCAGTTCAACGGGTAACTCCTTATTGCCGAGTAGCGACGACGATGACGATAAAAACGGTCCGCCTAAACGTCCCGAACCATCCGACGTTCCCGAAACTCCGAATAAAGATAAGTCCCAATCTTCTTCGTCGAGTTACCCCAACAGTGTTTACGACGGCGAAACAGATTACGGCGGAAAGATTTACGGCGACGCTTTAAGCGATGCGACCGAGGACGCGAACTCGGGCTCCGACTTGTCCGACGGTAGTAAAGACGTAATCGGCGGATATTTCGACGTTATCAAAAACTGATATCGGTAAGTAAAAGTCAAGTATCCTTTTAAACTCGATTGCGCCTAAAACAAACTGAATATCGATTGCGTGTTTTCCTTTCTTTAAAAACACGTAAATTATCTTATTGAAGCGGTACGAAGCGTCGCGATGCGGTAAAAGGCGTCGGATTTTCTCGTATCGCTCTACGCACGCTTAGGTATGGCGTTAATTTATACCGAAAAATACGATTTACATTTAAGGACGTAATAAAAATGGCAGAACAAAATTTGAATCCGGTTACACAACAAGATATTGAAAAATTCAGTAAACAGATACAAGATATCTTCACCCAAATCCGTCGCGACGTTATCGGTCAGCAAGAAGTCGTCGAAGGCACCATTATAGCGATGATAGCCGGCGGTAACGTGCTTTTGGAAGGCGTTCCCGGCGTAGGTAAAACAAGGCTTGTAAGAACGCTCGGCCGCGTTTTCGATTTACCTTTTTCGCGTATTCAGTTTACCCCCGACCTTATGCCTGCGGACGTTACGGGTACCAACATCATCGTAAAGGACGAAAACGGAAACTCGGCGTTTAAGTTCCAAGAAGGTCCTATCTTCAGCAACATTATTCTTGCCGACGAAATCAACCGTGCGACGCCTAAAACTCAATCTGCGCTTTTGGAAGCAATGCAGGAACACACCGTTACCGTTATGGGTACGTCGAGAAAGTTAAAAGAACCTTTCTTCGTTTTAGCAACTCAAAACCCGATCGAACAAGACGGTACGTATCCTCTACCCGAAGCACAAATGGATAGGTTTATGTTCAAACTTTTGGTGCCTAACCCGAGTTTGGACGAACTTATGGACATAGTTACCTTAACGCAAAAGACTATGGCGGAAGTTGCCGACCGTGCTTGTACGGGCGAGGAACTTATGAGAATGCGCGAAATCGCAAACCAAATCCCCGTTGCCGACGAAGTTATGAGATACGCTATGATTTTAACTTCGGCAACCCACGCCGACAGCGAATGTGCGACCGAAACGGCTAAAAAGTACGTAAGGCTCGGCGCCAGCCCCCGTGCGGGACAAGCGCTTATTTCGGCGGGTAAAGTTCTCGCGCTTATCAAGGGCAGATATAACGTTGCTTATTCCGACATCAACGAGCTTGCTCATTTCGTATTGCGTCATCGTATCAAACTTAATTTCGAAGCGATTGCCGAAAGAATTACTGCCGACGACGTTATCGATATGATACTTCAAGAACTTTCAAAAAAATACAAGATAAAATAAGACGGTACAATGCATATGCGTTTTAAGGATTTTAAATGAAATACTCGATTTTAAACGACAAATTTTTTAATAGGCTCGAAACGCTCGCCTTCAATTTGCAATCCCGTTTGCTCGGGTATTTCGGCGGCAAGCATCTCGTAAACACTTACGGACAGACCGTTGAATTCGCAGATTTCCGCGAATATCAACTCGGCGACGACATAAGACGAATCGATTGGAACCTTTATAGTCGTTTCGAAAAGTATTTTATCAAGTTATTTACCGACGAAAGACAAATGCACGTTCAGATATTTCTGGACTGTTCTGCTTCTATGGGTAAGGACAACCCTGAAAAGGCGGCATACGCCATTGCGGCGGCTGCCGCTTTAGGCTTTTTGGCGGTTCACAACATGGATAAGGTTTCTTTCCATCTTATGAAGGGCGAAACTTCCGAAAATCCATTCGGAACAATCATAGGCAAAACGGCGTTTTTTCGCGCGATAGGTCAACTTGAAGAAGTGGTTTTCGACGGAGAAGCCGACATTAATAAGTGCGTAACTTCTTGCGTCGATACGGGAACTAACAACGGATTAAGCGTTATCGTATCGGACCTTTTTACCGATAGCGATTGGCACAAGGCGGTTGATTACCTTTGTTACAAAAAGCGGCAAGTTATGTTGGTGCAACCACTTACACCGTCCGAAATCGATCCTATGTACGACGGCAGGGTTAATCTTATAGACTCCGAAGCGGTCGACGTCGCCGACGATAAGAATATGAAAATACGTATCAACCGTTCCACACAGGTTGCCTATAAAGAAGCGTTAAACGATTTTTACAATGACATCAAAACTTTTTCTAGAAAGCGCGGTGTCGATTATATTTCAATCAGCACCGATATGCCTATAGAAAAGGTTTTATTCGGCGAACTATTGAAGGTGGGTATTATTTCATGACTTTACTTGTGCCTTTAGGGCTTTTGGGGTTACTTAGTCTTATAGTCCTTTTCATAATTTACATAATAAGACCGAACTTCCAACAGCGTATTATTTCGAGTACGTATATTTGGAAGTTGAGTTTGAAATACAAAAAGAAGCGTATTCCCGTAAGCAAATTAAGGAACTTTTTGTTGATACTCTGCCAAGTTTTGATTTTTTGCTGTTTGGCAACTATTTTGGCACAACCGAACAAAGTTCTTCTTGCTAAGGAAAGCGGCGAGGAAATCATAATCGTTATCGACGCTTCCGCAAGCATGCGTATAGAGTCGGACGGCGAAACGCGTTTTCAACGCGCTATCGCGAACGCTATCGACGAAGCGTCGGTTTCTTTTGAAAAAAAAGGTAAAGTTTC
Source organism: uncultured Christensenella sp. (assembly GCA_964401515.1). Lineage (GTDB taxonomy): Bacteria > Bacillota > Clostridia > Christensenellales > Borkfalkiaceae > UBA4636. The sequence continues at coordinate 4,188 of CAYNYV010000017.1, forward strand.
GGTAATCATTGCGGACGACGAACCTTACTTTTTGGCGTCGAGGGTTACCGTTCAGGACTCTAACAAATTATATAAACAACTTAGAGAACTTTCCGAAGACATTTACGCTTGCACGTACGGTAAAGGCGATATCGACGCAGCCCTTTCCTTATGCAGCGACATAATCGCCGTTAACGAAGATACTCAAATTTTCCTTTACACGGACGTAGAGTACGATTACGCGCCTACAGGTATTTCGTTAAGAACCGACGTCGTTGTCGGTGAAAACGAATGGAATCTTGCCATACTTAACGCTTATACCGAGTTCGAAGAAAACTACTACAACTTTTACGTGGACGTCGCTTCTTACGGAAGAAACTTTGAAAACATGCAAATAAAACTTTCGGTAAGCGGCGCTAACGATTCGCCCGATTTGTACGAAGTTGTCGCTACCATACCGAGTAGCGGCGATTATATGCGCGACGGCGAAACGTATACTCTTGTTTTCCGTCACAGCGCCGTTCAAGACGGCGTAACTTTACCCGATAACTATTTTGTCAAAGATCTTGGCGAAACGGGCAGAATTTTTCAATTCGATACCGTTTACGTTTCAATCGTCGATAAAGACAACAGCGGCAAGTATGTAACTTATTTCGACGACAGTTTTTCTCAAGACAACGAATTTTATATTTACGGCGGTCAAAAAAACTCGTTGAAAATACAATACGCAAGTTCTTTTCCTAACCCGTTTGTAAACGGCGCTTTGTTGGTTTTGCAAAGCCATTTTGCCGAAGATTGGGACGTTACGATAGAATCGTATACCTTTATCGAAGACGCTAAAACGGAAGGTTTCGACTTCTACGTTTTCGAACACGACGCTATCCCCGAACAAGGTTTGCCCGTCGACGGCGTATCACTTGTTATTGCTCCGTTAAGACAGATAGGCGCTTCGGGCGTGAGGACGGCTAAACCTATAGATATAAGCGTTGCGGGTGGTGTTACTTTAACCCGTCTTAGCGAACATCCCTTGCTTAAAGGCATAAACGAAGAAAGAATTTTCGTTACTCAATATTATCCCGTTTCCTACTACGACGATTATACTTATACTTGTCTTTGGGATATAAACGGAAGCCCCGCGCTTCTCGTTGCCAACGACGTTCAAAACAAGGCTGTCTTTTTAAACTTTGACCTTCACTATTCGAACTTCCCTTTGACGATTGACTTTCCTTTGTTTATGTACAACCTTTTCGAGTATTACTTTCCGCCGATGATAGACAATAACTCTTTCGAAGTAAACGAAAAAGTTTCGTTTTCCGCACGCGGAGATTCTATGCTCGTAACGGGACCGAGCGATTATAGCAAATCGCTTTTGGATTTCCCCGCGTCGCTATCGTTTGACTTTCCGGGGACTTATACCGTTTCGCAAACCACTTTGCGTGACGAGATTACCGAAAGCTTTTACGTAAGAATTCCGTCGAGTGAAAGCGTTGCTTATCCGACTTCGGATACAATGTTGAACCCTTACGAAGAAGGCGAAGAAAGAAACTTCTATCAAGATTTACTTTTATACGTTGCCATAGGGCTTACCGCGATTATGTTTGCAGAATGGTTCTTGCAACTACGCGATAACATGTAGGGGGGTGGAAAAATGACAGGATTTACAATTAATTTTACACACCCTTGGCTATTATTAATATTGATACCCGCCTTTTTGGCTTCGTTTATACCTTATTTTACATTAAAAAAGAAATACAGAAGAACAAGAAACCGTATTACTTCGCTTGTTCTTCACACGACTTCGTTAGTACTTGCAATAATGATGCTTGCCGGTATGCGCGTCGATTACACGGTACAAAACACCACTAACGAAATTATAATTCTCGTAGACCTTTCCGAAACGCAAGAATATTCCGCAGATGAAAGGGACGCTTACGTGCAAGACGTAATTTCGGGCAGCGCTTACGACGGTTATAACGTTGGCGTGGTAACTTTCGGTTTCGATCAAGTTTACGCCGTTCCGCTTACTAAGGACGTCGATTCTATATACCAAACTTATATAGACGCCGAAAAGCCGGATACGACGGCTTCCGACATAGCGGCGGCGATAAAGTACGCGGCTTCGTTGTTTAAAAACCCCGAATCTGGTAAAATCGTTCTTATAACCGACGGGCGCGAAACAGACGAAAAAGCACTCAACTCGATAAGATACGTCGTTTCTCAAAACACCCGTTTGGACGTTGCTTACGTTCCCGCTTCTTACGGCGGAAACGATATCCAACTTACGGAAGTTACCTTCCCCGATTACAGCATTGCGCTCGGCGATGAAGCTACGGTTACCTTAACTTTCCACAGCGACTATGCGATAAACGCCGATATAACGATGTCGGATAACGGCGTAAGCGACGCCGATACGGGCGTAAAAACCGTTGGCGTGGTTCAAGGCAGCAACACCGTTGAATTTACTCACAAATTCGAAACGGAAGGCTTGCATAAATTCGACTTTATGATAACTGCGAGCGGCGACGGTATAGAACAGAACAACAAATTCAGCGCTTACTATAATTTAATACTCCACAACAAAATTCTTCTTGTATCGAGGGACACGGCTTCTATGGACGAATCCGAATATCTCGATAAGATACTTGATATTCTTAAAAACGATACCGACCAAAAATACGATTGGGATACGACGGATAACAAATACCACGTTACGAGTCTTGCTTTGGACGACGATAACTTTCCGACGACGATTGACGAATTAAGAGAATACGACCAAGTAATTTTAAATAACGTTGCCAATAGCGACTTAAAACAAGCCGAAGGCTTTATCGATTCGCTATATTCTTACGTTTACGACTTGGGAGGCGGTTTATTCACAATCGGCGGCAGCGACGGCACTACGGACGACGATTCATCTCAACCCGAAGCGCACGCTTACAACAGAACCGATATGTACAAAACCAAGTATCAGGAAATGTTACCCGTTCAAGCCATCGATTATACGCCCCCGACAGGCGTTATCTTCCTTGTCGATATTTCGGGTTCGATGAATTCTCAAAGCTCTTCGGGTGGCTCCGATACAAAATACGATTGGGCGAAGGCTGGTATATATCAGGGCGTTACTGCGTCGGATACTTTCTCCGATCGCGACTACGTAGGTATCATTGCGTTTGAAACGTCCGTTCATCAAGTGCTTCCTCTTACGCCTATTCCGCAAAGGCAGAAGATTATAAAAGCCGTCCGTGACGGCATACCTAAGCCGATGGGCGGAACCGTCTACGTTCAAGCGTTGCAGGCTGCTTGTCAACAGTTACAAGCCAATAAATACGTCGAAAAGAAACATATTATATTGCTTACAGACGGGTTGATTTCTCTTGACGAACAAAAATTGTTTGAAGAAATCGCTTACGATAACTTCAAGAACTTCGGTATAACGATATCGCTTGTTCTTATAGACTGTACGAACACGAACTCGCCGACTTTAAAGTCCGAATTAATGGCGGGTAAGCAAATTACCCCCGGAGAAGATTTACCAGATGACATTACCGATTACGAAAGAATGCTTCGTGCGGTATGGCTCGGTAACGATACTTCCGAAGTCGAAGGCGACAGCAAGGCGACGGAAGAAAAACGCCAAGGCGTCGTTGACAGAGTACACGTTTGCGACAAGCCGGCACAAGTTCCTACCGTAATAAGGGATGAATTAAAATCCCCCGAAATCAAGGAAGTCGAGCGTAAAGATTATTATCCGCAAATAGCAAATCTTATGTCGCCGTTACTTAACGGCGTAAGAAGCGAAACGGGCGAAAATCTCGATAAACTCGATATAAAACTATCGGGCTTTTACGGAACGCGATTACGTGCCGAAGCGGAACTTATTTTAAAAGGCGACTACGACGTACCCGTCTACGCTCAATGGAAGTTCGGCAAAGGCAGCGTCGGTTCCCTTATGGTAGACTTGTACGGAGAGTTTTCCGAAGACTTTATCAAAGCGGAAAAAGGTAAACGACTTATAACTAATATAGTCGAAAATCTAATGACTTTGCAAGATCTGTCTAAAAACGATCTCAAGGCGGAACTTATCGAAGATAACTATATCAACAAAATTCAACTTGCGACCAACACTTTGGGCGAAGACGAAAAAATCGTCGGAACAATAAAGTGGGTTGAAGACGGAGAAGAAAAGACGGTTTCCTTAAACGAAATCCCCGAAGCTCAAAACCCTTTGGTCTACGTAACCGTTCCGCTAAGCGCGGCAAATCATTACGACAGATCGACCTTTATAATAAAGCGTCCGGGAACCTATTCCGTTACGGTTGAAAGGGTAGACGGCGACGGAAACGTAGTTTCTTCGTATACGATCAATAAATCTTTCTCTTACTCGAAAGAATACGACGAAGTAAATATCGGAGATACCGAAGAACTCGTAAGCGGTTTAAAGAATCTTGCCGAAAGCGGCGACGGTATTTTTATAGACGATATAGACGACGCCGATAAAGTTTTTGAAACCTTTATTACCGATTTGTCGAGAATTTACGATCCGAGGACTTTATTCTGTATTCTTATTATAGTAATGTTCTTGTTAGACATTGCGGTACGTAAGTTTAAGTTCAAGTGGTTACACGAAATATTCCGCGACATAAAAAATTCCAAATTAAAAAAACAATAAAAAGGTTAACAATATGAAAAAAGCGATTATCCTCGTCCTGTCGATTTTGGCGGTTGCGCTAGTCGGCGCGTCGTTTACGGCGTGTAGTCATAACAGACTTTCCACACCGCAAAACGTTACTTTCGACGAAGACAATAATATGACTTGGGATACGGTCGAACATGCGAAAGGGTATCTTATCGAGGCGACTAACGTCGAAAACGGCGAAGTTACTTCCTTAACGCCCAGAAAGACTACGTGTTCGCTATCCGAACTTAGCGAAGGCGATTATAACATTAAAATCCAAGCCCTTCCCGCAAGTCGTAAGTATACCGAATCTAAATGGACGAAAGACTTCTATTTAAAAAAACTTTACGAAACGGGTTGTCTGTATAGCCTTATCAACAACGATAGGGAATACGAAGTTACACGCGTCGGAAAGGCAAGCGGTTCTTTTGTCATCGAAGACGAATACCGCGGCAAACCCGTAACGCGTATTGCTGACAGCGCCTTTAGAAGAAGTAAAGCGATAACCGCCGTTACGATAGGCAACAACGTTTTATACGTAGGTTCGGGCGCGTTTACCAACTGCGTTAACCTTACGACCGTCGTTTTCCCCGACTGCGTCGAAGAAATAGGCGATTCTTGCTTTGTGTCTTGCTCATCGCTTAAAAACGTAAATATACCGTTAAGCCTTACGTTGATCGATACTTATTTATTCACATACTGCTCGTCGCTTGAAAATATCGACCTGGGTGAAAATATCGAAACGATTTCCGAATCGGCTTTTGAGTCGTGTTCGTCGTTACAAAGCATAGTTATTCCCGATAGCGTAACTTCTATCGAAGAATCCGCCTTTTCCGGCTGTACTTCGCTAAAAAAAGCGACGATAGGCAGCGGAGTTGTAAGTATAGGCGAATGCGCTTTCGAAAAGTGCGATCTTTCCGACGGTGTTGTATTTTCCGAAAATTCAAGTTTAACGGTAATTAACAGCAAGGCGTTTACTTCATCGAAGGGTTTAACGGCGATTAACATACCCGAAGGCGTTACTGCGTTAGGCTCGAACTGTTTTTCTTCTTGTGAAAAGTTAGCCGAAATCACCATTCCCGACAGTTGTACTTTCCTTGGCAGTTACATTGTTTATAAAACCCCATTGCATCCCGAAGACGACGGCGAAAGCGATGCCGTTTACTATGCGGATAAGTGGGTGGTAGGCGTGTCGCAACACCTTAAAAAAAGTTTGGAATACGTCGGGGGCAGCAGTAAGGGCAGTGTCAAGATAGACCTTCAAGACGATACCGTCGGTATCGCAAGCATGGTTTTTGCCTATTGCGACGAACTAAAACAAGCGAGTATTCCCGATTCGGTAAAATACATTTGCCACTATGCGTTTTATCAATGCGACAAACTTAATACCTTCTGGTCGGAAGATACTTCCGAACTGCGTTCCTTGGGACAACAAGTTTTCGCCGATTGTTTATTGCTTAATAACGTTGCGTTTCCCAATAATCTTGAAAAAATCGGCGCCTACTGTTTCAGCGGTTGCGAAAGACTTAGCATCGATAACGAAGAATTGGCAAGTTACGTCGTTCCTAAAAGCGTCAAATCAATAGGCGCTAAAGCCTTTGAAGGCACCGGAATAATGCAAGCCGCCGTTAACGGTTTGTATTACGCGAACGATTGGGTTGTAGGTATTTCCGACGATGCGCCGGCAACTGTTACTTTAAAAGACGGAACGAAAGGTATTGCCGATTACGCTTTCATGCAAAGTGCGGATGCTAAAAATCTATTAAAAGCCGTTGAAAATACCGAAGATTTGATTTATATAGGCGAAGGCGCTTTCTATATGGCGACGGGGCTTGAAAAATTCAACATCGGTACCAAAGTTCAAAACATCGGCGACTATACCTTTTACGGTTGCACCGCTTTGGAAAGCGTAGGTGATCCTACAAACCTTAAAAGCATAGGGCGTTCGGCCTTTTACGGTTGTCAATCGCTTTATACGATGAACTTGCAAAGTTGTTATCAACTTGAAACTATAGGTACTTTTGCTTTCGGATACTGTACCGCCTTGGCAAGTATACAACTACCGGAAAACGCTAAACTCTCGGCGATTAACGCATATACTTTTTACCAATGCAACGCTCTTTTTGCAATTACCGTACCTAAAACCGTTATGTCGATCGGAAACAGCGCGTTTTTAGGATGTAACAACTTAACTTCGGTTAAATTTTTACAATCGGAAACTGCTATAAAAGGGCTTAGCGAAATCGGTAAAGACGCTTTTTATCAATGCTATAACTTAAGAGGTATAGATATACCGAATACGGTTACGACGATAGGCGACAGTGCGTTTTTCGGTTGCGCGAGTATAGAAACGCTCGATATCGGCGATAGCGTAACCAAAATCGAAGCAAACGCTTTTTGCGGACTTTCTTCTCTTACCGACTTGGAAATCGGAAGAAACGTTAAGTATATCGGGAACTACGCCTTTTCAAGTTGTGATTCGCTTACGTCGGTTTCCATACCTAAGGAAATCGAATGGATAGGTGCTTATGCCTTTTATCAGTGCGATTTGGCGACTTTCTACACCGACGCAACGGAAAAAGCCGAAGATTGGCATAACAGATTTAACGCTTCCTACCGTCCCGTAGTATGGGGTGTTACCTTATCGGACGACGGTTACTATCTTGTATCCGTAACGAAAAACGCAAATATGCTCGCTAACGAAAACGAGTACAATTTGCTTACTTCTCCGTCGAGAAAGGGCTATACCTTTAAAGGCTTTTCCGCAACGCAAGGCTCTACCGCTGCGGAATATTCCGTAAGCGATTTAAAAACTTTGCAAGACGGTACCGTTCTTTACGCCGTATGGGAAGAAGAATTACCCGACGACGCTACTACGGACGAAGGCACCGAAAGCGGTTCGGAAAGTGTGTCCTAAGGTTGAAAAGGAATAGTCAAACGTTAATTTAATAACTATATTTGCCTATAGTTTGCGTACAAACGCGCGCTATAGGCAAATTTAAAAATTTCGATTTGATTTTTTTATTGTCTTTATCTTGCGGACGACAGAACGCAAAAGTTGAAAAAACGCGTTTATACGGCGTACAGTCGAGCGTAAAAAGGATAAAAACGCTCATATAGCGCGTACAAACGCTCGCTACTTACGTAAAAACGCTTATTTTTTGCGTACAAACGCTCGCTAACGGCGTAAATCCGATAAAAATTTAAAAGAATAAAAGATACCACCTTTGTTTGCGCTTTTTTTATTTGACAAGCGGTTAACGAAAGTGGTATATTTATATATACTGACGTTTAATACGTCCTTAACTAAGTAAAAGTTTTAATACAGGAGACATAATATGAAAAACCTGACAAAGAATTTACTGCTTGTTTTTCTTACCGTCCTCGTAGCGGTAACGTCGCTTTTGGCGGTTGGCTGCGGCGGCAAGAAGGCAGAACTTTCCTTTGAGACCAACGGCGTTTCTTCCGTGGAAGCGGTCGAAGTCAAAAAGGAAACTACGTACGCGCTTACCGAGCCCGCCCACGATAAAACCTACAGTTTCGAAGGCTGGTATCTTTCTTCCGACTTTAGTGGCAGCCCCGTTACCGAAGTAACCGTAACGGAAGATATGACGGTGTACGCCAAGTGGGAAAAACTTTACGCCTTAACACTTAATTTAGAAGGCGGCAGTTTATCTAAAGAAACAACGCTTTACCTTAAAAAAGGCGTTAAAATTTCCGAAGCTTTACAGGGCTACGAACCTACTAAAACGGGTTACAAGTTCGGCGCTTGGTATAACGGCGATAAGGAACTTAACAAAAACCTTAAAATGGGCGAAACTGCCGTAACGCTTACGGCAAAATACAAAGCGCCTTATACCGTCGAAACGTACAGACAAAACGCTTCTTTAAACGGTTACGACAAGACCGAAGAAGTAAAATACGAATACGTTGGCAAAACGGTACAAGCCGAAGACTCTTTAACGGGTTTTTCGCTTGTTAATAACGAAAACTCCAAAAACAGTTTGGTTGTTTCCGAAAATGCTGCGGACAACCTGATAAAAGCATATTACGACAGAAACAAAGTATCCGTATACTTTAATTCTAACAACCCCGACGGCAGTGCTTCCCAAACCGTTAGTTTGGACGCATATTTCGGTGTAGAAACCGACGTGCCCGAAGCAAGTTATTTTACCTTCGCAGGTTATTTTTTGAAAGGCTGGGCGGACTCGACGGGTAACTTGTTGTACGAATCCAACTTTTTACAACGTAAAATCGAAAACAGTAACGATCTCGATAGTTTTTCCTTTGAAAAGAGTATGTCTTTATACGCCGTTTGGGAAAGAGGTTACACCGATATATTCGGCGGCGTAGACAACGTTTTCGTCGTTGACACGGTAGACGAATACGGCGATGACACTAAAGTCGTTTATTTAAGCCGCGGCGGATTTTTCTTCGAAGGCACCTACGCTAACCAGCCCGACTATAACATCGTTTTCAATATAGACGCAGAAAACATACTTTACGTAAGAACTTACGAAACAAGTTACACCTTTGTTTATGCGGATTCTACGAGAAACGCAACCTACAACCGCTTTGTAAACGGTACGGGCATCGATGAAACCGAAACGCTTACCTTCGACAACTACAACGGCGTAACCTATAAAGTCACAACTCCGTCGTTAAGCGAAAGCAAAGGTACGTACCTTACCGTTGAAGACGAAGATTACGGCGAAGTTTATCAACTAACCTTTACCGAAGGCGAACTTAAAGGTAGTGTCTATATGGCGTACTTAACCAAGTACAACGACTACAACGTATTTTTCTTCCGTAACGACGAAGACGTTGAACTCGGTAAGTTAACCAAATGCGCCGTTTACGACGGGCAACTTGTTTCCTACAAATATTATCAAATAGAATTCGACGGTTATCTTAAAGCTAAGTATTATAACGATTTATCGGATACTACCGCTTACGAAACTTATTCTTATTTCCGTAACGGCGATACTTACACTCTTTATTCGAGTAGTCAGACTCAGATTGTAATAAAAGTTTCGAAAGTAAACGGTCAAAACGTTTATTACGATTATAACCAAACTCTTGACAGAACCATCGAAAACGTAGACGGAACAAAACTTACGTTAGACGGTCTTTGCAACTTAACCTATAACGACGGAACGAAAGAATTAAGCGGCGTTTATTCCACGACTTCTTCTGTTTTCGGCGGATATATAGTTTCCGCGAAATTCGATAACGGCTCGACTTCTAAATTCCTTGTTAACTCTTACACCGAATCTTCCGAAACGGAAGACGAAGAAGCCGTAGTTAAATACGCCTTTACCAAAAAACTCGATACATACAAAGAATACTACTATGCGGATAACGGCACCGCTTATTTAGCGCCCCTAATCGTTATCGACGACGAAAAAGAAGGTTGGGCTTCCTTATACGGCTATATGCTTTTAAGCCTTACCGAACGTTCGTACGCGAAAGTAGCCGAAGGTAAATATATCGCTACGGAATTTTCCGATTTGAACACGGGCGATTTAGTTGTTTACACTCTTACCGTGAACGACGCCGACCGCGTTGATCCCGCTCCTAACGTATTCGAACTTTTCTTCGACCTTACTACGGTTAAAACAATAGTATTCTCGCTCGATTCGCAAACTTTCGGTTACAGTCTTGCTTATTGGTATCAAGTAACCGACCTCGAAGACAATACGACGACGCTTTTCGACGAATCTTATAAAAACGGAGACGAAACGCTCGTAATGCTCGGTCAAAGGCAAGTTAACAACAACGCTTTGTCGAGTATCGCGCTTTACACCAAGGGCGGCGAAGTAACTTTAGGTATTACTTCCGAATCGGTAACGAGCGGTACGACTAAAGATGAACACCTCAAAAAGACTTCTTGCGTCGCGACGTTCTATGACGGAAAGTCTTATAAGTATTTCGAACTCAACCACGAAGACAATACTTTCGTAACTTTACAGCACGCACCTTACGTTGCTTACGATTATATGGGCGGCAACGCCGACGGAACGGTTTATCTTTCCTTTGACGGTAAAGGCAACGCCATTTACACGAAACTTACTTTAGACGATAAGAAAAACGTTATCGATACAAAGACTATTCAAGGTAAGACGGTGGATACAAACAAGGTATCCCTTGTTTTGGAAGCGCAAGTCTTTAAGTTTGTTTCTAACGAAGGCGAAGAAGAACTTTCCTTTGCTTTCATACGTTTCACTAATTCCAACTACGTATTCTATTCGACGTATAATTTCAAAGACGAAATTTATGGCGGTCTCGAATACTCCAACGATAACGGCGAATACTTAAAGCTCGACGGTTTCGGTTATTACGGCGCTTACACTTCTGCCGAAGGCGACGAATACAGGGGCTATTACTCGATAGACGGAAACGAAGTAACTTTACTTTCTCTTACCACCGTACGTCGCTACTTCTTCTTTAAGATGAACGGCGAAAGCTTTGCCGTAAGGGGCGACGAATATGCGGGTTCGGAAACGAGCGCCTACATAATCTTCGACAACCAAAGAATGGTCGGACAATATGTTTTCTTCGACGGTTTCGGTAACGCTAAGTTATTTACTTTTACAACCGACAGCGAAGGTTCGTCCGTTCGTAATTATATTGACGAAAACGCAACTTACACGGTAAAGGACGGCGTTATCACCGTTAACTACAACGACGGCGAAGCAAAAACTTACGTCGGCAAGATAAGCACCTTTACCTTATCCGGAAGTACTTATCTTTCTTTCGAACTCACGAGAACAAGCGATATAATAAAGGCTTACGTAGATAATTCCGAATGGTCGGTACTCGTACTCGACGATATCGGCGGAGCGGTAAGATACCACGACAAAGGCGAAACGGAAACGGGTACTTACAAACTTATCACGGCAAACCTTATGTACTACGTAAACGACGCCGGTACCGACGCTTGTATTTACAAGTTCGATCCCGATAAAGGAACTATAACTCTTTGCGAAACGAGGCCTTACAGTTATTATTCGCAAGATCTCGACACGCTTACCTTTACTAAGTACGGCTTTGTTATCGAAAACGGCGAATTTGCGTACTACTATACTGCCGATAAGGACGGCGTAACGCTTTATCGTTACGATCCCGACGGAGAAAACCCCAACGATTACGGGTTTGTTCAAGAAAGCTTCGGTAAACTCGAAGCGACGATTAGTTACAAATCGACCGATTACTACAGACACGGACTCGGTAATCTTACCTTTAACCGCTATGCCGATAACGCCGATAAATATCCCGTTCAAGGATATCAAATCAAGGCGTTGGAATTCTCTCCCGTCGGCGGCGAATCTTACGTGACTACCGCAAAGGTAACCTTCGCTAAGGAAGACGCGGAAGACAAAACCGTCGATTGCTACGTCATGAAAGATTCCGACGGTATGCATCTTTTGTATGGCAACTTTAAGTTCGATATTACTTTAAGTTACGACGGATTAGAAGAATCCAAGTGCACTTATGCTATCGATAGCATGGTTTGGAAAAACACCGCTTACGCTTATAACTATATTTCGCAGTATTTTTACTACTTGTTGTTCGGTTATAGTCCCGCAAACAACTACGGTACCGTAACGTTTATCAACGAATATGACGAAAACGGCGAAATAGTTAAAGAGTACGTTAACGCCGAATTCGGCGAAGTTCTCGGTTACGTTGATTCCGAAGACAACGCGTTTTCTTTCGATGAAGAACAAGCGTACACTTACGATTCGTCTACGGGTTATTACACCGTTACGAAGACCATGGCGGACGGATACGAATATCAACTTGTTTTCCAAGCGTCTTCTCAATACGGTATTTCATACTTTATGACGTTAGGTTTCATAAGAGTCGAAACCCTTACTACGGACGATTATACCGTTACCGTTAAACGCGTAATCGCGTCCGATAAATATTCTGCCGGCAGTTATTGGGATATTTCGCTTAAAGTAGGTGAAACCGAAGTCGCTTACACCGAAGCATATATCATTAGTGCGAAGATTATTTCTTTCGACGGCGGTATCGCCTACGTTGTAAGAGAATTCGACGGCACAACCGGCAAGGTTACGAAATCGACGCATTACTACATTTCTTTGACGGAAAAGACCGACGGCAGCGTCGAAGGTTCTACGACTAAAGTAAACCTTTACGAAAAAGCCGCGGTAACCAAGACGGAAAACACCGTTTACTATACCGAAGACGGAAAATACTTTATCGAAGTCTGCGGCGACAACGTTTTATCGCTTGTTACGCAAACCGTCAAAGAAAAGAAAGAAAACGATACTACCGTTAAGACGGCAAGTTATTCGACTTCCTTCTTCACGTCTTCCGCAAAGACCGGCGACAACGCCTACACGGCAAAAATAGCGTTGAAGAACGGTACGGAAACCGTTTACAACCTTACCCTAAAGGACGGTGTTTTAACGGTAACCAAGGTCGAAAACACCGAAGAAGCCGCTTAATCGAAAGCGTTTAACGCTATTTCGGTTAACAAGTAAAAATTAAATCACGACAAGTCGAGTGCTTAAAAAGTTCTCGACTTGTTTTTTGTAGCAAAAAGGTTTTTCCTATGAAAACACTATTCTTCTTTAGTCAAACAAAAAATTACCGAATAAGGGACGGATTTTTGTGTCGAACGGGTGAATTTGAAAATATTATATATAATATTTATAATTATATTTTAAAAAACCCTGTCTATATGTTTTACAAAAACCGATTTTTGGTGTAAAATACTAAAGCATAGTATTGAGAATGGTTCATTATGACCTTGTGAAGAAATCCGTTCTCTTTAATCACGAAAAAATTTTTATTACCATATAAAGGAATGCAACATGGCAAAACTTAAAAAGACGTTACCGAGGTTTTTATCTCTCGCACTTGTGCTTTGCATGACGCTTACGGCATTTTCGGAAGCGCCTTCGAAAAGCGTTAGGGCAGAATATCTTCCTCAACAGGAAATTACGAAAGTCGATTATTCCATCGATACGGACATCGAATCTTACCTTGACGATACCGTCGTTACAAAATTACCTTCGACGGTAAGCGATAACCAAGATATTTCCGTCATTGTCGAAATGAACGTTGACGGTTTGCTCGATTCGTACAATAAAACTTCTTTCGGTACAAAGTCGGTTTTCGAATATTCCAATACCAATAACGGCAGACAAACTGCCGAAAACGTAGAAAAGGAAACCAACAGACTTTTGAAGATTCTTCGTCGTGCAGGCGTTAGTTTTGTACTCGGCGAAAAATACGAAACGCTTTTCGGCGGTTTCGAAGTAACGATTAAAGCAAAGGACTTTGAAAGACTTAACAATCTTTTGGACGATTACGCGACCTTGATGATCGGCGAGGTCTACAACCCTTGCGAATCGGTAGTCGTCGAAAACGTGGTCGACGTTTACGACACGGGTATTTTCGACAGTTCTTCTTCCGAATACCAAGGCGACGGCGTCGTCGTTGCGGTTTTGGATACGGGGCTCGATTATACTCACCAAGCGTTCGACTCGTCCGAAGAAAACTTCACTACGACCAACGAAAAGTTCGATTTAAATTACGTTGCCGAAAAGATTGACAACACAGCCGCTTCCAAATTTACTTCGGGGCTTACCGCTGAAGACGTTTATCTTAACAGAAAAGTTCCTTACGCATACGACTACGGCGACCACGATCCCGACGTATTGCCTATAGACTCCGAACACGGAACCCACGTTGCCGGTATTATTGCCGGTAAAGACGACACCATTACGGGCGTTGCGCCTAACGCGCAACTCGCGATAATGAAGGTTTTCTCCGATACGGCTGCGGGCGCTAAGACAAGCGCTTTACTTGCCGCTTTGGAAGACTGCGTCGTTTTAGGCGTAGACGTCATCAATATGTCGTTAGGCTCCGGCTGCGGCTTTACGAGGGAAGTCGATAAGGAAAACGTAAACAAAATTTACGACAAAATCCACGAAGAAGGCATTTCGCTTATCGCATCTGCGGCAAACTCCTACAACGCGACGTTCGGTTCGGATAAAAACGGTAGTAACGGTCTTACTTCTAACCCCGACTCGGGTACGGTAGGTTCTCCCTCTACCTATAACGGTCCTTTATCGGTTGCGTCGGTAGACGGGGTTAAAACGCCTTATCTTTTATACGGCGAAGACATAATTTACTTCAACGAAGCATCCACCAACGACGCCGAACAGAAAAAGAGTTTCGTCGACGACGTATTGAAAACGGTAGGCGACGTCGACAGTTACGAATTCGATTACGTAACAATCCCCGGCGTAGGCGAAGCATCCGACTATGCCGAAGACAAGTCTTATTATCAAGGCAAAATCGTTCTCGTAAAAAGAGGTACTACGACCTTTGAAGATAAAGTCAGAATCGCTTTAAAAGTTAAAGGCGCGGCGGGTATCATAATTTATAACAACGTATCCGGTACGATATCGATGGCAGTCGGCGCGGATATCGGCGCGGTATGCTCGATATCTCAAGACGAAGGCGAAAAGCTCGCTAAAAACCCGACGGGTAAAATTACCGTTTCGAGGAGTAACACGGCAGGTCCTTTTATGTCCGACTTCTCGTCGTGGGGACCTACTTCCGACTTAAAGATTAAGCCCGAAATCACCGCACACGGCGGCGAAATTTACTCGGCTGTTCCGGGCGGCGGATACGAAAGTTTATCCGGTACTTCGATGGCTGCGCCTAACCAAGCAGGCGCAACGGCGCTTATCCGTCAATACGTTCAATATAGCGGCGTATTCGGCAGCGAAGCGGATATTAACTTAAAATCCAAAAATTACGTTAACTCGATAGTAAATAAACTTATGATGTCGACTGCAGACATCGTAATGAACAAAAACGGTTTACCTTACGCCGTAAGAAAACAAGGCGCGGGACTTGTAAACATTACCAAAGCCACCACGACGGCTTCTTACGTAACCACTTACGACCAAGACGGTAACGAGATGGATAAAACCAAACTCGAACTCGGCGACGATAAGGCGAGAACGGGCGTTTACGAAATGACTTTCGGCGTTACCAACGTTTCAAACGGCAGCGCAAGTTACAATATCGACGCGATAGTTATGACCGAGGGCGTAAGCAGCGCTTACACGAGCCACGACGATACTACCGTAACCCAAGACGGCTATTTGTTAAAGGGCACCGTCGTTTCGGTGACCAAGGTCGAAGGCGGGTCTCAAAGCGGTAACAACGTTACCGTTGCCGCGGGAGAAACCGCTAAAGTTTCCGTAAAAATCGTTTTATCCGAAGAAGATAAGCAATACATTGCCGACTCTTTCGAATACGGTATGTACGTCGAAGGCTTTATTACTTTGGACGCCGTTTCCGGTACAGACGTAGATATGAACGTTCCTATGCTCGCTTTTTACGGAGATTGGACGGAAGCACCCATTTTCGACGAAGAATATTACGACACCAACAAAGACGAAATCAACGCAGGTCTCGACGATAACGACAAACTTATGGCGGACGCTTACGCTACAAGGGTTATCGGCGGATTATACAGCGACTATATCACGACGCTCGGTTCTTACTACTTTGTACAAGATCCTTCTGCCGTCCAGATTGCCGCAAGCAAAGATCATATTGCGCTTTCCAATCAATCGGAAGACGAAAGCAATTGGACCGTAAGTTCGATAAGAAGCGTTAACGCGGGGCTTTTGCGTAATGCGAAGGAAGTAAATATTACGATAACCGAAGATTCTACGGGGCGTGTGATATTTAGTCGCACGGAATACAATCAACAAAAATCGTTCGGCAGCGGCAATACCGTTTACGCTTCGTCAATCGATACCGAATTCAGCGTTTTAGAAAATAATCTCAAAAACAACACCAAGTATACCGTAAAGGTCGAGGCTTACATCGACTACGGCGAAAAGGAAGATCAAAACAACGTAAGAAACACTTTTGAGTTCCCCGTATATATCGACTATGAGGCTCCTGCCGTAACCGACGTTAAATACCGCACGGAATACGACAAGAACACTAAAAAGACAAAACTTTACGCCGATATTTACGTATATGACAACCACTATGCGATGGGTATGTCGGTAGGACAGGTTACGCATAGCGATGAGGGATTCTCTTACAGTTCTTTCAACAAGTATATAACGCCTGTTTATTCGGAATTCAATTCTACTTCGATGGTAACGTTCGAACTTACCGATTACGTTTCTCGGATTAAGAATTCCGCGGGATTAAGATATTACGAAGACGGTAGTGCCGAGATCGCGGAAAACAATAACTGCTTTGTCGTAGGCTGTTACGATTACGCAATGAACTACGCTATGTACGAGATAAAACTTCCCGACGAAATCATGTCTATGTATTTCGAGGAAGAAACGATTAAATTGAGTCCTAACGAAACAAAAGTGCTTTCCTATTGTCTTAATCTTTATCCCGCAACGAGCTGGATTGAAGTTTTAGACTTCGAAATTACCGACGACAATATTTGTGACGTCGTAAATCAAACGCTTATCGCTAAGCAGAGCGGTACTGCAACATTGACAGCAATCGCTAAGGATGTTGACGGTAACGAAGTAAAAGCGAGCGTTGAAGTCGTTGTTTTAGCGGAAGGCGACGAAGGTTATGTCGGAAATTATTCGATTCCCGAAGTTAATAAATTTACCATAACGGGTTATAAAACCGAAAAGGCATATTACGGGTTATCTTCGGACGAAAGAGAAATCGGTGTCACGGGCGGCACCTACAGTTTTGACGGAGATTACACTTTAAAAATGTATCCTTCCGAAAGTGTGACGCTTACTTACGCGCTCGATTCTTACTTTCCCGAGAACACCAAAGTCGTGTTTAGGACGGATTATCCCGATGACGTAAGTATCGATGAAAACGGTACGATCACGGTTATTACCAACGAAAAAGGTACCGCAACCGTTTCTGCCGCCGTGACTTTCGACGACAATCCGACTTTCTACGAACAAGTCATCAATATCGAAATCAAAGATCCTTTCAACATCACGTCGATTTATCTTTACAACTACAAAGGGCTCGGCGGCGAAGTCGAAATCCCCGCGGACAGAGGTTTAACGACGATTTACGATTATGCGTTTTCTAACTACGAATACGTCGAAAAAGATACCTCTCAAGGCGACGTCATCGACGACGAAGATCCTTATCTTATCAAGCAAGCCTACATTGGCGAAGACACGATAACTAAAGTTATCATTCCCGAAGGCGTAACGACGATAAACCAATACGCGTTTGCGAACCTTTCGGCTCTTGAAGAAGTAGTATTACCCACAACGCTTACAAAGATAGGCGTAGGCGCATTCTACGATTGTAAAAAACTTTCCAAAATTAATCTTGAAAACGTACAATTTATAAACGAAAACGCCTTTGCCAATTGCGAATCTTTAAAGGAAGTAAACTTAAATAACGTCGTTGCTATCGGTAACTACACGTTCTCAAATACGAGTCTTTCGGTCGTTACCTTGCCAAAGACTTCTCAGTCCTTAGGTATCGGCGCGTTCTATGGTTGTAACGAACTTTTAAACGTCGAGTTTGCCGCTTCCAAAATGAAGATCGGTACTCAAGCGTTTATGAATTGTAAAAACTTAACGAAGATCAACATCAACGCTGCGGTCGTATCTGCTTATGCGTTTGCCGCATGCGAGAAGTTATCCGACGTAACGCTCGGTAAAGACGTTGCCGTTATAGGTCAGTACGCTTTTGCCGAAACGGCTGTCGAATCCTTCAAGATAAGTCCTTTAAACGAATCGATTAAGACAAGTACCGACGGTAAGTTCATTTACAACAAGGACGGTAAGGAAGTTATACTTGTCGCACCCAACGTAAAAGGCACCGTCACGTTAGACGATTCCGTTACTACAATAGCACTCGGTGCTTTTGCCGGCAACGTAGCCGTTAACAAGGTAGTCGCTAATAACGTCGAAGTCGTTTCGAATTACGCATTTGCAAACTGTACTAATTTAAGAACGGTTACGATGCCTAAGGTTACGGAAATCGGCGATTACGCTTTCTTGCAGACAACGAATCTTAAAACCTTGCCCGATTTCACTAACGTCAAAACGATAGGCGATTATGCCTTCTATGCGTGCGGCGTATCGAGTACCATCGATGCAAGCGGTGTCGGTATTACCGAAGTAATAATTCCGGCAAACTGTAAAGTCGGCGAACTTGCTTTCGCCGCTATGGAAAAACTTGAAAAAGTTACCGTCGGTAACGGCGCGCAACTCGGCGACGGAGCCTTCTTTATGACTATCGGTACGACCTACAGCGCGTACGACTACGTTGTCGACGGAGGAAAGACTTACACTTATTATCGTTTCGACGTAACGAAAAACAATACTTCTTCTTTGAAAGAAGTAGTAATCGGCGACGACGTAACGATAGGTATGATGGCGTTTGCAAATAACATGGCGTTAACGACCTTGACTTTGGGTGAAGGCGTTAAAGTCGGAGAAAGAGCGTTCTATAACGACTTAGAACTCGAAACCGTTGATTTGTCCAAAGTCGAATCTATCGGAGACTATGCTTTCTCAGGTCAAAGATTAAACGATCTTACGACTTCTACAGGCGAAAAATTTGACGGTTACGCTTACGAAAGAGTTATGGAAGACGGCGTCGAATACATTACGGGTTACGTTTACACGACTCTTGCCCCCAATATTAAAACTGTTAACTTGGAAGGCGTTACTTCCGTAGGCGAAGGCGCGTTTGCTTTCAACGGCTCGCTCGAAACGCTTACCCTTAACCAAAACGCAACTGCCGTAAATTCTTACGCGTTTGCTTACTGTACGTCGCTTGAAAACTTAACTTTACCCGCTTCGGTAACGGAAATCGGTAAGTATGCCTTTGTAGGGACTGCTTTAACCGAAGCCGACCTTTCTAACGTAACCGAAGTAGGCGATTACGCTTTCGCAAGAACCAATCTCGAAAAGGTTACCCTAAACGAAAACGGCGTTACGTTATCCGAAGGCGCGTTTGCCTATAACGGCGACCTTAAGGACGTTAAAAACTTGCATAAGGTAACGGAAATCGGCGCTTATGCGTTCGCTTCATCCGCTCTTAGCGAAGTTTCGTTAGATAGCGTAACGACAATCGGCGATTACGCATTCCGAAATTCTGCCGTAACGAAAGTAACTTTCGGCGATAAGTTGAATTCTCTCGGCGAAAACCCGTTTAACGGTTGCCAAATCCAATCTTTCGGCAGATACGAAGACGTCGTATTCGGCGAAAAAGTCGTCGGTCAAGAATTTACAAACGACTATGAAGTTTCCGAAACTGTTTTAGTTATCGACGGCGTTTTGTATCAATTGCTTCCTAACGGACAAAAGGAACTTGTTTCCTTCCCCGCTGCAAGCAAGTTGAAGACTTACGTCGTTTCGGACGGCACTGCAAGAATATCCGCTAACGCTTTCGAGGGTGCAAATCTTGCAAGCGTAACGCTTCCCGCTTCGTTAAAGGCAATAGGTCATAAGGCTTTCTACGATATGCCCGACCTTTCGTCCGTAACCTTCTTAGGCTACGAAGCCCCCGTTTTAGAAGAAGAATACGACGTAACGTTAACTTACGATCCTAACAATTTACCCCTTAGCGGCATATACGGCGGATACGAAGGCTTAGGCATAGTCGACTTCTATATGTGGAATGCTTACGAAGAGCCCAACAACTACTATTACGGTGCAAACTTTGCCGATTACGTCGGTAAAGTGGAACAAAGCATAACGGTTGTCGCACCTTCCAACGGTAAATATTACGATACTTTCATTTTCCAAAAGTATTTTGATAATTTCGTTGCGGGTAAACCCACTATGACGGAACAAACGAGCAAAGTCATAACTCTCATCGACGCGATACCTTCTAACGTAACGTTGGATGCGGAGGCCGCCATTCTTGCGGCAAGGTCGGCGTATGACGCGCTTCCTTCTACCGAGCAGCAATCGCTCGTAACCAATTTTGAAGTTTTGGCGCAAGCCGAATCCATCATCAGTTATCTTAAAAACCAACAGTCACAGGCTCCGTCGATAGATGACGGCGTTAATACGAAGGTTGATAACAAATCTTTCGTCGATACGCCTTTATTCGTCGTCGTAATGACGATTGTCGGCATTGTAATCGGTTGCGGTATAGCGATTTTGGTTTACGTTATATGGCAAAAGAAAGGTAAAGGTTCGAAAAACGCTTAAAGGCGTTATCGATTAAGCATTTTAAGTATTTGTTCTCCGCCGTTTTCTTAACGGCGGAAACAATACATTGCACGCCGTAAAAGCGGCACAAAAAGGAAAACGGTAATGAAAAATTACAAACTTATTGCAATATTAATATTCACAGCGCTTTTGTCAGTGGCATTGTACGGGTGTTCCGATTCTACGGCGTACGATAAGTTGTTCGACGATGGTTATACCGTTACGGTAACTTACAATCCTAACGGTTGCGACGAATTAAACGGTAGCAAAAAAAATACTATCGTCGATATGTTTAACCCGGACGATTATACTAAGGATATAAACGGAATAGCGCACATAAAACTTATGGAGCCTACCGATACGAAACGTCCTTCAGGCGGTAAAGATCCGATTTCTTTAACAAAGAAAGGCTACTTTTTTGCGGGATGGTATAAAGAAAGAGTTTTACAAACCGACGAAAACGGAAATATTCTCGATTGGTACGGAAACGTTTTAAAAGAAGAAGACGGTATCTATTATATAAAAGACGCAGAGGTAGAAACAGTCGGGTATCCCGCGTGCGTGTCCTATTCCGGTTATTGGGATTTTAGTAATGACACTATAGACGTCGGCGATGAGAAAGAAGTTTCGATTACCCTGTACGCGGGGTGGGTTCCGTATTACCAATTCGATTATTATTACGAAAAAGACGGTGAGTGGGTCAAGTATGGAGAAACCACTTTCGATTATAAGACAACGCATCAAGAAGGCAGCACGACTTTCGATCGTGACACAATCTTTATTCCGGAATATGTCAACGGTGCCATGCAATACGTTACAAGTTACAACGATAATAAGTCTTATACTTTCCCGTCTATGGACGGATACACGTTTAACTCGGCGTATAACGATAAGGATTGTAAAAATATTATCGACGGTAAATTGGTTCACAACGGCAGTTTGGATTTAGCAACGGGCGTTGCCGTAAACAGAGTTCAAAATGTTTACGTTAAGTTCGATAAGGGTGAAATTTATAGGATAAATACCGCTGAACAACTCGTAAGTAACGCTAACATAAACGGTGTTTATTATATCGAAGACGATCTTACGTTTTCCGATGACGTTAAGTGGCCGACTGTTTTCAGTTATAATTATTTTAACGGAAAAATTTATGGTCAAGGCCACACGATAAAAGATATTAAAGCGGAATTTAAATCGACCAGCGCCTATATCGGCGGTGTTTTCGGCGGTGTTTCCGACAATGCTCTTATAACCGATTTAATCTTTGAAAACGTAACAGTCGATTACTCAGTTACCGGTTTCATACGTGAATGTGACTTCGGATTGATATCCGGCAGCGTTAGCGAAAAAGCAACGATAGACATTACGCTTAAAGGCGAATTAAAAATGAAATTCGGCAATGTTTCGCTTAATACAGCCGAAGGTAAGGAAAAAATTGCTATCTATCAAATTGCGGATCTTACAAACGGCATAAAGGTCGAATGCACGCAAATGTCGATTATCGTATACGGTATCGAGCAATACGGCAGTGACCCCAAACTTTACAATTATACAATTAAACATGATTCAGTATCCGTAAATGACGGTAAGATTTATTTCACCGTTGAAGCCGCGCTCGATGCGGTGACCGAAGCGGAATACTCATATAATTATTCATTTGGAGGATAAAATGAACAAAAAGAAACTTATAGCGATTATAGCAAGCGCGGTTGCCGTTGTTTTGATAGCGACTATCGTTTT
>CAYNYV010000018.1:0-26628 GCA_964401515.1 uncultured Christensenella sp.
TCTATAGGTCGATAATCGACTTATAGGCGGACTTTTTTTGTAAAATATCGGTAAAATCGTGTCTGAAAATTGTCTGAATAGCGTTATTAAATCGAAAAACGACTTTATTTAATAAAAAGTGAGATAATCGACCTATAGAGCGACTTTTATACTAAATTCGTGCTGAAAACGATAAAAATTTTTAAAAGCGGGTAAAAAACAAAAACGTTTGTTTCGGGATTTTTAAAAAAATAAATCGCGCAGTCGGTATACGGTTTGTATTTTTTATCGCAAAGTGTGTTTGTGCGCGCACGCATAAAAAAATAATAAAATCCGCTGTTAAACTATTGACAGTGAAATAAATAAATGCTATACTAAACTATAATTTAATAAATTATATAGCGCAATTTGTTTGAATTTGTACCGAAACGGCGTAAAAAGGATCTTTTTACCGTTAAATGCGGAATTTTTTTAAGACAAAACTCGCTATTTTCTAAAGGGGTACCCCTTTAGCGTTTGCTTCGCAAACGCTGTCTGCCTTATAAGGCGAAAAGGAACGAAAGGTATGAAAAACTTAAAACTTACAAACGAAAACGTAAATCGAAATTCAACAAAATCCGAAAACACGGCAAAGCAAAGCGGAGTTTTTAAAAGCAGTCGTAAAATTTGTGCTAAAAGGATTATCGCGGCGGTTATATGCGCGGTCATGCTGATTATCGGGCTATCGGGTTGCGGATTTACCGACGATAGGGTAGACGTTCCCGTTAACGGAAGCGATTACGTAACGATAACTAATAGCGACGTGGGCAATATCGAACTTTATCCGCTCGGTTTTTACGACCGTGTAAACGACCGCATAACGTCGACGGCGCAGTTTACCGTAGAGTTAAAACTTAACATACAAAATCTTCGCACGCTTACTAAAAGCCCTATAAGCGGAAATTTGTTGTACATAAACGTCGAACTCGGTTTTTCCGACGGAACAAAGTGTAACGCCTTTTTCGAATGTTTGGATTTTTCGTTAACCGTTTACGACAAACAAACTCCCGACGCGGAGGTAACGCTTAATAGGGAAAACACCAAATCGGTTCAAGTCGCCGACGCGCTTTTTAAGTACGAAGCAACGCAAACTGCTGTTGACGGTTACCGCTTTTACGTGTCATCGGACGTTTGCGCAAGCGACGCCGAGTTCGTGGTTTTCGAAATCACTTACACTATGGCACCGACCGCCGACGAGTACCGCGCGATTTACACTGAAGTAGGGAACGGCGTTTTTTCGAACTTAAAAATAGAAGCAAACGTAACCGATTACAAACCGTTTTAATCGCCGCGTGAGAGAATAGGCAAGGACCTCTCCGACAACTTCGTTGCCACCTCTCCTAAATGAGAGGCTAAGACTAAGAAAGGCTCGCCTTCGTAAGGAAATTCCCTTGTTAAGGGAAATGTCAACGCAGTTGACAAAAGGATTGCCGTCCGCGGCTTAGCGAAGCTCCGACGTAGTCGGTGAGAGGTCGAAAAAGAGGCATTCGCACAATTCGAATATAAGGAGGCATTTAATATATGCACTCGTTCAACATAAAAGACGACAAAAAGTCGTCGACAACCCTATCGGCACTGCGTGCCACTTCCCCTTGCACAGGGGAAGCAAAAACAAATAACCGCAAGCCTTGCACAGGGGAAGCAAAAACGAATAACCGCAAGCAAAGATACGACGTGTTACGTAAATACGCCGTAATTGTCCTTTGCTTGCTTACCATGGTGCTTACCGCCGTGGGCTTTTCCAAATGGAACATTCACTTAAAACAAGACCTGACGCAAGGCGGCTTTTTTAATTACGCACCTTCGTTTACGACCGAGGGCGAAGGCGAATCCGCCAAGCAAATCCCCGTTTTGGAAAGTTATCTTAACATAACCGCGGCGGGCGACAATGCCGCAACCACTATCGACAAACCCCAATCGACCGAAGATAAGTTTACGGTCACCTACAATAAAAGCGGTTACAAAATCCAAGTCACCGACAAACCCGACGGCACCGATAGCACCGATTTGTTTACTTGGAAAAACTGGGAAGAAAAAGGCTTAACCTTTGATTACGCGTATTACAAGGTAACCGTGCCTACGCAAACGGCGGAGCAATATTCGCGCTCCGTATCGCAAGCGACGCGCGCTTCGACTACTTTAAACGAATTCACCCCCTTAGGCGACAACAACGTCCCCGCAAATGCAGGACGTTACCTTTGCGTAATCACCGCCACCACAAAAATCAACGCCGAAACGGCAACAGACGCGGCAAAAACCGTAGCCGAAAAACTTAACGTAATTCTCAACCCGACGACGGAAAACAAAGATTGCGCCGCTGCGGTTTACTTTACAATCGAACCGAAAGAAATCGCATTTACTTGGTCTGTCTCGCCAGACGGCTACACCTATAACGGAAAAGAACAACACCCGACTTATACGTTAAGCGATTCGTTTTTTGAAGACGATGACTGTAACGTGCAAGTTGTCGGCGGCGCAAATGCAGGCGATTATAAACCGGTTGTGCGATTAACGGGCGATGATAGCGCTAACTACGAACTTGTTGTAACAAACGACGGAAGTTTTACCATTAAAACGCGCCCGATAACCGTAAGGGTAAAACCGGCAACGTCCGTATACGGCGAAGCTCCCGTTACAAAATTCAAGTATGAAATAACGGGTATTTATTCCCCCGCAATCGTAGACGGCGATAACGCAGAAGATATTTTCACCCTTACAAGTAATGTCGATAAAAAGTCTCCTGTCGGAAGTTACGGCATAAGCGGTTCTACCGAAAACGCAACAAATAAAAATTATGACGTTAGTTTTGAAGATGGCGCCAATGCTTATACCGTCGCCGCACGTAAAATAACGGTAAATATAAGCAAGGCAACGTCCGTACACGGCGAAACACCTGTTGCGAAATTCGAGTATGAAATAACGGGTATTTATTCCCCCGCAATCGTAGACGGCGATAACGCAGGAGATATTTTCACTCTTACAACTTGTTTTACCAACCTACCTTTCTATAATACAACAAAAACTTATACACTTTCAAATAAAAACCTCGTTGTGCCGTATAAAGACGGTATAACCGGAACAACCGAAGATGATTATAAAAACGAGGATCCAGGTAAAGATATTGTATACTCGGTTTTATGTATACCGCAAGGGGTAACTTTAGTATTGCAAAAAACGCTTGATATTACGGCGTATGTGGGTTTTGCTACCGGCCCTGTTTGCACAACGTATAATCGAGGTGTTGTAATGAATAACGGCACAATAGATGTACAAAGCGGCGGAAGTATTACTGCCTACGGCTACCTAAAAAGTACCGGCAAAGATACAGATGAAAATGAAGGTATAGTAATTTTGAGGAGTGGCGCAACTATCCAAGATCTTTTCCATATGTACGACTATATGGGCGGCAAAGCATCAAACGCTTTGTCGGATAAGAATTTCTTTCCCGTATCAAGGTATACGTTGCATAACGTAAGTTGTCGCACGCGTATACTTTTAGGTGCAACTTATAAAGCGTTTTATGCAATAAACGTTAGTATTGTCGGGTGGCAATGTGATACATTAGATATTATCGGTAACACTAAAAATGCTTTATTCCAAATGACTGAGTCAAATGGTTATATAGATAAATGGGCAGAGAAAGCTGCAAGTTGGGATGCTAAGAGCGATAACGGCAAAGCGTTGTATACTATAAAGGGTTCTAATCAAATAGAGGGGCAACGTGATATTATCAACATAAGCGGTACAAAGGTACAAGATAATATTGTAAAAATAAGCGTAAGCGGATATAGTATGGAAACAAGTAAAGACATGGCTTGTCCTATATCGTTTATGAATGTTACCTTGTCAAACAGTAGTGCGTTAACGTTAAGAAGTTCTTCTTATAAGTTTTTACCAGGCACCGCGCTTACGATTGACGGAACATCTTCGCTTACAACCGAGAGCGGAGTGAAAACGATGTTTCTTACTGCCGAACAATCAAAAACAATCGAGTACATACCCGATGTCTGGAAAGATTTTAATCCCGTTGATAAAAAAGATGCGGTGCTTACCGTCAATGGCAATGCAACCATACACGGTGCGATTAGCGGGAAAATTTTAACCGATTCCGCTAATGCGGTGTTAGTACTGGATAATGCGACGACTCAAGCGGTTATGATAACGTCGGTCAATAAAAGCGGTACGTTACTGTGGAAGGCTTCAGCAACGCAAACATCAAAAATGTCGGCAACCGGCAGTGTTATGATTAGTAATACACAGTCGGTTGTAAGAAATCTTGCACCCGGCACGTACCGTACAAGATATATATCTATGGCATATGCATGGTATAGTGAATCTGCTGATATATATTACGAGACCAACGGCGGAAGCGCGTGTTCACCGTCTTTGGAAAAACAAGTCGGTACACAAGGTTATACAATCGTTGAAAGTGATCTACCTACTACTTCGAAAACACACTATTCTTTCGGCGGATGGTATTTGGATGAGAAATTTGAAACAGCAGTGAAGGTTGGTGAAACGACAATATTTGCTTCTTGTAACTTGTATGCGCGATGGGTTCCTATAACATATCAAATCGTTTATGTATACGATTACTCATATTGTTCTCAACCTGACGGTTCTACTATTAAAAACGGAAATGAACAAACTTACACTTATGAGAAGATACTCGAACTTACAGATGCCTCTTGCACTAAAGACGGAGAAAAAGTTTTAACTTTTTATTCTTGGTTTATCGATTCAAATTATACTAATAGGGTAATGCAAATAGATATTACTAACTTTGATGATTTTGAAACCTATTATTCTAACGGCATATGGTATGCAAAAGTCTATGGGCAGTTTTTAGCAAAGGACGTTAGCGTGTATAAGGTTGAGTATGTAACTAATTTGAAAGACGAAACCGATCAAACAGTTATTTTGCCCACGCAAGTTGTAAAATCAGAAGAAACTTTTAAGGCGTATGACGGTTATATTACTCAATATAATACCGATTCTTCGAAACAAAAATACTTTGTTGGCTGGTATAAAGACAAGAATTATACTGATTCAAGTCGCTTTAACGATGCGGGCGAAATACTTACGGAAAACTTAACGCTCTACGGAAAATGGGCGGATAAAGCAGAACTTATTATAGTATTTCCGCAGATAGAGGGTGCTGTGGAATATCGTTATAACACTAATAAATATTATTATAACGATCAAACATTTACTCTTCCGGATATTAATGAGTACAGCACATTATATTCCGTGCCGTCCGGTTATAAATTCGTAGGATTTAAGGAAACGTCGGGTTGTATGGTTAACGTAAATGTGACAAAGGATGCTATAACTGGGTATATCAGCAAATTCGGAACCACAGTTACGGTCGGGGCTGATTTTATAAAAGGTCTAATTGTAACAGCGGATATAAGAAAAGTTGTAAAAGTTGATATTTTAATGAGAGCAAAAGCCACTTATACACATGATTATGGTTTTTTCCTTGGCGGCGAGAAGTCTAATTCGGAGGTTTTTGCTATAAGCGAGATTTTAATAACGGCAAACGCTTTATTCTCATATGATAATGAAAATTGGGAACAAGCTTATAGTAGTTTACAATCCAATGTGACAAGTATTTACATGTTGAAAGATACTGAAATAACAATTAGCATACCTCATGTGACTATTGAAGTAGGATCTACCGCTATCTCAAAGCATGAAAGGGGATTTAAAGTAAAGGATCCGGATGAGGGTGATATTTATAGTTCCAAGAGCGAAACAACAACATTGACAACATTCACCTTTATTATTCAAGGTGATACGTCTATCACGTGGTCAAAGGATGATGCGTTTACAGATTAATATTACTTTAGAAAGTATATTATTGATGTAAGGCGGCTGAAAAGCCGCCTTGCGAAAATCACATCGGTAATCATATTGATGATTGTAATATAATTACCGCAAAAATTATAGCAATAATTATACCGATAATTACAGCCAAAACAAAAATTACGTGCTAACGAAACCGCGAAAAGTATCACATCGAGAATCATATTGATGATTACAATATAATTACCGCAAGAATTACACCGATAGTTACAGCAAAAATAAAATCACGAGCTATCAAAACCGCGAAAAGTATCACATCGAGAATCATATCGATGATTACAATATAATTACCGCAAAAATTATATTGATACTTACATCAAAAATCACATCAAAAATCACAAAAAAAGGTTCCTTTAAAAGAGAGAACCTTTTTTCATAAGTCGTATTCTTTACCGCTGCCCCTGTGCAAGGGGAATAATCGCCAATCATCTCAAGCTGTCCCTGTGCAAGGGAAGGTGCCTCGTAGAGGCGAAAGGGTTGTTAGCCTTTGCGTAGGGACGGCGTACTGCTAACGTACTGAAGTTGTGAACGTAGTAAAATAGTGTGCAAAATTTTTGATAAAAATTATTGATTTTCTTCCTTTTTAATTTCCAAAACGGCGGTTTGGGAAAATCTTTTTACCGATTCTATTGCGCTTTCGCATACGGCTTTGGTCGAATACCCTTCGGAAATACATAAAAGCCTTGTCGAAGACGAGTAAAGTTTGAAAAAGAAATTGCCGTTTTTGTCTACCGATATTGCGAAATTGTTTTTTGCAATATTGTTTTTGATTGTTTCGATACCGCTTTTGATACCGGAAAGGGCGGTGTAGGACTCGCTTCGCAATAAAACTTCGCCGTTAGAAGCCACAAGGTTTGCCGCATACTTGCCGTTTTCAGTGTAAACGAGCCACTTGCCGGTATACTTATTAGTCGGCTTTTCGTTGTTTTGGCTCTGTTTCGAGCGGGTGGGACGGAATTTTTCCCCGTCGTTTTTCTGCTCTTTTTCAACGTTCTTTTTAACGAGTTTTTCCGTATTTTCGGTCGCAGATTCGATTGTTTCTGAGGTCGATTCTTTCGGCTTAACGTCGCTGCGTTTATCGTCTTTTAAGGACTTTGTTTGGTTGATAATCGGCTTATAAGTGGACTTTTGTTCTTTTTTAGACGTTTCTACGTCGCTTTTTTGCTGTAAAGTTTCGGTTGCCGTATTTACGTCTTCGCCTTTACTTTTTAAGGTTTCGGCTTTGTTGACGTTATCGTTTTCGACAGGCTTATTCGAAAGGTCGTTTTCATTAATATTCGTCGACGGCTCGATTTGTTCGCTACGCTTACTGTCGTTGTCTTGCTTTTTTTCGATGTTTTGGCTTTCGTCGTTTTTTATGCTCTCGTCGTTAAGATCTAAAAGTTCTTCCTTTTTGCTTTCTTCGGGTAAAACGGTATCGGAAAGCATCTGTTTGTTCGTAAATTTATCGGCAGATTTGATAAGTGCTTCCGACGCGGCTTTGAGTTCTTGCTTTTCGGGCTTCTTTTTCAATATGTATCGGCGCGTAATTATGATTACCGCAATTATCAAAAGGCAACCCGCCAAAACGGCGATTGTAGCAATCAAAAGCGATTGGTTTTCGTTAAAATATTCTTGTAAAGTCATTAATAATCACCTCTTGTCAATAATTTTATCTTATTTAACTAAATTAGTCAAATAAAAAGTTAAATTTGTAGAGTTTTTAATAAAAATGTGGTAAAATACATTGGTAAACACTAAAAAAGGCGGTGCGTTATGGTTCATTCGGTAATAATCGTCGGCGGCGGATTTTCCGGTTTGGTTCTTGCAAATTGCTTTTTACAAGACGGAACGGATTTTTTACTCCTTGAAAAAAACGACAGATTAGGTAAAAAAATACTCGCGACGGGTAACGGTAGGGGTAACGTTTCTAACGAGGATCTTCGTCTTTCGCATTATCACGGGCAAGACGAAACTTTTAGCGAATACGCGATAAAAAACTTCGATAACGGGCTTATACGTCGATTTTTTAAGGAAAAGGGAATAATTTTGACAAGCGAAAACGGAAAAATGTATCCGCTTTCCAAACAAGCAAATTCTATTCTCGATGCTTTAAGATTATTTGATACTGAAAATAAATGCCTTACCTCTAAATCGGTCGATGACGTAGATTTCGATAAAAAGAAAGGGTGTTTCGTGCTAAATGTCGCAAACGAAAAGTATTTTGCCGAAAAAGTCGTTTTGTGCGTAGGGGGTAAGTCTGCACCCCACTTCGGCACCGACGGCGAAAGTTATAAATTTGCGCGAAAGTTCGGACATAAAATAACGGCGCTATATCCGTCACTCGTTCAACTTACCGCTAAAAAGGAAGATATAAAAGGACTGAAAGGCATAAAGGAAAACGCTTTGGTCGAAGCGTATTCGGGCGAAAAATTGCTTTCCGAACTCGAAGGAGATATTCTGTTTACCGATAACGGCGTGAGCGGTAATACGGTTTTTTACCTGTCGGCTTATCTATCGGGTAAAAAAGAACCTTGGCTTAAAGTGAATTTTCTTATCGGCGTTAGCGACGAAGACTGTAAAAACAGTCTTTTAACGAGAAGACTTGCTTACCCGCGTTTGCAAGCGGAAAGTTTTCTTTCGGGAATCGTACATAGTACGATAAGTCGCAAAATCGTTAAGGAAGTTTTGCCTGTCGAAAGGTTATATTATAACGATATTACCGAAAGCGATATAGATAAATTGATTTTTGCCATTAAAAATTATAGCATTAGAATAACGGGTGACACCGGCTTTAAAAACAGTCAGGTTACTAAAGGCGGAATAGATACTCGCGACGTGGATAATATGACTATGCAAAGCAAATTACAAAAGGGTTTGTATTTTTGCGGTGAAGTTTTAGACGTTGACGGCGACTGCGGCGGATATAATTTACAATGGGCGTTTTCCTCGGCAATGTGCGCCTATAGGTCGATTAAAGGTGAAAAATGATTAATATAGAATTGACTCCTTACGACAATGAAAACATCGTTTTTATAAAGGCGAGTAAAAAACTCGGCGTCGATCCTTCGCTTTTACGCATTTATAAAAAGTCGATTGACGCAAGACATAAAAATAATATAAAAATTCTGTATTCGGTCGGAATAAAAGAAAGTAACGAACGCATTTTTGAAAAAATAGACACTTCCAAAAAAGTTGTTGTAATCGGCGCGGGCCCGGCAGGACTTTTTTGCGCCCTTACATTGTGCAGACACGGTATACATCCTTTGATTTTCGAAAGGGGCGATAGCATTGAAAACCGCACTGTAAAAGTTGAAAAATTTGCGAGCGGCGGCGCACTCGATACCGAGTCCAACGTACAGTTCGGCGAAGGCGGAGCAGGTACTTTTTCAGACGGAAAATTGAATACAGGCGTCAATAACGGGCTTATAGACGGGGTTTTGCAAGATTTCGTTGATTTCGGCGCGCCCGAAGACATACTGTATTTAAATAAGCCGCATATCGGAAGCGATAGACTGAAATCTACGATTATGAATATGCGGAAACATATTCGATCGCTCGGCGGTAAAGTTCTGTTTAACACTAAGGTAGAAGATTTTTTGTTTCAAGACGGCTCGCTTAAAGCGATTATCGCAAACGGGATCGAATATGAAGCAGATTACGCCGTAATCGCAATAGGTCATAGCGCGCGCGACACCTTTAAAATTCTTTACGATAAAAACGTTTCCATGGAAAGTAAGGAGTTCGCCGTCGGGCTTAGGATAGAACAGTTGCAAGACCTTATAAACGAAGACAGATACGGCAAGTTTAAGGATTGTAAAACTCTTCCTCCTGCCGACTATAAACTCGTAAGCCACGCAAGCGAAAGAAGCGTTTTTACCTTTTGTATGTGCCCCGGCGGAGTGGTTATGCCCGCGGCGAGCGAAGACGGTATGCTTGTCGTTAACGGAATGAGCAACTATCTGAGGAATTTGAAGAACGCAAACAGTGCCGTAATCGTACAAGTTCGTAAAAGCGATTTCGAAAGCAATAATCCGCTTGCCGGCGTAGAGTTCCAACGTAAGCTTGAAAAAAATGCTTTTATCCTTGGCGGAAGGAATTTTTCGGCACCCGTTCAACTTGCGGAAGATTTTATTCGCGGGGACATTAGCAAGTCGCTAAAGGGCGTTTATCCGACCTATAGGCGGGGATTTGAATTTTCTAATCTTGAAAAAATCTTTCCTGCTCCTATAACGAACGCATTAAAAAAGGGGCTTTGCGATATGGACGGTAAAATTAAAAATTTTGCGTCTAACGGTGCCGTTTTGACGGGGGTGGAATCGAGAACTTCTTCTCCGATAAGAATATTACGGACGGAACAATATCGAAGCGTAAGCCATAAAGGGCTTTATCCGTGCGGCGAGGGTTGCGGTTATGCGGGCGGTATTATGAGTGCCGCTACCGACGGCGTAAAGGTTGCCGAAAGCATATTTAACGACATTATAGAAAAAAAGAAGGGATTACAATGAAACGTTGCGCTATAATTGCAAACGGGTATTTTCATTGCCAAGCAATGGATAATCAGATTTCGAATATTAAGCGTGCGCTTGAAGATAAAGGCGTTTTCGTTCAAGTTTTTTACACGAACGAACTTTTAACGTATATAGAAAATTCCGCGCCGAAAAGACTGTTAGGCGGCGTTGATTTCGTCGTGTTTTTGGATAAGGACGTTTATATTTCCTACCTTTTGGAAAAGGCGGGGTATAAACTCGTTAACACTTCGCGTGCGATAGAACTTTGCGACGATAAAATGAAAACTTACGTCGCTTTATCTAATAGCGGTGTAAAAATACCCGACACCCTGTCTTCGCCTTTAAACTATGCTAAAAAACCCGACGAACTATCTAAGGATATTGAAAAAATTCTCGGTTATCCCGTCGTCGTAAAAGAAGTTTTCGGTTCTATGGGGAAAGGCGTTTATCTTGCTAAAAACCGCAGTGAACTTTTAGTCCTTCGCGAAAAACTTCTCTCGGTTCCTCATTTATACCAAAAATTTGTCGGTAACGGCGGACAAGATATACGCGTTATCGTTATAGGCGGAAAAGCCGTCGGGGCGATGAGAAGAATCAACGACTGCGATTTTAGGTCCAATCTGCAATTAGGCGGTCGCGGCGAAAATTTTCCGCTTACAAACGACGTTAAAGAGTTGGCTGAAAATGCGGCTAAAGTTTTAAATCTCGATTATTGCGGCGTAGACGTTTTGCAAGACGGCAATGAAAAATTCGTGTGCGAAGTCAACAGTAACGCCTTTTTTCAAGGGTTTTCACAAGTAACGGGTATAGACGTGGCAAAACTTTACGCCGATTATTTGGCGAAAAAGTTTTACGGCTAAATTCTCTTGATTTTTTTAGTAAATTTTAAAAAAGTCGGTAACAAATCGTTTAATAATTTACATAAGAAAGTTGTTCAAAAATAAGTTGTTCAAAATTTAAATTTATTCAAAATTAACTTGCCGTTTTCTTTAAATGATGGTATAATACTATCGTTGAAAAGTTTGAGACGGCTTTTTGCATTACTTTGACGAGATTTGCAAAAACGTAAATATCAAAACGTCGTTAAACTTACGGTGAATTTATGAAGATTACTTATTTAGGGCATTCTTGTTTTTTTATAGAAGGCGAGTATAAAGTCGTTACCGATCCGTTTTCCGGCATAGGCTATCCGCTAAAAAGGGTAAGTTGCGATTTTGTTTTATCGTCGCATTCCCACTTCGATCATAACGCAATTGACGGCATCGATTATAAAAACGCCGTGTGCGATATCGAGGACGTTGCCGCCGCAAAAGCGATAAAACTTAGAGCAATCGAGTCTTATCACGACCAATGTTTCGGTAAAAAACGCGGCAAAAATTTAATTTATCAATTTGTATTAGACGGAATGACCTTCACCCATCTCGGTGATTTAGGGGAGGATTTTTCGCAAAATCTCGTCGAAAAGATTGGCAAAACAGACGTTTTGTTTATTCCTATCGGCGGAACTTACACTATAGACGGAAACCTTGCGGCAAAATACGTCGGCGCAATTAAGCCGAATATGGCGGTGCCTATGCATTATAAAACGCCGAGATGTACCGTCGATATCAGCGATAAACAAGAGTTTGTTTGCAACTTTTCAAAGGTAAGGTACGTTGAAAATTCCCTAACGCTTAATAAGACGAATTTTAGCGACGGCACGACGGTTTGCGTGTTCGATAGCGATAATTTTTAAGGTGTAAAAATGACGAAAGATCAATTTGAACGTTATACGATAGGGGAACTTCGTTCCTTGCTTGCAAGGCTCGGCGGTGCCCCCGGTAATAAAAAAAAGGCTGACTTAATCGACGAAATTATCAGCATACGCGACGGTACTATGACCGCCGTAAGATCTAAACGCGGCAGACCTTCTTCAAGGACTAAAAGGTCGGGTATCGATTTTTTGGACGAAGACGATTTAAAGGTTGCTTCTTTAAACTACGTTGCATGCGATCGGTTTTCCTTAAAAGTCGACGGTATTTTGGAAAAAGGGGAAAACGGCGGCTATTTAAGGGGAGCGGACTATTCGGCTTCTAAAAACAACGTCTTTTTATCCAAAGAATTCATTAAAAAGAACAATCTTCTTTTCGGAGACAGGATTGTCGGCGAAAGCGTAGGGGATAATTCCGCTAAACCCGCAGTTTTACGAACGGTGCTTAGCGTTAACGGCGGTGAACCGCGTAAAAATCCGCCCGCCGATTTCGACAGTTTGGAAATTTGTTTTCCAAACGATAAAATCGAACTTTCTAATAACGATAGCGTATGTTTAAAAATAATAGATACCGTTTGCCCGATAGTTAAAGGACAACGCGGTGTCGTAAGTCTTTCTAAAAACTCGACGAAAGTTAGTTTTTTAAAAGACCTTGCTTCGTCGCTTTCAAAAAAACAAGAGATGAAAACCGTTTTCGCACTTGTAGACGAACGCCCCGAAGATATATCGTTTATTAAATCGGAATGCGGAGATATCGAACTCGCTTGCAGTATTTTCGATAAAAAACCGAGCGAGCATATTCGTGTTGTCGAAAGCGTGATAAACCGCGCTAAATCGCTTGCTTTAGGCGGCGAAGACGTTATAATCGTAATAGATTCCTTGCAAAAACTCGCAAAAGCCTATTATAGCCAAGAATTAATTTTGGAAGGCGATAAGTCGACTAATTTGCAAACGGTGCTGCTTAAAATCAAAAAACTTCTTGCGTGCGCACGTAAACTTAACGAGGGGAGCATTACTGTTTTTGCCGTTTCGGAATTTTCCGATAACGAAAACGAAGCAAGGGCTATACACGAAGAAATAAAATGTATATCGAATTTCGTTATAAAATTTGATGCGGAACTTTTAAGAAAAAGGGTTTTTCCGTCGCTCGACTTAGGCGAATGTTATTCGGAATTTTGCGAAGAAGTTTTCTCCGACGAAGAACTTGCTACTTATGATCTTATCAATAAAATTTTATTAAACGAAAACGACGGCAACGAAAAAGTAATAAAAGTTTTTCAAAAACACGCCTTTGACGGAAGGGCAAAAGAAAGACTCGAAGAAATCTATCTTTTGCAAAAATAGACGATAACGGGCTTATAGACGGACTTTTTTATAAAAGCTCGGCAAAATAGCGAAAAAGTTTTAAGCCTGAATCTCCCATTCTTTCGGGATGAAACTGCGTTAGAATAATCTTGGCGGAAGTTAGGCTTTCTATAACGCCGTCTAAGGAAATCGAGTTTATCGTTAAGCCTTTTCCGATTTTATCTACTGCTTGGTGGTGTGCGCTGTTGCAAATCAAACTTTCGCCGTAGATTTTATAAAGAAGAGATCCTTTTAAATTATTTACCAAATGATTTCTGTCTTTACCATTAATTTGACAGTGGTTTTCCACTTGTTTGATAAGCGTTCCGCCCAAAAAGACGTTGACCGTTTGCATTCCGCGACATATACCGAAAATCGGTTTGTTGTCTTTTAGATATTTTTTTATAAATAAAAATTCCGTTTGATCTCTTTTTAGATCGACGTCGCGGCAGTTGAAGTCGGATGAACGGTAACTACAACCCTTCAAATCTCCACCGCCCGTTAAAAGCAGTCCGTCCGCTTTGACGCAAGGATCCGTTACGGGTATAACGCTGCATTTTTTTAATGCGATAAGGTAGTTGTTTTTCGGATATAAAACTAAAACTTTTTTGCTCACGTATTACTATATGATTATCAACTAAAAAAGGTACTTTATGAAAAAAATAGGAATTGTAACCGCGCTTTCGGCGGAGGCAAAACAACTTGAAGCAATTTTTCAAAAACCCTTAAAAACCGACCTATACGGCAACATTTCTGTAAAAATGTACGTTTATGACGGTAAGGAAATTTACTTTGCAAAGTCGGGTGTAGGGGAGATTTTTGCGGCGGCTTGCACACAAATGCTTTTATCTGTATACGGTGTGGATGTCGTAATTAACTACGGGCTTGCGGGTTCGGATTATCACCATAAAACGGGTGATGCCGTTTTAATTAAAGGGGTTGTTCATTACGATATGGACACGTCGAAAGTGGACGGCGCCGAACCCGGGAGATATTCCGAGTTATACGATACCCCTTTAATCGATACCGATGAAACGCTATTAAATTTTGCAAAAGCTTTAAAATTAGGAACGACCGAGGCTTTGCTCGCATCGGGAGATAAGTTTGTCGCCGACGAGGATTTTAAAACAAAATTGTACGATAGTTACAAAACGTCGGTGTACGATATGGAAGGCGCAGCCGTTCTTTTGGTTTGTAAAAACGCTAATATCCCCGCCCTCATTATAAAAGTAATATCGGATTCGGGGAACAAAGACGAGTACTATTCCTTCAAGCAACTTTTAAGCGACACGAAAATCAAGTTCGTCGGCGACGTAAAAACGATAGTGGATAATTTGTAATATGGTTGTTTCCGTTGTCGTTACCGCTTTGACGTGCGCCGCCTTAATTTCGGCGGTGCTTTTAAAATGTAAAATAAAAGTTTTCGGACGGAGTTTCGAAATCTATCCGTTAATCCCCCTTTCGGGCGGTTTTTTGGTAATTATTTTCGGTGCGGTCGGAATGCGTGCCGTTGTTGAAAAGTTTACTTCGTCCGCGGCTTCTAACCCCGTAAAAATAATAGTTTTGTTTATTTCGATGAGCCTTATGTCGGTGCTTCTCGACGAAACGGGCTTTTTCGAATATATTGCGGGGCTTGTTGCCAAAAAGGCAGGCGAAAGTCAAATAAGAATATTTATCGCACTGTATCTTACCGTATCGGTTCTTACCGTGTTTACCTCCAACGACGTAGTAATACTTACCTTTACGCCCTTCATATGCCAATTTTGCAAAAAAACCGAAATAGATCCGCTACCTTATCTCGTAAGCGAATTTGTCGGCGCAAATACGTGGAGCTTGCTTTTTTTAATAGGTAATCCGACCAACGTGTTTTTGTCGCAAGCTTACGGAATATCTTTCGGCGAATATTTTTTAAGAATGTGGTTGCCGACCTTGTTTTGCGGAATGTCTTCCTTACTTGCACTTCTCGCGATTTTTTGGAAAAAACTTAAAAAGCCCGTCTATAGGTCGGTTATCGACATAAAATTAAAAGATAAAAAGTCGGCTTTAATTAGTTTGTGCTTTCTTTTCATAACCACTTTGCTTATAGCGATTGCGTCGTATATCGACCTTGAAATGTGGTATATCGCCTTAATAATGGCGGTTTTACAATACCTTACGGTCTTTTTTGCAAAACTACTTTCTAAAAAGAATAAAAGCTGCAACTTGAAAAGTAAAGGTATAATCGGTAATTCCTTAAAGCGGGCGCCGTGGCAAATGATACCTTTGGTAGTCGGTATGTTTATAATGGTAACTTCGCTTGTCGAAACGGGTGCTACCGAGTATATTTGCGGCTTAATAGGCGACGGGTTTCCGATAACTAAGTACGGCATTTTGTCAACGCTCGTATCCAACTTAACCAACAATATTCCGATGAGCGTTTTGTTTTCGTCGATAACGGCGGAAATCGTAAAAACCGACGTTTTATACCGTGCTGTTTACGCAACGGTTATTGGTTCTAACGTAGGCGCGTTTTTATCGCCGCTCGGTGCTCTTGCGGGGCTGATGTTTATTTCGATTGCCAAAAAATATTATAACGATTTCGGGTTTGTCAAGTTTGTTAAATACGGCTCGGTAATAGCAGCGGTTTCTCTCGTTTTCGGGCTTATAGGGCTACATTTATCCTTTTTATTCTTCTAATTCGATTAATAATTTCGGCTAAACAATGACTTTGTCGAGTTCATAAAACAACTAATATCGGTTCATAAAAGAAAAGGTTTTCTAATATCTTATCGGTATAGGATTTGCCTTATATGAAAAAACTAACTTTAGTAAAAGCAAGGTTTATCGCAGGCGTATGCTGTCTTTTATTGACGAGTATTTTGGCGGTCGTTTGCTTTGTTCCTAAGCGCGCCGTTTCTATCGTCGGCGGAGAGTCTTATTCGCCCATATATAAAGGCAGTGAAGAAAAACCTTGCGTTGCGCTTATGTTTAACGTTTATGAAAATACCGAAGTCCTAAACGGTATTCTCGACGTTTTACTTAGTTTCGACGCGAAAGCGACTTTTTTTGTCGGCGGTTGTTGGGCGGACGATAATAACGATGCGATAAAGAGAATTTTAAACGAAGGGCACGGCATCGGCAATCACGGTTACTTTCACAAGAATCATAAAAAACTCGGATTAAACGACAATATCGCAGAAATCGAACACAATCACGAACTTATAAAAGCGATTAGCGGTTACGACATGACTCTTTTTGCTCCGCCGTCGGGTGCTTTTTCAAAAAACACTTTGATTGCGGCGGAAAAACTCGGTTACAAAACCATAATGTGGTCGAAAGACACTATAGATTGGCGCGATAACGACGTAAACTTGGTTTATAAACGCGCCACGGAAATTCAAAACGGCGATTTTATATTGCTGCACCCGAAAGAGCATACCTTAAAAGCGCTTTCAAGAATACTCGATTTTTACAAGGAGAAGGGCGTTACCCCGAAAAGGGTAGATGAATTGATTTGAATGATTAAAATTTACAATCTAAAAAACGGCGTAAGGCTCGTTATGGATAAAATTAGCGGCGTGTATTCGGTAAGTTACGGAATATTCGTCGGTGCGGGAAGTCGCAATGAAAGTAAAACCGAAAACGGAATTTCGCATTTTATAGAGCACGTTACCTTTAAAGGGACGGAAAAACGTTCGAGTTTTGACGTTTCCAACGACGCAGAGATGATAGGCGCCGATATAAACGCTTACACGACGAGAAATCTAACTTGCTACTACGTGAAATCCACCGTCGAACACGGCGCAGAGGCTTTCGATATTTTGGCGGATATGTTTTTGAATTCCGTTTATAAAGAAGAAGAACTCGAAAAGGAAAAAGGCGTTATTTTGCAGGAAATCAATATGTACGAAGACACGCCAGACGATCTGTGTGCCGATCTTTTGACGGAAGCGTATTACGGAAAAACGGGCTACGGTGCAAAGATTTTAGGAAGCCCTAAATTGGTTAATTCTTTTACACGCCAAGATATTTTAAATTACAAAAACAAGTATTACACGACGGATAATATAGTAATTTCGGTTGCGGGCGGTATGGACGAAAGAGAAACCGTCGAACTCGTTGAAAAATATTTCGGCGATATACCGGCGACTTGCGCCGCCGAAAAACCTGTCGTCAACACCGAAAATCTTTGCGGTACGGTCGCTAAAAGCAAAGACGTTACCCAAGCGCATATTTGCTTAGGGTATTCCGCAGTCGGAATCGGCGATGATAACGTCGACGCTTTCAGTATTGCGACTTACGTTTTGGGCGGCGGTATGAGTAGCAGGCTTTTCCAATCGGTAAGGGAAAAATTAGGGCTTTGTTATAGCGTATATTCCTATATGACGGCATTTTCGGATTGCGGGTTCGGTATGATTTACGCGGGTGTGGATAAATCTAAAATAGGCGCGGCGTATGACGCCATAATTAACGAAAGCCGAAAATTGAAGGCTGAAAAAATTACCGACGAAGAATTTAAACGCAGTAGCGAACAAATGAAATCCGGGCTTGTTTTTGCCGAAGAAAGCGTTTCCGCGAAAATGCAGTATCACGGAAAAAGAATGCTGCTTTTAGGTGAAACCGTTGATTTCAAAGAAAGACTCGATAAAATTTCAAAACTTACAAAAAGTAACGTTAACGGGCTTATAGACCGACTTTTTGATATTGAAAACTTATCGAAAGCCATTGTCGGGAAGCGTGTTAAGCCGTTATAAGCGGAATGAACGATTAAAGTAAAATCTTTTTGTCGATTTTTGCTTGACTTTTAAAAAAAAGTTCGGTATAATTTACTTGTGGAAAGTCGCGCATGCGTTTTTCACGACGAATTTTAAGTTGAATTGGTAAATTATATGAATATTTTAGAACTTACTGAAAGGAACGTTGCGGAAGCGCGTAATTTGTTTATGCTTGTTAAAGGCGGTTTTTACGAGGCGATAGGGCAAGACGTTGCCGACGTCGATATCGAAAAGGTTTTAAAACTCGACGACGATACCGTTACGACCTATTTACTCGTAGATAAAGGCGTTTACCAAAGTCTCGTAACCGTAAACAAGCCGACTTCGACGATAGATAATTTTTGGGTAAATTTCGATATCGTTGACGAGCAGTATTTGAGTAAGTTTATGGAATTTGTCATAAAACAATTTTCTGCGATAACGCTCGTCTTTTTATGGATTGATTCAACCGACGATAAACTTGCGACGCTTGTCGAAAATTACGGGTTCGAGTACACCGGAGAACAAAATTACATAGACGGCGAAAAGAATATTTTGAATTTCAGGTACGTTTATAAACGCAGAAAGTAATATTTTATTGCTTTCGACGCTAAAAGGACGTTAAAAAATATATTTTTATAAAAAAGCGAAAATCAATCGTTAAACTTGTTGCAAAGTTTATCGTTTTAGTGTATAATGTTCTAAGTCGAATGGGTTGTGTGCTTTTTTTCGACTATTATGGCGGATTCGGCGTTTGTACGTTATGTACGTCGTTTTCGTTTTACGGAAAGTTATCGAAGTGGTTATAACGGCCCGCACTCGAAATGCGGTACACCGGCAACGGTGTCAAGGGTTCGAATCCCTTACTTTCCGCCAAGTGCGCCCGAAAAAGTCTAATAGGCTTTTTGGGCGCATTTTTCATACTTTCGTTAACATATGAACTTACTTTTTTACGAGGTGTTATCATGACTATTAATCATTACGTTGCACAACTTATTGCCTATGCCGAAAAATATCTCGACCTTGTACCCCGCGACAAAGTCTACGTCCGCAACAGACTTATGGATATTTTAGGCGTTTACGATTACGAGGACGAAATTATCGACGAAATACCGACTCTTCCCGACGAAATTTTGCAAGGCATTTTCGTGCTTTTGGATAAGGAAGGCGAAAGTTACGACAAAGCTACGCTC
The DNA here is from genome assembly GCA_964401515.1 of uncultured Christensenella sp. GTDB lineage: Bacteria > Bacillota > Clostridia > Christensenellales > Borkfalkiaceae > UBA4636. Next base: position 19,397 of record CAYNYV010000018.1, read on the forward strand.
GGCGAAAAGTTGATGGACGCCGTTATGCTTACGCCAAGCGCCTTCGAGGAGAAGTATTACGCTTTATACAAACAATCGCCGTCTAAGGCTACCGAATGGGCGAACGCTTACGCTATTCATTCGGATTACGTCAAAAAAAGCGCGATTGACAAAAATATAAAATTTAACGCGGACAACGGGCTTGAAATTACCATTAATTTAAGTAAACCGGAAAAAAACAATAAGGACTTGCAAAAACAGCTTACCGTAAAAAGCACCTCTTATCCCAAATGCACGATTTGTCGCGAAAACGAAGGCTATCAAAAGCAAGGCTTTTCGCGCCGTAATATGCGTACCGTTTCTTTAAAACTTAACGGAAAAGATTGGTTCTGGCAATATTCGCCCTACGCGTATTTTAACGAACACGGTATCGTTATAAGCGTAGAACATACTCCGATGGTTTTAAACGAAGACACTGTAAAGTGTTTACTTGATTTTGTAGAACAATATCCGCACTATTTCGTCGGTAATAACGCGCCCCTGCCAAGGGTAGGCGGTTCCATACTCATGCATAACCATTTTCAAGGCGGAAAGACAGTGCTTCCTATGCAAAAGTCGGGCTATAGGTCGGTTTTTAGACATAAAGACTATAAAAACGTAACTTTCGGAACGCTCGATTGGTACAACACGGCGTTAAGAATCGAATCTTCGGACAGAGAACAAATTACAAAAATGGCGATGGCAATTTGCAGCGCTTGGGAAAATTACGACAACGCTTCGCTCGATATTGTTTCTCATACGGACGGCGAAAGGCATAACACGGCAAGTTGCATTGCTCGTAAGACCGAAAAAGGTTATATACTCGATATGATCTTGCGTAACAACCGCGTAGACGAGCGTTATCCCGACGGTATTTTCCACGCCCATCGCGAATATCATCATATAAAGAGCGAGTCGATCGGCTTAATCGAAGCAATGGGCTTGTTTATTTTGCCGGCAAGGTTAAAACGCCAATTTGCAACCGTTCGCGATTTCTTGACAGCAAAAACCGCTTACAATAAGGAAAATCTGACCGACGATATGTTGATTTTTCTCCCGATGATCGAGCGTATGCTAAAAGAAAACGGCGTTGTCGACAAAGAAAAAGCCGACGAGATTTTGAAGAAGGAATTAGAGAACGTTTGTCAAAATATTCTTTACAACACCGCCGTATTTAAAAACGACGCTGACGGAATGCATGCTTTGACTGCGTTTTTGACGGGACTCGGCTTTGAAAAACTTAATAAATAATTTTTCTAAAAAGTCCGTTTATCGGTGATAATCGCCTTATAGGCGGACTTTTATCTTTATTTATATAATACTGACGCGAAAAAAACGGAGAATAAAATGGGTAAAATTTATATTGTCGGAAGCATTAACATGGACCTTATCGTCGGTACCGATATTTTCCCGGATGCCGGCATGACCGTGATGGGTTACGGTTTTATGACTAATCCCGGCGGAAAAGGGGCGAATCAAGCGGTAAGCGCTTCCAAGTGCGGCGGCAACGCCGTCATGGTGGGCGCGGTCGGTAACGAATTCGGCGACGAATTACTCCAAACGCTTTCAAATTACGGTGTAAACGTCGACAACGTAAAGCGCTATAACGACGTTTCGAGCGGTATTGCCGTAATCACCGTTTGCCGCGGAGAAAACCGCATAATCATCGACAGCGGCGCAAACGGTCGCGTGGCGGAAGAACTTGCCGCACGCGCTTTGTCCGATGCAACCGAAAACGATATGTTGATAGTTCAACTCGAAATCCCCATTGAAACTGTTATGTCTGCGCTTCGCGTCGCCAAAAGCAAGGGGATGAAAACTATCGTTAACCCTGCGCCGGCGTGCGAACTCCCGAACGATATATGGGAACTTTCAGATTACTTTATTCCTAATCAAACGGAAACTCGTTTTTATACGGGTATTTATCCCGATTCGCCCGAAACTGACAGGCTTGCCGCTGCCAAACTGCTTGAAAAGGGTGTTCCGAACGTTATAATAACTTTGGGTGAGCGAGGAACCGTTGCCGCTTCTAAAGACGGCTTTTTAACTGCAAGCGCTTACAAAACAACCGCAGTGGACACGACAGCCGCCGGTGATACCTTTGTCGGCGCTTTGGCGACGAGGATTCAAAAAGGCGACGACCTTTTAACGGCGCTTAAGTTTGCAAACAGGGCGTCCTCAATCGCCGTTTCGCGTAAAGGCGCGCAACAATCTATTCCGACGTTCGATGAAATTACCGCTTATAAAGATTAATATAGAAATCGGCATAATTATCTAAAAGTAAGGCTATAAGCCCGTTATTACATATTTTTTATAAAACGATTAGCGGGTTTTTAAAGTTTTGACGCCCAGAACAAAGATGATTTTTCGGCGTATTTATTCAAAATGCTTGAAAAAGTAGAAAAAATACGCTATAATAACATAAAAGGTAATGTTTACGGAGAGGTAAAATGGCGAAGGAAAAAACAACGAAACTACAGGACGCAATAAAGTATTATTCGGAAGTCGTCGACAACGAAAGTTTAGGCGAGGTCGAAAGACAGTACGCAACGACGGCGCTTTATTATTTAAGGCGTTATGCAAGGTATTACGCGAATAAGACCGAGGGCGAACGTCTTATGAACGATAATTGCAAATGGACGGCTGAAGAAGAGGCAAAACTTAAAGAGGAATTCGAAAAAGGTTATTCCGTCGAAAGGCTTGCGAAACTTCATCACAGAAAATTTAGCGGAATTATTTCACGGTTGGTTGCGCTCGGACTTTTATCCGACGAAGGAACGGTTAAAAAACGTTGGACCAAAGAGGAAGAAGAAAAACTCGAAAAAGAGTTTTTAGCCGGCAAAAAACTCGCCGAAATGGCTAAAGCCCATAATCGTACTATCGGCGGAATTAATTCGAGATTGGTTTTGTTAGGGCTTATAGACGATTAAATCGTTTAGTCGTATCGATAATTAAATTGCAAAGTCTTATCGGCAAATAACCGATGATTTAAAGGTTTCCTTGTAAAAAAGGGGACCTTTTTACGTTTCCGTTATGAAATTGAAATCGAAAATGTCAAATTAATTACAGTAACATTTTCCTCGATGTTTAAGCCTTTTAGTGCTTCAGTGTAAGAAGAAGCGGTGCGTGGCACCGATGATATGGTTGTGCCTCCTGTTTGGGAAAGGTGGCGGCTACGTCGTCGGCGAGGTTTCTTTCTGCTTTTTCCGTTACGCCTTTTGACCTCATCGTCGCCTACGGCGGAGTTTCTTTTCAATGAGAACCCAAAGTACTGCAGCGGGCTTTTTCACAATTTCATTAGTATGTACAATTTCTTAAATGAAAGCCTTACAAAAGACAAGTTAATAAAAAACAAGGATAAACGGAATTTTACTTCCGCCTATCCCTGTTTTTTTATTTAACGACTTACTTTAAATAAAAACTTAATTAATGTTTGACCGCCAAACGGCAATCAATCGAACCGCAAAATTAGTTTTAGCAATTTTAGTCGCTTGTTATTTTAAAACTGCCGTCGGTGCATATAAGCGTACACTCTGGCATTTCCGCGTTCCACATAGTTTTTTCTATAGCGTTCCAATTCGCCTTGGCACCGTTATAGTTAATCGTTGTTAAATTGTCGCAATCCGCAAACACATAGTATCCGATTACCGTAACACCACTACCGATTGTTACGCTTTGAAGGCTGCTGCAACCAAAGAACGCACCACCGCCAATCGAGGTCACGCCGCTACCGATTGTTACGCTTTGAAGGCTGCTACAACCATAAAACGCATACTTATATATCTCATAGTTTTGTCCGTTATATTTATCGGGTAAAACTAATTCGGTATCGTCACCGACATATCCTAAAAGATAATTAACGTTACCATATGTATAGAACAAATAATCGTTGACGTTTACTATATCGCTTGTGCCTTCGGTTTTTACGTTAAAAGCATAATATGCTACATAACCGGTCTCATCGCTATCTTCAGCTATATCAAGACTGCTTTTATTTATTACTTCTACAAGTTTATAGCACTCAGCGAACGCCTCTTCACCAATCGAAGTCACGCCGCTGCCGATTGTTACGCTTGTAAGATTATAACAATATTCGAACGCACCAGCACCAATCGAAGTCACGCTGTCGGGGATTGTGACGCTTGTTAAATCGTTACAACTAAAGAATGCATTCTTCCCAATCGATGTAACGCTTGAGGGGATTGTTATGCTTTGTAGACTGCTACAATAATAGAACGTATAATTAGCAATCGAAGTTACGCTGCCGTCTGTCGGTATAACGCTCGTTTTGCAACCCGATATCAAAGTCTTGGTTGCGATTTCGATAATGCAGTTTCCTGCGCTTTTGTAAACGGTGTTTTCCTTTTCTACCGTTATGCTTTCAAGGCTAACGCAACCCGCAAACGCCGCGACGCCGATCGAAGTTACGCTTGCAGGGATTGTTATGCTTTCAAGGCTGATACAATATTCAAACGCTTGAGAACCAATCGTAGCTACGCTTGCAGGGATTGTTATGCTTTCAAGGCTGATACAATATTCAAACGCTTGAGAACCAATCGTAGTTACGCTTGTCGGAATTGTTATTTCCTTTAAATACACGCAATATACAAAAGCGGCTCCACCTATAGTCGTAATAGTGTCGGGCAAAACGATTAGTTCGATTTTTGCGATTTCGGTTTCGTCGAGGTAGTAACCGTCTTCGTCGATTTGAGCAAAAGCGCGTTCGCCGATTTCCTTGACAGGCTTTCCGTTATACGATGAAGGAATTTTGAACTCGGTACGAGCTTCGGTGCCGAGCCCCGTAACGATATAATAAGTTTCATCGTCGCTCAAAGCGTATTCTAAACCGGTGGCTTCTTCGATAACTACTTCCTGTTTACCGCAAAGTGAGCAAACACCGTCTACATAATTATGTTTTGCAGACACATAATCACCTACATAACTATCACCGCATTCCGTACAAGTATAGGTCGTGTAACCTTTTTCCGTGCAAGTAGGCGCAGTTACGGTGTAATTGTAATTGTGTTTAGCCGGCGTATCGTCGTCAATATATGTATCACCGCATAATGCACAAGTGTAGGTCGTATAGCCTTCTTCCGTACAAGTCGGTGCCGTCACTACGGGATTTGTACCGATATGTGTATGATTAGCCCATTCTTCGATGTTGCCGTTTTCGTCATAGTGCCAATAATTACCTGCCTTATAAGTTTCGCTGTAATAATATCTTGTCGCATCGGTTAAACAATTGTTGTAGGTGCCGATGTTTATAGAAGACCAATCGGATTCAGTACCTTTGTAATAAACTATAGATAAATCATAACAATTATAGAACGCATAATCACCGATTGATGTTACACCGTTTCCGATTGTTATGCTTTGAAGTTTTCTACAACCATCGAACGCCCCCCGACCAATTGAAGTCACGCTGTTGGGGATTGCTATGCTTGTTAAACTGTTGCAACAATAGAACGCAGAACTACCAATCGAAGTAATGCTATCGGGAATTGATAGGCTTGTTAGATTGGTACAATCTTGAAACGCAGAATCGCCAATCGTATCGCCGCTTGTTATTACTACAGTTTTTAACTTATCGTTTTTGATATGTGAAATAGCACTTGCCGGTATTGTCGCTTTTTCGATGGAACAATTTTTGAATGCATCAGCGCCAATCGAAGTTATGCTATCGGGAATTGTTATGCTTGTTAATTTAATACAACCATAAAACGCTTCTTCACCAATTGACGTTACGCCTTTTCCGATTATTATGTTTGTTAGACTGCTACAACCATAGAATGCACCGGCGCCAATCGAAGTAACACTTTCGTACATTGTTATATTTGTTAAACTGCTACAACCGTAAAACATTTGATAACTAATAGAGGTAACCTTATCAGGTATTGTTATATTTGTTATGCTGCTACAGTCTTCGAATGCATAATTCGCAATAACTTTAGTATTGTCGTTAATAGTGATAGAAGTAATAGAGGTATCATTCACTTTTACCAGCACTAAATAAGGATTATTGTCATTTCCTAAATAATAGGCATTTTTGAATTCGTTATATTTTAAACTGCTACAACCGCTGAACGCCCAAGTGCCAACCGAAATAACGCCATTCGGAATCGTTATATTTGTTAACTTGTTGCAACCTGCGAATGCCGATTGACCAATTGAAGTCACTCCGTCACCAATTGTTACGCTTTGAAGGCTGCTACAACCATAAAATGCGTAGTCGCCAATCGAAATAACGCCGTTACCGAGTATTACGCTTGTTAGGTTGTTGCAATTATAGAATGCTCCATAAAGTACATCGCCGCATGTTATCGTTACGGATTTTAATGTAGACGGGATATAATAATAACGGCGCGTGGAGGTGGTGGTCCAATTTTTATAATATTGTTCCGTTTTTATTCCGCCCTTATAGCTATTTGTGCCAAAAATATACCCAAAAGGATAGTGGTGGTAGATATCGTTTGTGGTTATGTCTTTGCTATCGCCTATAAAAGGCAAAGTTATACTTTCAAGTGAAGAACATCCGCTAAATGCACTTTCACCAATCGAAGTAATGCTGTCGGGAATTGTTATGCTTGTGAGATTTTTGCAATTATAGAATGCGTTAGAAGCAATAACTGTCACACTGTCAGAAATTGTTACACTTGTTAGATTACTGCAATTTCCGAACGCATACTCGTCAATTGAATCGCCGCTTGTTATCACTACGGTGTTTAACTTATTGTTTTTTATGAATACGCAAGCAAATGACGGTATCGTTGCTTCCTCTATATGACACCCGTTAAACGCGCAATCACCAATCAAAGTAATGTTGTCGGGAATTGTGATACTTGTTATATTACTACAGCCATAGAACACGTTTACATATATGACTATGTGACGGCGTGATAGACGAGGAGGACGACTGTTTTATTACGCATTTTTATCATGCCGTTTTATTGTACGGTTTTATAAAGTGGCTTTACAGAGTCGTTTTTATAGGCGATTAAGGCGAAAAGCACGTTTTTAATCGTTTTCGACAATATAGAAAGGGGAATACGTCACATAAAAAGCCTTAAAGGTCGGTAGTTCTTAGTTTTTAAAAAATAAATCGATAAAAAATTTTAAATTTTTCAAAAAGTCACAATAAACGTTTGACAATGCGGTTTTGATTTGCTATAATTTTCAAGCATTGTGTGAAGTGCGGGTGTAGTTCAATGGTA
>CAYNYV010000019.1:0-6246 GCA_964401515.1 uncultured Christensenella sp.
GGTTTGTTAGAATATGTCGGAGCAAGTAAAACCGGTCATTGGGAGATAAAAGACTAAGCGTTAAAAAATGTTGTAGCGTAATATAAAAATAAAAAATCCGCCTATAAGTCGGTTATCGACTTAATTAGGCGGAATTTTTGTTTATAAACTATATTTAGCGAACAATATTACAAGTAATATTTTATCGAATCTTCTATCCAATATCCGTATTCGGCGGATGGGCAGAAAGATTCTAAAGTTTTAAATTTCAGGTATAAATCTTTACCGTCGCCGCAGTCGTGCCAGATATCGGCGTAGACGTAATCGAAGTCGCCGCCTGTTAAACTTTCGGCAAACTTAAAAGCGTCGGCTTGGATTATTTTTATTTTTTGTCGTGCCTCTAACGGGAACGACGGCAAAATGTGCTTATTAAAAAGGTCTATTACGTTTTGGTTAAGGTCGACGACCGTTACCGACGCGACCTCTTTTTTCAGCGCTACGTGAAAAACGTAATACCCTAATCCCAAACCGTAAGTTAAAACCTTTCCTTTGGCTTTTTCGATATATTTTTTTTGGGAATTTATTTCGTTAGGTAAAAGCGTCATCCATTCGACGCCGTCAGTAACTATTGCGGGGTATTTGTATTCGGTTTTGAAAAAGCCGAGTTGCGGCACGATTCTTCCGTCGTTAAAATAAAGAAAATCGTCGCGTACGAAGCCTTGATAAGGCGCGTAGGTCAGATAATCGAGTTTGCTGTCGCCTAAGGTTTGACCTTGAAATTTTATTTTCTTAAAATATTCGTCGTTGTAGTAGTCGTCGACGTCGAGCATTTTTACCGATTTTAAAAAGTAATCGTTAAAAAAATCCCTATCCTTTCCGTAGGCGTCAAGTCCTAAATGGGCGCATAAAAGGTAACAAAAAGCCGTTTCTTCGGTAACGCCGGCGGCTGTTACGTCGTCGACGTCCTTTTTCGTTATTATTTTGTCAAAGTCGTTAAGGTAATAGGACATTAGCCTTAAAAACCTGTCGTTGTTAATTTCCGTTTTAGTTAAAAGTTCCATAATTTTAAAGGGTTATCTCAACCAATTCGTTCTGAACAAGGTCGCACGACGTAAGATAATAGATTATCCCGTCTTTATATACTTTTTTGTCGGCTTTGCAGTCTTTTCCGTGTAAATGCCCGTAAACCACTGCGTCGACTTTGTATGCCTTAAATAACTCGGTGTACAAGGAATCGTCGCGTTTTACAGTAAACGGGGGGAAATGTATCATCGCGATGACTTTATCGCCGTCCTTGCGTTCTTTTTCCATGCACTTTAAGGCAAGACGAAGTCTTTCGTGTTCTCTTAGATAAAGTTTTTTGTCTTCCGCCGAAAAGTCGGGGGAACCCTCTACCGTCCACCCGCGTGAACCTAAAATCAAAAGGTCGTTAATCCTTACGCAATCGTTTTGAAGTACGTAAAAATCGGCGGGAAGAACGGCGCGTATGCGCGATACGCTTTTCCACCAATAATCGTGGTTGCCGCGTATAAAAACTTTTTTGCCTTTTAAAGGTTCTAAAAGCATCAAGTCTTTAAGGGCGTCTTCGAGTTGCATAGCCCAGCTTATGTCGCCGGCGATTAACACGACGTCCTCGTCGGAAACTTTTCTGTTCCAGTCGGCTATTATTTTTTCCATATAATCGGTCCAACCCGTCCCGAAGATATCCATAGGTTTCGGAGCGGCTGTGGAAAGATGTAAATCGCTTATTGCAAATACTTTCATATTATATAATTTGTTGATATCTTTGTTTTTTGACGTTTCTATTTCAGCCGCTGTTTTTGTGCGGCGTCGTTAAAGTAATTTTTTGGTTTGTAAAAATTCGATAAAACAGTTTAAACCTTCGTCGATGTCGGCGTAACAAGTATCGAAATCGCGCGTGTACCAAGGGTCGGAAACGTCGCGGGGGAAAGGGGTGAAATCGCAAAGTTTAAAAATTTTACCGTGATTTTTCGGTTGTAAAATTCTTTTTGCGTTTCGAACGTTGTTATTGTCCATTACTATAATATAGTCATAGTAATCGCCGTCTTTTTCGGTCATGCGCTCGGCACGCTTACGTTTATAGTCGGCGCCGATGCTTTTTAAGTATGGCTCTATCGCGTAATATACGGGATTACCGATTTCCTCGTAAGAAGTGGCTTTTGAAGAAACCTCGACATCAAGACCGAGATTTTTAAGTTTATACTTCATTAAAAATTCCGCTAACGGAGAGCGGCAAATATTACCGTGGCAAACAAAAAGAATTTTCATGGTTAAATTGTAACACACCGACCGAAATAAATCAAATTTTATTTACGGCGTTTTTAAGGTTGAAATATTTTTGTTCCCTTAACGACCGTCGCGTGCTTTAATAAGGCGTTTTATCGGATAGATCGGAATATCTTTTTATAAATATTTGGAAAGCGTTTTATAGATTTTTTGATTATCGATACCGTCTTTCGTCCAAAAGCAAACAAGGGGGATTTTTGCCTTTTTGCAAATTTCGGTAACCTTTTCGTCGCGTTCGACGCGGTCTTTTCTAAAATGGGTATTGTCGTTTATCTCGATAAGCATAACGGGGCGATAATTATAATCGAAAACACCGAAATCGACGTTTCTGAAAAGTTCTGTTCTAAAACCTTCACCTACCTTGTCTATAATCGACGCAAGATTGATTTGCGGCAATATTATGTATTTGTCGCCGAAATATGCGTCGAATATTTTGAAGTATTCGTATTCGGTACGGCTCATTAACGAATCTTTCAAAACGTAACGCGGCTTGCGCTTTCTCGTGAAGATAAATATGAGCAATATAATTACGATGACGGCGGCAGTTACCGATAAGGGTAAAACGAATTTTGCAATCAATAAATTTTTCATACGATTATTGTAACATCGAGCCGAATATATTTCAAGCGTTTTAAGTCGGATTTTATTTTATCGCGTCTAATATTTTCCTTGTTTTTAAAAACGCTCGCCGTTTTTATCGCAAAAAAACGAAAAGTCCTTTTTCTAAAACGGGCTTATAGCCTATGATTGTTAAAAAAACATATGGATTTTTACGCAAAACAATGGATTGTTTGGGAAAAACTTAAAAAAATATAAAAATTTTTTCAAATGACGAAAAAAATCCGAAAAAACTATTGTAAATTTTTTTTTAGTATGATATTATATTAATAACTATATTACCCGTAGCGGCGAAATCTAACTCAACTTTTTCGTCGACGGGCGAAGGAGAGTCTATGGTGAATACAAAGTTTAGACGCATAGCCGCGGTCTTTGCCGTAATGCTCGCGTTTACGTTCATGTTGCTTTTGGGCGGGGTTACTCAAGCCAAAGCCGCTGAAACGGCCGACGTTACGTCAAGGGACGTGGGAACTTACTACAGCGAGTACCGCAACTTAGTCAGATTGTCCGATTTGGATTATGACGAAAACGACAACGGCGAGCCGAAGTATTTCAAGAGAATTAAAGACGAAGTTAACGCTGGCGAACTCGAGCCCGAGGCGGCTTTGCAGTCGATGAAGCGTATCGTTGCAGCTGCGCAAGGGTATACAAACATCGTAAAACTGAAAAACAGCATCGAAACCGAAGGAAAATATTTGACCGAAGACGGCGACGAGGCACTTAAATCGGAGCTTGACAAACTTAATGCCGATCTCGAAACTTATCGCTCAAGTAGGTGGCACCTTCTTTCGAACAACTATGCGAATTACGATTCGGCCGACGCTTTCACTGCCGAAATCGAAAGTTTTTTAAAGGCTTATAAAGTTTTCGCCGAAAAAGTCAAATTGTCAAACGAATATTACAATTTGCTTTCGGTAAACATTGCCGTCGGTGACGGTAAGGGGAACGAAAAGCAATACGTCGGGTTCTACGACAAGTCCGCTTCCGCTAAGGAAGGCTACGGCGGTTTTTATTTAGCCGAACTTTACGAAGACGGCAAGGTTGCAATCGAAGCGGCTGAAAACCCTTCCGAAACGAGAAAGCAATATGTCGACAAACTTAAAGCCGTTCCTAAAAACGTTTTTGAAAAGATTTACAATTATTATCTCGAAGCAACTGCCGACGAACGCGGCGGTGAAGTCGCAAGGGAAGACCTTTTGAAGAACCCCCTTTACGACGATTTGCAAAACGATAGTTACAACCTTAACAAGTGTAAAGATCAAGTTGATGCTTTCTACCGCGGTGCAAGTGCGGAAGTTGCCGCAAAATACGCAACCCAGTACAAAAACCTTGAAAATTATTTCAATGACCATGAAGACTACGTCGTTTGGGAAACTAATCTCGACACTTTAAGCTACACGGTAAACTACAACACCGTTATGACGGTAAAAGCCTACTTTACCGCGACCGACGAGCCCGCAAAAGTTTTCCCTCAAAACGCTTCGATTAAACTTTATTCGGGCACGTTTAGCGGCGAAGGAACTTCGGCTGCCGCCAAGTTGAGAGAAAAGAACAGAAAACTCGGCGTGGGGTATTTAGTACGCTTTAACGTTTACGGAGGGGCGTCTCAATCAAAAGTATTCGACACCGAAACCGTCAGTTGGAAAAACGGCGGTATCTATTACACGATAGAACTAAATTTAGATAACTTTTACGAGGAAATCGTATCCAAGGATGCAGGCGTTGTCGGCGAAGTTTTATCAAACGTTTCCATGGACGGCGTATGGGGCTCTAAGGACAAGAGCTCTAAGATAAAAGACGCTTACGAACTTATAAACGATACCGACGTTGACCTTTGCTACTTCTACAAAGACGGCGAACTTGTAGATGATGGATTTGACGAAATAAATTACGACCCCGAGGGAGGTATTTTGATGTTAAAAACTACGCAATTCGGAAACTTTGCCATAGCGGCAAAGGATAGCGGCGGCTTTACTCCGCTTATGATGGTAATATTGATTGCTGCGATTCTTGTAGCCGTTATCGCGTTAATTATCATTCTTTCGGTTTGGAAATATTCCGTTAAATTCTACTCGAACGGCGGCTCACCCGTTAAGAAGGTTAAAGCAAGAAAGGGCGAATACTTCGTTATGCCTGAAAACCCCGTAAGACCCGGTTACGTATTTGCCGGTTGGTTCGAAGACAGAACTTTACTCAAACGTTTCCTTGCTACTCGTATCGTAGAACGCAAAAACTTAAAAGTTTATGCGAAATGGTTGCTTGAATTAACACCCGAACGCGTCGATGCTTACTACACGACGTTGAGAGATGCTTTAGCGTCCCACGCAGCCGTAAACGAACAATGCGAATTCAAACCCGACGAAGTTAAGACCTTCGCGGTTATCGAAAAAGGCGAAAAGACAATTACACTTTCTCTCGCGCTCGACGTAGACACTCTTAAAGCTAACGGCTATATGATTGAAACTACGGAATCCGAAGAAACGCCTACTCGTTTCGTTATCGCTACAAGGGAAGATTTCGTTGCTGCGCAAAAACTTGTTGTTAAACTATTTGAAACGCACGATTTACAGACTTGCGCTTATCAACCCGCTACGGATGGCGAAACTTCTTACACGCTTGCGGTTTCTGCACCTATAGAAGAACCTGTCGTCGAAGAAGTCGTTGAAGAAGCGGTCGAAGAAGAAACGCCTTTCGAAGAACCCGCCGAAGAACCCGCCGAAGAAACTGTTGAAGAAGCGGTCGAAGAAACTGTTGAAGAAGCTACCGAAGAGGTCGTAGAAGAAACTGTTGAAGAAGAAACGCCTTTCGAAGAAACTACCGAAGAGGTCGTAGAAGAAACTGTTGAAGAAGTTACCGAAGAAGCAGTTGAAGAACCTGCGGAAGAAACCGTAGAAGATGAACCTGCTACTGAAGAACAACTTATCGAATACTTTACGACCGTTCGTAACGCCGTTTGCGGTTATGCGTTATACGAAAAGAACGACAACGCCGAAAACGGAAAGATGCTTATCAAACTTTACAAGAAAGACGAAGCCGTTTACTGCTACATGGCGCTTGACGCAGCGTCTTACGGATTAGAAACCGTAGGGTTCGGATTTAGCGACACACCTGCACTTTTGAAGGTTGCAAGCGATGAAGATTTACAGAAGGCACTCGAACTTGTCGAAGTATTGATGCTCGAACACGGCTTTGAAAAATCCGACGAACCCGTCGAAGAAAAACCCTACGAAGGTAAAGGATTCGGTTACAGAATTCATTACGTCGAAGAATAATCGTTTTAAACAATAGAAACGGTTAAAAACTAAAATTTAAAGGCTGTCGGCAACTGTCGGCGGCCTTTAC
>CAYNYV010000019.1:6346-25241 GCA_964401515.1 uncultured Christensenella sp.
GAAACGGTTAAAAACTAAAATTTAAAGGCTGTCGGCAACTGTCGGCGGCCTTTACCTTATAGGAGGTAAGGAATATTTTTTTATCAAACGGAAAAACTAACAAACATAGGGCTGTTTTTAGATAAAAACTTTGCCACCGCATCGAAAAAATAAAACAATAAAAGGCGAATTATGAAGATAAGATTTAACGAGGACGAAAATTTGGTAAAACAAATACAAGAAGGTTTAGCAAAAAAAGACGGTTTTTGTCCGTGCAAAATAGGGAAACTGCCCGAAAACAAATGTATGTGCGAAGAGTTCCGCAATCAAATAAAGGACGAAAATTTTCAAGGGTATTGCCATTGTAAACTTTATTATAAGGAACGTTAAAATTTGTAGCGGCTTTTTTTACCGTTTGACGGTCGAAAGTTTTTACGAATTCAAAAATTTTAGGAGGAGTATTTTTCGATACTCCTTTTTAATTGTCAAAAGATTAAAAAACGTCGAAATTCGGCAAAACAAGATATTCTTTTCGCTTTTCCGTGTTGTATCATAGACGAAAGAGAATTAACCCGTTAAGTTTAATTGCGTTAAAAGGTCTTAAACTTGCTTTTTAAGCTGCGGCGAAAAACTTGAAGGACGGTAGATTATGGCAAGGCGGATATTGATTACTTCGGGCAAAGGCGGAGTAGGAAAAACAAGCGTTGCGACACATTTGGGGGCGGCGCTTTCAAAAACAGGACAGCGCGTAGTTATTATAGATATGGACGCGGGGCTTAACAACCTTGACGTCGTTGCGGGTGTCGAAGGCAAGGTCCTTTACGATTTGTGGGACGTTTTAGAAGGTAAGTGCCGAGTGAAGCAAACGCTTATCGAAATTTCGCCGACGCTTTCGATAATCGCTTCCCGTCATCCTTCGTACGGAAATCTTACGGGGAAAAACGTAAAGGATTTGACCGACGGACTAAACCTTAGATTCGACTACGTTTTAGTAGATTGTCCTGCCGGTGTCGACGTGGGGTTTAGGCGTGCCGCCGGGGCGGCGGACGAAGTTATTTTGGTCGTTACGCCCACGCTTACAAGTTTACGCGACGGCGATAAAGTTTTGCAGATATTAAACAATTACGACCTTAAAAAAACGGGCATCGTCGTTAATAAAATGCGCGGAGATTTGCTTTTAAAAGGCGCCGTGATAAGCGTTGAGGAAATTTCTTCCGTTTTAAAGTTGCCCGTTATCGGGTGTATTCCGGAAGACGATTCCGTCTATCTGTCTACCAATCTCGACTTGTATAAGTCGCGTGCGGAAAAGGCTTTTAAAATGCTTGCAAAAACGCTTGTTAAGGGAAAAATACGTTTATACGACGCTTCTACTTATTATCGCGGAGTGGGTGGAGCGATACGCCGCGCTTTGCGGCAGACGGTATAAGGAGGTTTTAGATGAACGGAAAACAACTTTCGCGTGCAAAAAAAATAATCGAAAACGATAGGTTGGGGCTTGTTTACGGCAGCGAAGATTTAATAAGGCGGGACGTCGAAAGTTTATTAAGGGAATATTTTTCGCTTACTTCGCCCGTAACGATCAGTTTGCTTAAAAACGGCGACAAAATAAAAATTCTTATCGAAACCGAATGTTCGGGAGTTAAAAGATTTGCAACCTTCGGGGAATTATTGCAATAATTCGGTTATATAATACATACGGGATTTAAAAAGCGCTTGTGGTTTGGAAAGTTTTTGAACTGTTAGGGGGAATTGCCGTTTTTTTAAGCGGATTAAAATTTCTTGCCGACAATTTTTACGCGGTGCTCGGCGGCGGTTTGAAGCAAAAAATACGTCGCGTAACGGACTCTAAGTGCGTCGGCGTTTTGCTGGGCGCGGGCGCGACGATGATTACGCAAAGTTCGGTTGCGGTCAATATGATGGTCGTTTCCTTGGCGGAAAACTCGGTAATGCCTTTATCCAACGCTTGCGCAGTTATAATCGGTACGAATATCGGCACCACCGTTACCGCACAAATAGTTTCACTTACGGCGACGGAAGGCTTTACCGCAAGCGCGATAGGCTCGCTTATTTGTTTTATCGGCTTTTGTTTAAGTAGGGTAAAATCCCAAAAGACGAGTTCTTGCGGAAAAATGCTTTTCGGGTTCGGACTTGTGTTTATAGGCGTCGATATAATGACAGGCGCCTGCGAAAACTTTTACGACAAAAGTTGGTTTAAAAAGTTCTTTTTAATAAAAAGTCCGCCTATAAGCCTATTAAACGGTTTTTTTATTACTGCCGTATGCCAGAGTTCGTCGGTGGTGACAAGTATGTTGGTTATTTTGTCGGCAAGCGGAACGATAAGCGTGGCGACTGCTATATATATGATACTCGGCGCAAATATCGGTTCGTCGGTCGCCGTGATTTTGGCAAGCGGCAAAACAAGCGTTTCGGGAAAACGCGCGGCGTATTTTAATCTTGTGTTCAATGCCGTAGGAGCGGCGATAACGTTTGTAATAATGTTGTTTTTCGAAAAGCCGATAGAAAATCTTTTTATAAAAACTTCTTACTCGACGGGCGGTGCCGTTGCAAACTTTCATACCTTTTTTAACGTCGCTTCGGGTGTTTTGTGTATTCCGTTTTTGGATTTTTTGGCAAGTTTTTTACAAAAAGCGATACCTTACGAGGGTTCTTTCGGTAAAAGCAAAAAAGCAAGAACTTAAAAGTCGGCTTTTAAAAACACAAAGAAAATTCTTAAAACAACAAAAATGTTTTTACTTTGTGAAAGTAAGCAAAATATAGCGATAACGGGCTTATAGCCCGCTTTTTTATTATTTTTTTATAAAAAACCCGAAACAATGGCGATTATATAATAAAGTTTAAACTTTTAGACGACGTGTTTTGGTTTGACAACCGTGTCGAAGTAGTGTATAATAACTATGTACGCGATAAGATTTCCGACGTTTTGTGTGAAGCAATCTTAAAAAAGCGTCTTTAGCGTACGACTGCGGCAATCGCCGCAAAAAAAGAGAAGTGTCGATATCGACAATTATTGTATAGGAGAGATTGTATGGATCCCGTTACAAAACAACGAAAGATAAGAAACTACAAAAACGGAATAGCTGCATTGTGGCTGTTTGCCGCGCTGTCGATAATAAACGTTTTTGCGTTAACTTATACCGGCAGTTATTATGTGTTTTCGTCATATTTGTTAGCGCTTGTCGTCAGCGTGCTTAAAGATTTGACCGAGATTTACGTCAGCTTAATCGTTGCGATAGTCTTTATGGCACCGATCGTCGCTTGCGCGATATTTTCGCGGAAGCGTTACGGGTTTATGATAGCAGGGCTTATTTTGGTGTCGCTCGACACTTTGCTTTTATTGGTAGACGTTTTAATGACGTTTGACGCCGCAGTCTTTGCGGAATATATTTTGAATATCGTGTGTCACGCGGCGGCGATAGTCGAACTTGCCATTGCCGTTAAGGATAGGGATGCCGTTAAGGTAATGGGGTCGGCTTTTAACGAGAACGTTAATCTTCCCGATTCCGTCACCACCGAAGTTTTGCCGAGCGGCGAAACCGTTTCGGTAATCGACGATACCGATTCGGGAAACGCCGATTTAAACGGCGACGATATTTTCGGCGAAGCGTTCGACGATGATCTTCCGCAAGAAAACGACGCGAAGGACAAAAAAAGACTTGTTACGATTACTCGTCCCAAAAACTTTCTTGCGGCTTTCGTTAAGTTCGAAGTCGTTATCGACGGCGTTGTCGTAGGCACTTTGAAAAACGGCGGACTTTTAAAGGTTATGCTTTCAAGCGGTGCACATGCTTTGTACGTACAGTTTGCTAACGGAAACAGCGATATGTTGCAAATTACGTCGGGCGATCAAGACAAAAATTATTCTATAAAACCCGTTGCAAAAGCAATGAGTACGCATATCGAAATTTACGAAATTTAAACGCCGCCTTCGGTTTTGCGGCAATCGGTGGATTATAAATGGGTAAAGTCAAAAATTTTATTAATCAAAAATCATTGCTCGGCGAAATCGTAAGGTTTTTACTCGTAGGCGGTTTGTCGACCGTTATAGACTTTTTAACGATGGCGATAGTGCTGTATCTGCATTCTCCCGAAAAATACGACGGCTTTTTCAACGTCTTTTTCGGCGTTAACGAAGACCCTACTTCTTTCGCCGCCCTTTTCGGCACGGGGCTCGGCTTCGTCATCGGCGTATTCGTAAATTACGCGATGTCCATATTTTTCGTCTTCAACCAGAACGGTAAGGTTCGTTCGGTAAAGGGCTTTTTACTGTTCGCGTCTTTGGCGACGGGTGGGCTTTTATTGCACGAGGTCGGAATGTGGGTTTTGCACGTTAGGTTCGACGTTAACGAATGGATAGTGAAAATAATTATGACCTTCGTCGTAATGATTTACAACTTTACCACGCGCAGACTGATTTTATTCAGAAACGAAACTCCGAGCGCTGAAAACGCGGCTGTCGAAAACGCAAACATTGAAAATCAAGGCGGCGGTGCGGAATGAAACTGAGCGTTGTCGTGCCTTGTTACAACGAAGGACAAACGGTTGATAAATTTTACGCGGCGATTATTCCCATGCTTTTAACTTTGACAGAGGATTACGAAGTTATTTTCGTAAACGACGGCTCGAAAGACGAAACGTTAAGTTTGCTTAAAACGCTTGCAGATAATGATAAAAAAGTTAAAGTTTTAAGTTTTTCCAAAAACTTCGGGCAACAAGCGGCGATACTTGCCGGGCTCAAAGCGTCGTCGGGCGACGCGGTTATTCCGATGGACTGCGACCTTCAAGATCCCATCGAGGTTGTTCCGCAAATGGTCGAAAAATGGGAGCAAGGCTATCAAGTCGTGCACGGAAGGCGTTTGTCGCGCGCGGGTGAAAGCGGCTTTAAAAAAGTTACGGCAAAAGTTTATTACAAATTGTTAAACAAGATGACTGGAAACGCTATCCCAAAAGACACGGGCGATTTTAAACTTTTAGATAGAAAAGTCGTCAATGCCGTTACTTCGATGAAGGAGCATAACAAATATCTCCGCGGGCTTGAAAGTTGGGTTGGTTTTAAACAGACCTTCGTCGATTTCGAAAGAAAAGAAAGGGTTGCAGGCAAAACCAATTACACCCTTAAAAAGATGCTGAAGTTAAGCGGCGACGGAATATTTTCCAATTCGGACTTTCCGATGAAGGCGTTTTTGCGTTTGGGTATAACGTTGACGATCTTGTCGTTTTTAGGTTTAATAGCGTTGATTTTTCTGCAAATTTTTATGTCGGCGCTCGATTCCGCTTGGTGGATTTTGTGTGCAATCGGGCTTATAGGCGGACTTTTGATGATGCAAAAAGGTTTTTCCGATAAGTATCTGTATAGAGTTTACGAGGAAGTAAAAAACCGTCCCGAGTATATAATCGACGAAAAAATTAATCTGTGATTTTTTAAAACGGCTTTACAAAGCAAGCAAAGCGGAATTTTTATATTTTTAGGATAAACGGCCGTTCGAATTTTGAAATTTTTCGAGTTTAACGATTGACAAAAATTCGGTTTCGGTCTAATATATATTTAGAAGATAATTATATGGAGGCAATTTATGAACAAATTATCAGTTAAGGATGTCAACGTCAAAGGTCAAAGATGTCTTACGAGGGTTGACTTTAACGTACCTATGAAAGACGGTGTTATTACCGACGAGAACCGTATTAACGGCGCGCTTCCCACAATCAAATATCTTGTCGAAAACGGGGCTAAGGTTATACTTTGTTCTCACCTCGGTAAACCCCACAACGTTTTGGACGAAAAGATTAAACTTAACAAAAAAGAAAAGGCTAAGGTTGAGGAGCTTCCCGAAGAACAACGCGAAGCCGCAACCGCGGAATATATCGAAAAGGCTAAAAAAGACCTTACAAAACTTACCCTTTTACCCGTCGCTAAAAGATTGCAAGAACTTTTGCCCGACGTAAAAGTAACTTTCGCAACCGATACGGTCGGCGAAGACGCTCAAGCAAAGGTCGCCGCACTTAAGGACGGTGAAATCCTTGTTCTCGAAAACACGAGATTTAACGCAGGCGAAGAAAAACGCGACGAAGAATTCTGCCACAAACTCGCTTCTTTTGCGGATATCTTTGTTAACGACGCGTTCGGAACGGCTCACCGCTCCCACGCTTCTACGGCGGCTATCGTCGAATACGGTTTCGTAAAGACCGCCGTTTGCGGTTTCCTTATCGAAAAAGAACTTTCCGTTATGGCTGACGCGTTGGATCATCCCGTACATCCCTTTGTTGCTGTTTTAGGCGGTGCAAAGGTTGCGGATAAGTTAAACGTTATTTCCAACTTGTTGGAAAAATGCGATTCTTTGATTATCGGCGGCGGTATGGCTTACACCTTCTTGAAGGCTCAAGGCAAGGAAGTCGGCACTTCTTTGGTAGACGACAGCAAGATAGATTACTGCAATGAAATGATGCAAAAAGCCCAATCGTTAGGTAAAAAACTTTATCTTCCCGTTGACGGCGTTATCGTTAAAGACTTCCCCAATCCCATCGACGCACCCGTTGAAATTTCAACCGTATCGGTAGACGCTATACCTTCCGATATGCAAAGCCTCGACATCGGCGAAAAATCGCGTGAACTTTTCGCTTCTGTCATTAAGGGCGCTAAGACCGTTATTTGGAACGGACCTATGGGCGTTTTCGAAAACCCCACTTTGGCGGCGGGTACTAAGGCGATAGCGGCGGCTATGGCTGAAGCAAACGGAACTACAATTATCGGCGGCGGCGATTCGGCTGCGGCGGTTGCTCAACTCGGCTTTGCCGATAAGATGAGCCATATCTCGACGGGCGGCGGCGCTTCTCTCGAACTTTTCGAAGGCAAGGTTTTACCGGGTATTGCTTGTCTTAACGAAAAAAATTAATTATCGATAAAATTGCGAGGTACTAAGTATTATGAGAAAACCTATTATTGCAGGTAACTGGAAAATGAACAAGACGCCCGCCGAAGGCGTTAAACTTTGCGAAGAACTTCTTCCTTTGGTTGCCGGCGCCGATTGCGACGTCGTAGTATGCGTTCCCGCAACCGATTTATATGCGGTCGGTAACGCTATAAAGGGTTCTAACGTTAAACTCGGTGCACAAAACGTTCACTTTGCCGACAACGGCGCTTACACGGGCGAAATTTCTGCCGATATGCTTAAAGAACTCGGCGTCGAATACGTCGTTATCGGACACAGCGAACGTCGTCAATACTTCGGCGAAACCGACGAAACCGTTAACAAACGTACTTTAAAGGCGCTTGAAAAAGGCTTAACGCCTATCGTTTGCGTCGGCGAATCTTTAGAAGAACGCGAGACCGGTAAAACCGAAGACGTTTTGTATCGTCAAATTACCGAAGGTCTTAAGGACGTTGAAGATTTAACGAAACTTGTTATCGCGTACGAACCCGTTTGGGCTATCGGTACGGGTAAAACCGCTACCAGCGAACAAGCCAACGAAACCATCGGCTTTATCAGAAAGACTTTGGCTGAAACTTTCTGTCCTAAGTGTGCCGAACAAGTTCGTATTCAATACGGCGGAAGCATGAAGCCTTCTAACGCCAAGGAACTTATGGCTATGGAAGAAATCGACGGCGGCCTTATCGGCGGCGCTTCTTTAAAAGCAGTCGATTTTTCGCAAATCGTTAATTACAACAAATAATTATAATTAAAAACAAGGACCGTCGCGAGGTTTAAAAACTCACGACGGTTTTTTGTTTTTTACGGGCTATCTCGGTTTGCTGGTACTGTCGCGGGATTTGGCGGTAACGTCGGTTTTTACCTCGAACGAGGAAAGGGGAACGTTTTTATAATCTTCGTAATACTTGTTGTGGTACTTGTAGGTTAAATTTCTTACGTTGAATAAATCGACGTCGCTTTGTAAAAGCCTTCTTGCAAGACTTTGTAGGGTATCGCTAAGTTCGTTTTCGAGTGCGGACAAAAATTCATCGGGAACGGTCGCGCGTTTACCGAGCGAACTGTTTTCGTCGTCCAAAGTATCGCCGTCGGCGATTCGACAAGTTAATCTGAGTTTAAGTTCGAGCGTCGGGCGTTTTTTGTATTCGACGCTCACTTTTTTTGCGTTGTAAAAAATTTCAAGCGTTGCGTTTTTGTCGGCGGAGGTTACGGGTACTAAAATACTGTCGGCGGGCACGTATAAAAGATTGTAGGCGATAGTTTCCTTTTCCGAAAGTATATCTACGATTTTCCCGTCTTTAAATACCGCCGTTTTGCCTGCGTCGAAAATCGCCGACGGAGTTTGCGTTTCGCCGCTGTTTCCTTCGTCGCCTTTATTGCCACTTTGGTCGTCGCTACTTTCGAGATTGAACGACTTGTCGTTAAAAAGTGCCGCTATAAGCCCGTTATCATTATTTTTTTCGTTCTGAGTGGCGGAGGTCGTCGCAGCGCTCGAGTCTTCTTCGCCCTTAGCGTCGTCTTTAATTATCGTAATATACGGCATATACCCGCATTGGCTTCTTCCGTGCGTCGATTCGGAAAACTTTTTGACGTCGGTGTCTAAAATTCTCGACGAGGTTATTCCGTTTTCGATTAAGACTTTTTGCACGGCAAAGGATGATATCGCGTCCAACGGCGTGGGCGTCGATAAAAACTTTTCCGCCGTGCCGTCGCACACTGCAAGCAGCGCCGAATTTTGAAAATGCTCGGAAGACAAAAGGTGGTTGCAAATATCGGTTATGCCGTTCGACGCAAGAGATTTTCCGAAGACTATAAAATTACAAAATGAAAGTTTCGGAAACCACCCCGACCTTGCCGAAAGGTTTTCGATGGCGTCCATTACGTTTTTTCCGCTTGCCGAAATCAACGTATCGGTATTGTCGAGGGCTTTTTCGGTTGCGTGCGGCACGCCTATTTGGGCGGTGATTTTTATTCCGTCATCTTTTTTGTCTATACCGAGCGCAACTATTATAGCCGTTTTTTCGATGTCGATTAGGGCGAAATTATTGAAAAAGTAAAAAACGGAAAGTATAAGCGCCGTTATTATTACGAGTTTATGTTTTAGGCGTGATTTCAAGTTTTTTCTCCTTGGGGGCAAATAAAAGCAATACGGGAACGACGTAGCCGAAAAATATAAACAGATAGTTAAGATAATCCGCTATTACGGCAAGAACTTGAAAGAGTTTACCCGTAAACAGAACGGTGAAAATCGCTAATGCGGCATTGACGACAATTGCGGGAATAAGGGCTTTTTGTAAGCCGAACACTCTTTCGAAACATTTCGTTGCAAGAAAAATCGGCAATATAATGGCGAATACTTGTGAAAACATCAATAAAAATATGGCAATGTAATCGAACCTTGCAGAGTTTGTTATCGCCAAACTGTAAATGGTTAGTTCGCTCGTTGCGAAAAACCGAGTGCTTGCAACCGAACTAAAGCAAGAGTAAAACAAGATTAAAAACAAAACGATGACTATAGCCGATAAAATGTAGCTTCCGACTATTTTAAGCGTTTGATGTTTTTCTTCTTTAAAATGTCCTAAAAACAGTAACATATAAACGCTGTCGGAATACCAAATCACCGACTTAAAAGAGCCGATAACGGGCTTATAGGTGGTTTTTTGTATGATCGGAAGTATGTTCGTAAAGTCTGCTTCCGAAACCGATAAAAAGAAAACCATTCCTAAACCTATCGCCGTTAGCCAAATGCAGGCGTCGGCACACCTCCCGATGATTTTAAGTCCTTTAAGCGATTGATAAAAAGAAACCAAAAACAACGGAAGAAATATCGCTACCGACGGAGATATTTCGTAAAGGGTGTTGTGGACATAGTCTTGCTGTTCCAAAAGCGGAACAATTGCTTTTAATATAAAATAGATACCGTAACCGAAATAAACGCATTTTGCAAAGAATTCCGAAAAAGTCGTTTCCAAAATATTGTAAAGTGTTTTGTTTTCGTGTTTTTTAAAAAGGCGTAAGGCTATTAAAACAACGCCTACGTCTAAGGAAAAACTCAAAAGCGCCGATACCCATAATCTTTCGCCGCAAAAGCCTGCGAGGACAGAGGGTAAAAGCGCGATTTTGGTTACGGGCATAAAGGATAGAAATATAAAGCATATTTGCCTTACTTTCAATTTATTTTTTTCGTTCGGACTCATTTCGTTTCATTCTCACTTTATTTTTAGGTTTGAGCGACAACGGGCGTTGCGTCATCGACGTAAGGTCGGTCATTAAAATCGTATCTTTTAAATCTGGCGTTTTCATCGGCGCGAAAGGCGCTAATACGGGCACGTCGAAGTTTTCGAGCGATACAAGATAAATAAACAGAAAACACGTTAGCAAAACAAGTCCGTAAGCACCCGCCACGCCCGCGACGGCAAGGTATAAAAGTCTTAAAAAGGACATCGAGTCGACAAGTTCGGGTACGGTATATAAACATATTCCCGATAAGGCGAGTATCATTATCGTCGGTGTAGAAACAATCCCGGCTTTCACCGCCGTATCGCCCAAAACAAGCGCGCCGACTACAGACAAAGCCATACCGACGTATTTAGGCATTCGTATGCTTGCTTCGTTTAAAATTTCGAAGATTAAAAGAGTAAAAAACATCTCGAAACTCGGCGATAAAGGTATTCCCTTTATGCTGTTGACGATAGTTAATAAAAAATTAAGCGGTATTATTTGCAAATGGAACAATTGCGCCGCGACGAAAACGGAAGGCAGGGCGAGTGCCATTATAATAGATATAAACCTAAGTACCCTTTGCATATTCGCGCGGTAATGATTTTGAAAATAGTCTTCGCTCGACTGAAAATCTTCTATTAAAAGATAAGGTACCGTTATCGCTATAGGCGAGCCGTCTACTATAATGCCGACTCTGCCTTCCAAAATCTTGGCTGACAAAATATCGGGTTTCTCGGTATTGCCGACTTGCTTTATCAAGGAAACTTTATGGTCTACTATTGATTTTGCCAAGTAAGAACTGTCTATGATTCCGTCGGTGTCGATTTTTTTTATTCTTTGCGTTACAGATTGTACTATTGCGTCGTCGGTAACGTTATCTAAATAAAGAATCGATACGTCGGTTTTTGAAAATCTTCCCACGGTAAAATTTTTTACGCGCAAATGTCTGCTTTTTATTCTGCGACGCATAAGTCCGAGATTGGTTTTTAAGTTTTCGGTAAAACCTTCCCTCGGCCCTTTCACGACGGCGGACGTCGGCGGTTCGCTTATCGCACGCGAAGTGTATTTTAAAAGATCTATTACAACGCCTTTGTCTTCACCCTCTAATAAAAGAAGACATTTTCCTTCAACGATGCCGTTTACGGCTTGGTCGATAGCGTTGACGATTTCCGCTTGCGGGCTGAATATGCGTTTGCAAATTTTATCGGCAACGGGTTTTCCTTTATATGAAGAAAGCGGAGTTATGACGAGCTTACCGAGTGTTTCCTTGTCTGTAACCGAGTCTATATAAATTATAATCCCGTTGCCCGAACCCGCTTTAAACTTAAAAAAAACTACGTCGGACGACTGAAGATTTTTCTTTATATAATTTTCGTTTTCGGAAAGTTTTTTATATATCGACATAGCCTTAGTGTGCCTTTTTTCGTTTTTTTTATGCAAAAAACGTCATATAGGTATTGACTAAATTAAAAAGCGTGGTACAATGTAGTCGACGCTTGGGAAAAAATATATAAAGGGGGCAAGCAATAATGTGTTTTTTGTATAAGTTTAAAAACCGTTTTCGACAGAGATTGGAAACAAAAAGAAAATTTTCTTCTTGACTTATTTTCTTGCCCACAAAAGGCGGGTTAATTGCAAGAAGTAAATATTCTTAATCTTATTAAAGGCGCAAATGCGGAAATATTGGTGGCGGCGGCAATTTCGTGTGTAATTACACTCGGATATAGCACTTCTCATAAGCTTTCATCTAAAAAATTTTTTATAATATCATTCATAATCGGAACAGCCGGTTGCTTTTTGCTATCGATATTTTTAAGCGACTTTACCGTAAGTGCTTTGACCGTAAAAAACGCCGTGTCGTGCGGGACTTTATCGGTTACGGTAACCGCCTTTATAAAACGCTTCGCTTTTTTGGACGGGGACGATATTAAAACTTCTCTCGAACAACTTTTATCGAGTATTATTTTGTCCGATAAACTCGATGAAGTCGTCGAAGAAATAATTTTAAAACTTTCCGAAGAAAAAGAAACCGTTACGGAGTCTGAGCTCAAATCCATTCTTAAAGACAATACGACTTTAGACGGAGACGAAAAACTCGATGCCGTATGTAAACTTATTATGGCGGCGCTAAAAAAGCACGATAAAACTTAATATAAAATGCGGTTAACTTCGGGCTTTTTCCCGTCGCTTTACCGCATTTTTCTTTTATACGCGCTAAAATCGTTGACCGAATCGCTTATAAATTGGTATAATTTAAACGTAAAAACAAATGCTTTACGCTTGAAGACCGAAAATTTTTCAGCATTACTTTTTAGCGGATTGCATATAGATTTTTTAAAATTCCGAGGCGGCACGATATGATGCAAAAAACCGAAGTAAAAATAAAAAAACTTTCCCCGACTGCGAAAACGCCTTTTTACGGTTCGGAGTTCTCCGCCGGTGCGGACTTGTTTTCCGATCAGGCGGAAACTATAATAAATCCGCACCAAACGGTTCTTGTTAAAACGGGGGTTTCTATGGAAATACCCGACGGCTTGGTCGGGCTTGTGTACGCAAGAAGCGGCTTAGCAACCAAAAGCGGACTTGCGCCCGCAAACAAAGTCGGCGTTATCGACAGCGATTATCGCGGAGAAGTTTTAGTTGCGCTTCATAATCACGGCGATACGCCTAAGACTGTTTTTAAAGGCGATAGAATCGCGCAAATAGTTTTTACCCCTTATTTTAAAGGCGAATTTTCGGAAGTCGACGATTTAAAGGAAACTTCGCGTAGCGACGGCGGATTCGGTTCGACGGGAAAATAAGACGGCTTTTATTGAGTAAATCTTTTTTAGCGAGCCTTTTTGCAATATAAAAACCCTTTCGACGTTAATTTTTTAAAAGTGCTCTAATTTGGTTTGCTTTACCATAAAATTGGGTGTATAATATTAGACGATAAAATCAAATTGTTTATTGAAAATTATTTTTTAAAGGTGATATAGAATGAATCAAAAACCCGTATGTTTAATTATAATGGACGGTTACGGAATCCGTCGCAGCAGTGACGGCAATGCTGTCAAAATTGCCGATAACGGTACTATAGACCGACTTTTTAACAAATATCCTTCGACTTTGCTCGGCGCAAGCGGTTTATCCGTGGGGCTCCCGGACGGACAAATGGGTAACAGCGAAGTCGGGCATCTTAATATGGGTGCTGGCAGAATCGTTTATCAAGAACTTACCCGTATTACAAAATCCATAGAAGACGGCGACTTTTTTGAAAACGAAGAACTTTTGGCGGCTATAAACCACGCTAAAACAAACGGAAAAGCCTTGCATCTATACGGGCTTTTATCGTACGGCGGCGTTCACAGTCATATAACCCACCTTTACGCGCTTATAAAACTTGCCAAAAAGCAAGGCGTTAAGGAACTTTACGTACACTGCTTTTTGGACGGGCGCGACGTTTCTCCTACGAGTGGAGCCGGCTTTATCGAAGAATTACAAAAAGTACTAAAAAGCGAAGGCTTAGGTAAAATCGCAACCGTATCGGGTAGATACTACGCAATGGACCGCGATAATCGTTGGGAAAGGGTTGAAAAGGCTTACGATGCTTTAACGATCGGCAATGGCGTACAGTGCGTTGATCCCGTTGCGGCGGTTAACGAAAGTTATAGCAGCGGCGTTACCGACGAATTCGTGTTGCCGACCAACGTTTACGAAAACGGTAAGCCCGTCGGGCTTATAAAGGAAGGAGATTCTATCGTATTTTACGATTTCCGCCCCGACCGCGCAAGGGAAATCACCCGCGCTTTTTCCGAAAAGGAATTTAGCGGTTTTGAAAGAAAAACGGGATTTTTGAATCCTTACTACGTATGCTTTACTCGCTACGACGCGACGTTTGCAAACGTTCATATCGCGTTTAAACCGGTAAGTTTGGATAACACGCTCGGCGAATACCTTTCCAAAAAAGGTTACACTCAATTAAGAATCGCCGAAACCGAAAAATACGCCCACGTAACTTTCTTCTTTAACGGCGGTGTAGAAGCCCCCAACGAAAACGAATACCGCGATTTGATTCCTTCCCCCAAGGTTGCGACTTATGACCTTAAACCCGACATGAGCGCGAACGAAGTTACCTCTAAGGTTTTGGAAGAAATCGCCACGGATAAGTTCGACGTTATCATTTTGAATTTCGCAAACTGCGATATGGTAGGACACACCGGCGTTTTACAAGCGGCGGTTGACGCCGTTAATACGGTCGAAAACTGCGTTCAACAAGTTATCGACGCTATAGCTTCTAAGGGCGGCGCGACTTTGGTTACGGCAGACCACGGCAATGCCGATATGATGATTGCCGAAAACGGCGAGCCTTTTACCGCACACACTACAAATCCCGTTCCGTTTATACTTGTTTCAGACAAATATGTCGGGAAAACTTTGCGCGACGGCGGAATTTTGGCGGATATCGCACCCACACTTTTGGAAGTTTTAGGCGCGGAAGTACCTTCCGAAATGACGGGGAAATCGTTAATTAACAAATAAAACGAGTTAAAAATCAATTTTGATTGCTAAAATATGTTTTTTTTGCAAAAAACGCTTGTAAAAACCTTGATTGTGTGCTATAATTGTTTAGCATTTTGAAAATACTATCACGGAGAATATAAATATGTTGACAAATTTGTTAGCGGTCCCGTACGCGCTATATGCAGGTCTTTCAATCGGTACTATCGTAGTTGCTCTCTTATGTGCAATTTTCGTAATCATCGTTGTTTTGATTCAGCCCGGTAATTCTAACGGTATAAGCGCACTCGGTTCTAACGCCGAAACTTTTTACAACAAAGATAAGGGTAAAACTCTCGAAAGCAAGTTAAGAAAGTTGACTTACATCTGCATTGCCGTTATGGCGGTTTTGATGATTGCTTTCTTGCTTATCCAAGTATTCCTTAAAGTTGGTTAAAAGTTTTTGTTAAAGCGTTTCTGCGCTTTGTAAAGGCTAATTAGGTTGAGTGTTAAAAATTACGCTTAAAAGAATTTATACGGCTGCTTATTCAAGTGGCCGTTTTTATTTTTGTCGAATAAAATTTATTAAAAAGAGCGGTTTATATGTCTTTACAATCACGTGTTGCGAAAAAGTTCCGTGACGGAACTTATAAAGATATCGGGTTTTCGGAACTCTGCAAAGAAGTCGGCGCCGTAACAGAGGGCGACGTCAGGCTTTTGCGTAGCGTTTTATCCGCTTTAAAACGCGCAAACGTGATTTATTTCGATAGGGGCGTATATAAACTTTCTAAATTCGAAAAGCTTAAAAATCCGTCCGAAAGGCAAAAGGCACA
Source organism: uncultured Christensenella sp. (assembly GCA_964401515.1). GTDB lineage: Bacteria > Bacillota > Clostridia > Christensenellales > Borkfalkiaceae > UBA4636. The sequence goes on from CAYNYV010000019.1 coordinate 21,801, forward strand.
AACGGTTATCGGCGTTATACGCGCAAACGAGCGCGGTTTCGGCTTTTTAATTACCGATAACGGCGATTATTATATATCGCGGGAAAATATGGGGTATGCGCTGCACGGCGATAAGTGCGAATGCGCCGTAATCGACGGAAACGGCGGCAAACGCGACGCCGCTATCGTTTTAAAGGTTTTGGAACACACCGTAACACGCCTTGCGGGCATTTATTTTACAGAGGGCGCTTTTTCCTATCTTCGCCCCGACGAGCCAAAATATTTATCCGATATTTTACTTACCGATTTAGGCGGTTATGCTCCCGTCGTCGGCGATAAAATTTTCGTCGAAATAACTTCTTTCCCGAAAAAGGCTTGCCCTCAAGGTAAAATCGTCGCTTTGCTTGGTAGACAGTTCGAACTTTCCGCCGAGGAAAACGCCATATTATATAATTGCGGTTTTAATGAGGATTTCTCTGAAAAAGTAAAATCCGCAGCAAGTTCGGTTGAACAAAAAGTAGCCGATAATCGGCTTATAGACCGACTTAATCTTACCGACAAACTTATTTTTACGATAGACGGCGACGACGCGAGGGACTACGACGACGCCGTGTCTTTAGAGTTTGACGATGTCGGCAACTATGTTTTAGGCGTTCATATCGCCGACGTTTCAGAATACGTTACTTATGATTCCGAAATCGATAAAGAAGCGTATAAAAGGGGGACAAGCGCATATTTCCCCGACAAAGTCGTGCCGATGTTGCCGTTTGAACTTTCAAACGGAATTTGTTCCTTGTCGGAAGGTAATATTCGCCTTACCGTGTCGGTGTTCGCCGTTATCGATAAAGAGGGTAATATAATCGACCGAAGCTTTCACGAAAGTTACGTTAAATCGGCTTATAGGCTGACTTATGATAAAGTCCAACGTATTTTGGACGGCGACGAGGCTCTTATAAAAACATACGAAGACGTAGCAGATACGTTGAAAAAAATGCTTGAACTCAAAAACGTTTTGGAGTTAAAACGCGAGCAAAGCGGATATATCGATTTGTCGGTTAAAGAAGGCGACGTATCCTTTGACGGAAAGGAGATTAAGGTTAGCTTACACAAAGCGACCGACTCTACGCGCATTATCGAGCAGTTTATGATAACCGCCAACGAACTTGTCGCCGAGTATTTGTATTATGCCTCGCTTCCCTGCGTTTACCGTATTCACGAAAAGCCCGACAAGGAAAAAACGCTTGCGTTTAAAAATTTTTTGAAGGCTTTGGGTATTAATGTTTCTTGGCGACGTGACGAATTGTTCTCTACCGACTATCAACGAATTTTGGAAGATTTAAAAGATACGTCGAAATTCGCCGTCGTTAACAGGGCGATGTTAAGATCTATGAAAAAAGCCGTTTATTCGAGTGAAAACGTCGGACATTTCGGGTTAGCGTCTAAATGTTACTGCCATTTTACTTCACCCATACGTAGATATCCCGACCTTGTCGTTCACAGAATCTTAAAGGCGGTGTTACGTGGCGAAGTCGGCTCGATAATCGACCTATACGGCGACTTTTTATATGAATTAGCGCAAAAATGCACACAAAACGAACGCCGTGCCGACGAAGCGGAAAGGGCTGTCGACGATTTGTACAAGGTTAAGTATCTCGAAAATTATATAGATTACGAGTTTTCGGGGATAATTAGCGGAGTTACCCAACACGGACTTTTCGTCGAACTTGAAAACACTTGCGAAGGTTTTATTCCGATAGAACTTCTTGCGGGGAACTTCGATTACGACGAAACGACTTTCAGTTTAACGTCGAAAAAGAAAAGTTACAAACTCGGCGACCAAATTGATATCGTAGTCGTCGGCGTGGATATTGCCGAAAGAAAAGCGCAATTTATGCCCGCTTTTTATCTAACGGGCTTGCAAAATAAGAAAAAATATGGTAGAATTAAATAAATGAAAGTAATTACCGAAAATAAAGCCGCTCGGTTCGAGTATTTTATAGAAGATTCTTTTGAGGCGGGTATTTCCTTGGACGGAGGAGAAGTAAAATCCGTGCGCTTAGGAAACGTTTCGTTAAAAGACAGTTTTTGTTCTTTTTATAAGGGGAGCGTGTTTATAAAAAATATGCATATTGCTGTTTACAAAATGGCGGGAGCATATAATATAAAGGAAGCAAAACGCGACAGACGGCTTCTTCTTCACAAGCGCGAAATTAACAAGCTTTTTTCTAAAGTTCAGGAAAAAGGTTACACCGTCGTGCCGCTTAAAGTTTATTTGCAAGGTTCGCTTATAAAAGTCGAAATCGGCCTTTGCAAAGGCAAGCATACTTACGATAAAAAGGAAACTTTGCAAAATCGCGACATTGAAAGGGCGACCGCGCGCGAAATTAAAAAATGCTTGTGATTTTTCGGCTTTCGCCGATACGAATAAACGATAAAAGAGGGATTAAATATGGCAACTAAGACAACTAAAAAAGAGGAAATCAAAACGGCAAAAACGCTTGACAAAAAGGATTCTGTAAAACCGGTTGCGGACAAAACCGTCGGTAAGTCCGCCGAAATTACCCCGAAAAAGTCTGCTGCGGCACTTGTCGAAAAATCTGCGGCGGTAAAAAAGCCTACCGCTAAAAAGTATCATATAGCGCAACGTGCCGACGATAATATGTGGCAAGTAAAAGCAGAGGGTGCCGAAAAAGCTTTAAAACTTTTCAAAACTCAACAAGAAGCCATAGATTATGCCAAAAAGGTCGCCGACAACCAAGAAGGCAGTATTATGATACATAAAAAGGACGGTAGTTTTAGAAAACTTACTTACTAAAATAGTCGGATAATCGACCTATAGGTCAACTTTTTGTAAAACAAAAGCGTGTTTTCACGCTTTACGGGGCTGTACCGGATTCGACTGCATTAGAAAGGGACGATATAAGCATATCGAAGGCTCGACTTCGTTAAAACGGAAATTTTAAAATTAAATGCTGATAATAATCAATTAGCTTTGGCTGCTTAATTAAAAGCGCCTGTCTTAGTAGCGTTCGCCGTCGGCGTTATATAAGGCATCATTTTGACGGCTAACCGTTTACCGTTTTTATTGCGGCGGTAAATCGGTATTTAGCAATATACGGTGTAAAAGGGGAGTCTTGTCGCCTTTTACGAAAGAGATTAACGCAAGAATAAGTATGTAGAAACTCGTTCGGTTCTTTTTCAAGACGAGGGTTCGACTCCCTCCAGTTCCACCAAGGGGTTTCGGTACGGATTTGCCCGTGCCGAACCCCTTTTTTGTAATAAAAGAGGGAGTCGAACGGGCAGGAAGTCGGCTTGCAAAAGAAAAAGTGAGTTAATACAAAAGGCAAGCCGACCAAACGACAAATGCTCTTGTCGTTTGCCGCACGGGCATGAAAGCGAGACAAAATTTATGGAATGGTATCATAAAATTACAGTTGCAAAACCCTCAAAAAATGATATAAT
>CAYNYV010000020.1:0-24700 GCA_964401515.1 uncultured Christensenella sp.
ATTATATCATTTTTTGAGGGTTTTGCAACTGTAATTTTATGATACCATTCCATTTAGTCTCTCATTTAATCCCCTTTATAAGGGGAAGCCTTGCGCTTTTTTAAACTGCCTTTACACAGCAAAACTTTCTTTTTTTCAAACTTTCCTTGCACAAGAGCGCCTTTCTCTGCCTCTCATTTAGGAAATCCCCTTTATAAGGGGAATGTCGCAACGCGACAAGAGGATTGCCGTGTGCGGCGAGCAAAGGTGGCAACGAAGTTGACGGAGCGGTCCTCGTATTCTCTTTCTGTCATACATCACGACCTCTCAGTCGCTACGCGACAGCTCTCCTATGAGGCGAGCCTTACTTTTTTAAACTAATTTCTTGTATGCTGTCCCTGTGCAAGGGAAAGTGGCACGTAGTGCCGAAAGGGTTGTCATCGCTAATTTCTTCGATAACAGTCTTATAGATTAACTTTCGACTTTTTTTCGGTTACTCAAACAACACCCATCACCGTCTGCGACGAGCAAAGGTGGCAACGAAGTTGACGGAGAGGTCTTCGTATACTCTTTCCGCTATACATCACGACCTCTCAGTCGCTACGCGACAGCGCCCATGCCGTCAAGGGAGCCTAAAAAATGAGAAAAATGCCCTTGCACAACGGATAAAAAGAAGAGCCGACGCGAAAATTCGCGTCGGCCCTAAGGTCGTTAAAAACGACTTACTTGGTCACTTTGTACGTCAACGTCTATACGTTGAACGTTGTGTTTGGTTTGAGATTTAACAAACGAGCAAACATATTCTCCTTCGCAATCCAAAACGGTCTTTACTTTGCAGAATTTATTCCGAGAAGCGTTCCGACCGATTTAGATACACCAAAAATTAAACAATTATTCTTCGGTGTAATCCCAAACGATTGTCGCATTACAGCCGTCAGTCCAATCAACAGTCGTCCATTCGTTGGCTAAGTCTTGGCTAAATTTAAAACAAATAGTTTGTTCCGATGTCCATCCTTTGAACAGACGAGCTTTATTACAGGTATTAGTTAACGGGGTAACAAACACAATCTTCTTAATCGAAGTACAATTCATAAACATTTCGTATCCTACATTGATTAATCCGGACGGCAACGATATCTCGCTAAGGGATGTACAATCCTTAAAGCATTTGTAAGATAAAGTCGTTATGGAAGACGGCAACGATATTGACACAAGTTTTGTGCAAGCCTCAAAAACACTTGCCCCTATCGTTACAATTCCTTCACTGATGACGACGTTGACTAAGCTTGAGCAACCTTTAAATGCACCCTCGTTAAGAGCGGTAAGCGACTTAGGCGTGGTTACTGCAACTAGTCCACTATTGCTAAATGCGAATTTGTCAATCTTCGTAAGTGTTTCCGGGAAAGTAACCGACGAGAGTTTAGTCGTGCCTTCAAAGGCATATTGTCCTATTGACGTAACGCCTTTAAGAGCCCCTTCTCCATCGGTATCCGTTTCGAAAACAACAGATTCAAGTGCCGTACAACCTTGGAAAGCATAGTTACTGACGGTTGTTACTGTCGAAGGTAAAGTTATCGATTTCAACGAAGTACAATTCAAGAATGCGTAATTGGGAATCGACGTAACGCCTTCTTCGATAACAACTTCGGTTAGCTTTTCACAGTTAGCGAACGTGTACGCGGAAATATTTTTCTTAATAACAACTTTTGTGATGTCGCTACCCGCAAACATCGATTTTGCTAAAGTTCCGCCGTAATATGAAACGTCTTGCTCAAACGTAAACTCAGTTAATCCGCTACCTGCGAAAATACCTTCGCCGACGGTAGTAACGGTTTTGGGGATATCGAAGGACTTTAGCGACGAGCAGTTACGGAAAGTATAGCCGCCGAGTATGGTAAGGTTGCCTAAAATTTCGACTTCTTCAAGTGCGGTACATCCGTCGAATACGTTACCAGCCGAATACGACGTGCCGAGTTTAGTTACGCCCTTAGGCACGGTGAACTTTTTAAGCCCCGTTGCGCCTGCGAAAGCATAGTTAGGTATCGTCGTAGTGCTGTCGGGAAGCGTTATCGAAGTGATAAGCGAGCAACCGGCGAAAGCATACGAGCCTATCGTAACGTCTTTCGGAATAGTTAACGCGCCTTTGTCGCCGGACAAGCCCGCGGGATAACAAAGGAGTTTCGTACCAGATTTTTGAACGAGCGCACCTGTGGCTTCGTCAACGATGAATTTAGTACTGTTGGACGTGAAGCTTGTAAGTTTAGCGTTATTGGCAAACGCACCGTCGCCTACCGTTGCCAAAGTAGAAGGAATGGTAAAGGTCGTAGAAGCGGTATTTGCAAAAGCGAAGTTACCGATTAGGTTAGTCTTTGCGGGAAGATCGATTTCAAGCGAAGTACATCCGTTAAACGCGTATGCACCGATATGGGTAACCGAACCTAAGAATTTAACGCTCGTAAGATTTTTACAACCGTCGAAAGTATATACGCTCGTAGTGGCGGAAAGATTACTCGTTGTCGTTGTTACGACACCCGTCTTAGTATTAATGCTGAAAGTACCCAAATATACGACGCCTGCAGGTACCGTTATGGTTTCGAGGCCGGAGTTTTGGAACGTATAAGTTCCCAAGTTCTTTAATCCGGAATTATCGCCGAATTTAACGGTCGCTAAGTTTGTACAACCGCGGAAGGTACCGGTACCCAAGGTAACTACGCTATCGGGGATAGTGATCGTGGTAAGCGCGGTACAACCGTCGGCATCCCACTTATAAGAAGATTCGTATACGTGATTTGCAAACATGTATTGACCAAGGTTTGTAAGTACGGAATCCTTGTGGAAGGTAACCGTTTCGAGGCTCGTACAACCGGTGAACACGTACTTTGTGTTTGCTGCGTTTAGTATCTTCAAGTTCTTAGGCATCGTTATTTCTTTTAACGACGAGCAGTTCGCAAATAAGAAATTACCCATCGTTTCGATGTTATCGTGAAGCGTAACCGTTTTAAGCGACGTACAGTTCATAAACGTCAAGTTGTTAAGTTTAACGACATTTTCGGGAACGGTGAAAGATTCGAGCAAAGTACAATCTTGGAATGCCGAAGCGCCTATGGTCGCAACTTTCGACGGAAGCGTTATACTTGTAATCGCCGTGCCTAAAAACGTACTTGCGCCGATATCCATAATCGAACAATCTTCTTCGAAAATTACCGATTTAAGAGATGTACAACCTAAAAATGCCGAAGCGCCGAGTTTAGTTACCGATTTAGGTACAACGATACTTTCAAGAGCGGTGCAAGGGGTGTTTGTTGCTGAAGAGGAACCAAATAAGTTGGCTCCTAATTCGGTTAATTTGGTATGGCCTTCGGAATCTTTTAAGAAGGTTACTTCCTTTAAGTTCGAATTACCTAAGAAAGCACTGCTACCTATCGTCTTAACGCTTGCGGGGATTGATATGGTTTCGAAACAAGCCCCGATAAACGTACAAGTACCGATTGCTTCCAACTGACCGTCGGCAGGTAAATTAACCTCTGCTAAATCGTAGCAATATTGGAAAGCGTAACTGTCGATTAATTGTACAGCCTTAGGTACCGTTATCGACTTTAACGCCGTATTGTAGAACATGTATTGCGAAATGTATTGGAAGGTTTTAACGTCGGGGAGTTCTACGCTTTCGAGCGCAACGCAGTTTTTGAATACGCTTTTTCCTAAACCGCTGCCGGCTTGGACCACGCCTTTAGAGCTTCTTGTCGTCGTTGCGACGAATTCACTCGGATGAAGTACAGTGTTTTCAAAAGTGACCTTAGTCAAATTTTTACAACCTTCGAAAGCAGATTCGCCGAGTTTTTGCAAAGTGTAGGGCAAGACGAGTTCGGTAATACCTTGTTGTTCTTTAAATACGTTAGCTTCGATTTCCTTAACGCCTTCTTCGATAACGAGTTTGCCGGAAGGCAACGTCTGGAAAATATACTTAATGATAGTGCCGTCTTTATTGTAGATGAAAGGTTTATCTTCTTTAGTCGAAAAGTTAGCGCTCTTACTCGTGTTAATCGTAGCGTCGCAACCTTCGAAAACCAATTCGAAGTTGTCAACGGAGTCGGAAAGTATAACTTCGGTTAAATTAGGACAATTTTGGAAAAGTCTTCCTTTGTCGAGAATTACCGTCGTACCCTGACCGAGCGTCAAGCAAGACGACGAAGTAGTAAGCGGAAATTCAAAGGTGGAAATCGCAGTTCCCGCAAACGCCTTATGTTGAATTTCTTCTAAGTCGCACTTGCCCGCATTATCGCCGTCGGCATAAGTTTCGAAGGTAATATCCGCCAAATTAGTACAGCCGTTAAACGCACTGCCGCCAATCGTCTTTACCGTTTTAGGTATAACTATCGATTTAAGCGATTTACAATTTTGGAACGTAGCGTTGCCTTGCGTCGGGTCGGTGGAAGAAACGGTTTTACCGCCGCTACCTATCGATTGCAAAGCTTCGGGTAACGTGATTGCCGCTAAAGATTCGCAATCTTTAAAGGTGGTAGTTAAAACTTTAAGCTGACTGTTTTCCCTAAAGGTTACCGTAGTCAATTTTTTACAAGACGTGAAGGTATTGTATAAATTAGCCACCGTAGCGGGGATTTCAACGGATTTTAACGCAGTATTTCTAAACGCCGCATACATGGAATACCCTTCCGCTTTTGACGTTTCGGGTAAATTAACAACGGTTTCGAGGCTTGTGCAGCCGTAGAAAGTTTCATGGAAAGCTTTTGCACTTTTGGCGTAAGAACCGGTTTGATTCTCTATAGTCCTGACGTCGTCTTCGAGATTAGATACGCCGTCGCCGCTGAATTCAACGGCCTTTAATGCGGAACAATCCGCAAAAGCGCGTTGACCGAGATAAGTTATCGTGGAAGGAATTACGACTCTTTCAAGCGTTTTATTACCTTTCGACGAATGGCCGTCGTTGTCACTTTCGGTACCGACGACGTAATCGCCGATGGAAGCAGTCCTCGCAGGGAAAACAAGTTCCGTTATCGCAGTGCCGGTAAAGACGCCCGTATAATAATAGGGACCGCCACTTTGCGAATGCCTCTCTCCGTGTGCTAACGTCAACGGGAGCGTGTCGTTACCTTCTTCGAAAGTAACGGTGTGTAGCTTTGTACAAGATCTAAAAGCGTCTTTGTCAATTGTTTCCACACTGTTAGGAATCGTTACGTATTCCAAAGAATAACACATATAAAATGCCTGTTCGCCGATTCTCGTTACGGTATCGGGAATACCGACAGTGATAAGACTCTTACACTCACGGAACATCGCGTCGGTGACTTCGGTAAGACCGTAAGGTAGGTCTACTTCTTCCAACTTACTGTTGGCGAATACTTGTTCGCCGAAAGTTAAGGTATTGCCTTCCAATATGCCTTGGCTAAATTTAAGTTTTTTGGCGGTGCAATACGCTAAAGCCCTCGCCGCAAATTTAGTTACGGTGTTAGGTACGTCGATAACGCCGTCATTTGCCGTATAACCGACAGGTACGCAAATAAGGGTTGCGATTACGCCGCTATCGTCTTTTTGATAAAGAACGCCGTCAATCGAAGCAAACTTTTTGTTATTTTCGTCAACGTTGATTTCAGCCAACTTTTTAGCGCTTGCGTCGAATAAAGTAACTATATCTTCCTTAACGGACGCGTTATAAAGCGGAACTATTTCCGCTAACGATGCGGGAAGGTTAACGACTAAAAGTTCATCGCAGGAAGCGAACAACATACTACCGATTTCAACGGTGGTTTCGGGCAAGGTAATTTCCGTCAATTTAGCGCAATCGTAGAACACGTTGGAACCGAAAGTAAGGTTTTCCGCCCTTCCTGCTTCGAAAAGGATTTCCGTTAAACCGGAACAGTAAGCAAACGCGCTGTCGCCTATCGTCGTTACGTTTTTACCGACGGTTATTTTTGTAAGCAGCTTTCTGCCGTTAAAGGCGTCCGCGCCGATCGTCGTAACGGTTGCGGGCGTTACGTATTCGCCTTCTTTTTCGACGGGAACGAATACTATCCTCGTAACGTCTTTATCGTAAACGACTTGATCTTGTTCGCCGACGGTGTAGTAAACGTTATCGGGATCAACGTATACGTTTTGTAATTTATTGCCGAATACGGAGGCAAATTCCACCATACCGGTATCGGCACCGATGTGAAGATCGGTTATGGTATATCTGCTAGCTTGCAAACCGTAACCTTCGTCGGCAAGACGAGCAAAAGCGCCGCTTGCAAAACCGTCGCATTTGACAGACTCAACCGTGACTTTTGTCAACTTGTCGTTGTAACCGAAAGCACTTTCGCCGAGTTTCACAAGGTTTGCGGGAAGGGTAACTTCGGCGAACCAATCTTCTACAGCGCTGTTACTCCTAGCAAAAACTTCATAGAAAGCGCATTTAGCGATAGTTAAATCGGGACTTTCCTTAGTGCCTTCGAAGATTATTTCCTTAACGCCGCTGCCGTTACCAATGCCGCTGGAGAAACCGCGGAATGCGTTTTCGCCGATATAAGTTACGCCGCTATGGAAAACGAGTTTGGTTAACTTAGTACACCTATTGTAATAATACGGAGTCGTAGCGTTAGTATTTTCGTCGGGGTTTGCGATCTTTGTCCAGAAAGCGTTGTCGCCGATTTTTGTAATCTTATCGGGAACGACGAATTCGCCGGATCTACCTGTGGGGAAGTAAATAATAGTGTCTTCTTCCTTGTTTACGACGATACCGTCGAGCGACGAGTATTTCGCATTGTTTGCCGAGAACTCGATTTTAACGAGTTTGGAGCAGCTACGGAACATCGCAGGGTTAAAGGTTTCCATACGATCGGGGAAAGTTATTTCGAGCAAGTTGCCCGAATTATAAATAGCCAAATCGTCAAAGGTAAGATTTTTAACTTCCTGACCTTCCGGGGTATCGGCAAACTTAATCGATACTAACTTGGAGTTGCTATCGAAAGCGTAAGGGTGAACTACTTCAATGGTCGAAGGAAGAACAACCGAAGTAATATCGGTGCTTTTTATGCTGTAAGAAGCAACGAATGTAACACCTTCGGGGATTACCAATTCACCGGCTTTATCCTTAGGACAAATAGCCAATCTTTCGATAGCGTCGGTATCTTTGTTTTTAGCGTAAATTACGCCGTCAACAGAAGTATAACCGCCTTTTTTAAGGGTTACTTCTTCGGAAACCGCTTCGTAAACGTTGAGTTCGGCAAGATACCACATGCTTCTGAAAGCAGAACCCGTATCGTCGATACCCTTTGTACCTTCGGCGATCATTTGCACGGTGTCGGGAATATTGACGACAACCAAACTGCTAGCGCCCGAAAATGCGTCGGAGCGAATTTCCGTTACGGGAAGTCCGTTATACACGGCAGGGATAGTTACTTCTTTTACGTACTTAATCTTATCCGTTGCAGATACGGCATAGCCGTCTTTTTGCGTAGTTAATTCGAATTCGAGTACTTGAACGATAGTTGCCGTGTAAGAAGACGAGTTAGTCGAGTTGTAAGCCATAAGGGACTCGCCTAATTCGTTGGTCATCTTCAAAGAACCGCTGTACCAACCCTCGAAAGCGTAGCCGGGCATAGTTACTTCGGGTACGGGGAGAGTGTAGTTTTCTTTGTAATATACCGTTTGTTTTTCGGTGTGCTGGGTTTCGCCGTCTTTCCAAGACAAGTTAACTTCATAAGCCTTAGGCGTCCAACCGGCATAAACGATCATATCGGATTTGTAATCGAAAGTACCGTCGGTGTAACGCTTACCGTTGGAGGCTGCGCCGTCTACCGTGTTGTACCAACCGATAAAATCGTAACCGCCTTTTTTGCTTTCGGGGAATCTTAATTCGTCGCCCTCGGCAAGGTACATAGTTTGCGCAGTCGTACCTTTATTAGGTTCGAACTGTAAACTGTATACCGCGAATTCAAGTTGAGCGGAAAGACTTACCGCACCCGTGAAAGCGGTAACTTTTACGGTGTATTCGCCGCTTGCCTTAATATGTTCGTTTAAGTCAACGCTATGAACTTCGCTTCCGTCCATACCGAGGACTTCCTTGTAACTGCCCATTTCGACTTGATACTTGGTCGCGCCGAAAACGTCGTCCCAATATACGACGCCGTTTTTGTAAGTTAAGGACGAATTATCGAATTTTGTAATGTCGATAACTTTAACCGCCGCCGAAGAGAAAGATTCGAACGCACCCTTTACCGCGCTTACCGAAACCACGCAGGAGTCGTTGAAATCGCTCGACATAAGATTGTAACTCGTTTGAGCGGTCGTACCGATAACTTTACCGTCAACCGTTACTTTATAGGATTCCGCGCCGTCAACGGCATTCCATTCCAACTTTCTGCCGTTAAGTCTTAAATTAAGAGGTGCCGCGGGGTTTTGCTTAGCATAGTCAAGTTCCGTCGCTTCGGACGAATAATAGGTATCCGCTACCGCCGTAACGGCAAATTTGTATTCGCCTTCGGCTAAAGTCGCTAAGGAGAAATTAGTTTCGGTAACGTAATAAGTTTCAACGCTTGCGCCGAGCGTAACCGTAACTTTGTAGAGTTCGGCTTTGTCGACGGAATCCCAAGTTAATACGCCGTTTTCGCCTACTTTAAGGTTGTCAACTTCGGAAAGACCTTGTTCAAAAACGTAAACGGCGGAAACGGAAGAAAGATAACCTTCCCTCTTAGCCGTTACGGTAAAGGTAATGCCTCCCTTTTGCATATCGCAGTTTGCGAAGTTATAGGTCGTGGACGTGCCTAAAGATAATGCGGCGTGATTGTGATATTTGTTACCGCAGTTGATTTCGAGAAGATATTCTTCCGCGCCGGGTACGGCGTTAAAGGACAATGCCGTGCCGTTTGTCGTTTGGAATAACGAAACCTTTGCAAGCGCTTTGTTCTTGAAGAAAGCAGAACCTTGCTTACCGCTCTTACTAACGCTTACTTCGTATTCGCCTGCGCTCAATTTAGAGAAATCGTATTGGCAAGAAGTCGCGTTTTGTACGGACCGGCTGTCTACCAAGTCTTTCTTTGTTGTGCCGTCGGTGAGTTGGCTACTTTCCGTACGATAAACGTACAGGGCGTAAGTACCTAACCCGAGATCCGTCCAAGAAACGTTGTCGCCGTCAACCGATACCGCAAGAACATCCGTTGCCGATTTGCCCCATACCGCATAAAGCGAAGTGGGTTCGTAAAGCGATTGACCGTCATACTTGTAGGCAAGTTTATCGGCGTCGTTATATTGGCTGACGTACCAACCCATAAAGGTATAATCGGTTCTTACGGGATCTTGGGGAAGTTGCGCAACGCCGCCGACCGTCTTTTGCGGTTCTATCGCGGCGGCACCTTCATAGTTAAGGTAAAAGTTAACGTCAACTTCGCTACCGGCGCTTGCGACAAAGTATGCATAAAGCGTAATGTCGCCGCTAATGGGTTCTGCGCCGAATTGGAAAGGAGTCGTAAACTTTTTATCCCTATACCAACCGGAGAAAGTCATACCTTCTTTGGTAGGTTGAGCGGGTGCTTGTGCCGTTTTGCCGTTACGTACGGTCAAAGCAGCAACGGCGCTTCCGCCCATACTGTCAAAGGTAACGGTGTAATTGACGTCTCTTAAGAACCTGTATTCGTTGGCTCTAAACAAAAACGTCAATACGTTGTTGTTATATGTGGCGTTTGCAAAAAGACCGTCGCCGAACGCTATCGTGAGTTCGTTTTGGTTGGCTTCGTCTTTAGTGCACGTACCGCTTAACTCTTCTTTAGCGAGTTTAAGCGTTACTGCGCCGTTTTGCGAAATGGTAAGCGTAGCGTCGTTTCCGTCTACAACGCAATAGTAACTGCCTACTTCCGCACCGGGGGTGTAGTTTGTGTTACCGCCTACGCCGCCTTCGCCCTTGCACGCCGTGAATGCGCAAAGCGCAAAAACCATAACGAGCGAGAGTAGTAACAAACCAAATCTTTTCGTGTTCATGTTAGCCTCCTTAATAGAAATTATTTGGAACATAAAAATTACACACGAACTTTTAATGTAATCGATTATATCATTATACGCGCGTACTGTCAAACGATTTTTCCCGATTTGTTAAATTTGTGTGAAAATATTTTTTTACCGCCAAAATCGAAAATTTAGCAAAATTACGCTTATTATCGGCGTTTTTGAAGTTATTGTCTCTCGGTTTATAAAAAAATTTTTTTGTTTAATTAATAATTCGCCGCAAACAAATGCTCGTATTTCAAAAACAAACCGCCGATTTTTCGAGTAAAAACACCTCTTGTCGAACCCCGACCTGCAAAAAGACAAAGTAAAATTTTTCTTTATAATCGGTAAACAAGCGTTTTTACGTCAAAAACAAACATAGGGATTTTTCAGCGGAAAAACTATCCCCAAAAGCCGTATCGAAGCAACACGCGTACGTATTAAACGGACAATTTTGAGAAATTGTTTTTTAAAACCCGAACGCGTAATACAAACACTCGTTATAAATTTAAAAACATCCTTTGAATGAATTAATCGATAAACAGCTAAAGCAAAAGACAAGCGTTTTTTATGTTTTATCTATAAGACACTTTTGCAAACGAGATTAAAAAGCGCCGCGCGCACGTACGCGCTAGCATGCGCGTACGCGTAACCATATATGATTTGTAATATAATTCGTAATCGTTTAGGCGTAAAAAATTATCTCTATTAAGAGCGTCTTTTATTGCGTTTTATACAAAAAACGCCGCTTGGATGATTTCGAACTCTTTTTCGCACAGGGCTATGCATTTTCCGCCGTAAGCGACAAGTAGTCGAAAAATCACTACAAGACCTCTCCGTCACGACAAGCGTGACACCTCCCCTAAACGGGAGGCAATCTAAAAAGGCTCGCCTTATATGAGAGGTATTGAAAGGCGTCCCTGCGCAAGGGAAATTTCCTTATTACAAGGGAAATTCCCTTATTAAGAGAAATGTCAACCAAGGTTGACAAAGGGTTTGCCGTACGCGGCGAGCGCCTCCGTCGCAGGCGGTAAATAGTCGTTATACGCCAAAAGAAAACTAAAACTTTTCACAACCTCATTGATACTATGTGTGTTTTCTTTTATAAAAAAGGCTTAAAAGTCAGCCTATAAGCCCGTTATCGACTAAAAACACACCGCCGAGAGGTTTTCAAACCACTCGGCGGTAAGCACGATCGTAAGCCTGTTTAAAAGTCATTACAACCGATAAATATAACATTGTACACAACAATATCGCAACTATTTAACACACAACGCGAACAATGTTTCACACAAGAACATCTACAACTATTTACGCAAAAGTACGCGACGCTCGGCACCAAAACTCATGTAAATATTCAATACAAATAAATGTCGATGTTTTAGCGCCGTAGAATTACGCTTTGAATAGCCGCAATCGAAGCTCGATTATTCTTCCGTATAGCCGTAGACTATGTTTGCGTTGCAACCTGTTTTCCATGCAGTCGACCAAGCCGCGATAGTTTCCTCGCTTGCGACAAAGTAAATAGTCTGCTCACTTGTCCATTCGCCGAAAGTTCTGTTACCTATCGAGGTAACGCTTGACGGAACAACAATCGACGTCAACTTAGTACATTTTGGGAAAGCATTTTGCCCTATAGAAGTTACGCTTGCGGGAATAGTAACGCTTTGCAAACACGTTGCGTTATAGAAAGCATCCGTTTCAAGCTACTTATAATCGTATTGTCGTAATATTTGCCATTCTGCAAAAATTAGCGAAAATAACAGTTAATGGTTATTTGCGGTCGGTTCGTCAGAAACGACCGCAAAAGGGTTAACCCTTTTGATTTTTTCTTTATTTTTAGGCTCTACGGCCTATTTAGCAGACAAATATATCGTTCGATTTATACCACCGCGAAAGCACCGAAACTAAGGAATATTCGGGCAATGCTTCTTTAATATCGAACCACACATTTTGCCGTGTATTATTCAATATATATAAATTGTAGCACACAACCGCACTAAACGCAAGTACTTTTTTATCTCGGAATAAATATTCTGCAAATTTTTAAATCGATTGCGGAATATATAATTTATAATCGTCAAAGACGACTATTATAAAAAGTTATTCATAAACACGCACTTACACAAATAAAGACCGCCTTGCATAATAAACGTAACGGACTTCCGTTCACAAGGAAGCCCGTTACACAGTGAAAAATAGAATTACAAAAACAATATTAATTTTTTAAAAAAACGGCCTATAGGTCGATTATCGACAAAAATCAACATATTTATTAATCTTGCGACTTTTTAACTTAAAGAAGTTTTTTATACCCTTTGCCGTATTTTACGCATTTAGAAACACGCGACAAAGTAGCCGATGAAATATCGGTTTCTTTAATAACGGTTTCGTAAGTTTCGCCTTTTAATAAAAGTTTCGCCGCCGCAACGCGTTGTACCATTTGCTCGATTTCCCTGACGGTGCAAAGGTCTTCAAAAAAATCTCGACAATCCTCGATAGTTTCTAATTTCAAAATCGCGTCGTAAAGAGCGTTAAATTCATCGTCCTTACAACCTACCATAAACGACTTACTCATAATCCACCTTCATACGTTTTTATTATTATAACCTTGTAAGAACTGTTTCGTCAACTGATTTTCGGGGTTTAAAAAGACTTTTTCGGGCGTTCCGCTTTCGATTATTTGCCCGTTCGACATATAAATCACCTTGTCCGAAATATTTTTTGCGAATTCCATTTCGTGCGTAACGATTATCATCGTTACCTCAGCGCTTTGTTTAAGTTCGCCGATAACCTTCAAAACCTCGCCCGTAAGTTCGGGATCGAGCGCAGAAGTCGGCTCGTCAAAGCACAAAATTTTCGGTTTCAACGCAAGTGCGCGTGCAATTGCAACCCTTTGCTTCTGTCCGCCCGAAAGTTGGTGCGGAAAAGCGTTTGTTTTTTCGGTAAGCCCGATTTTTTCGAGTAAATTTTCCCCTTCCGACAAAATATTCGCCTTGCCGTTTTCGTCAAAGTCTTTTACCTTTTGCCTGATTTCGCCGACGCTTAGTTTTTGACTTTTAAGACTTTTTTTATATTTTTTTACAGCCTCGGCGTGCATAAGCAGCGGCGCCAACGTAACGTTTTTAATTACGCTGTATTGCGGAAACAAATTAAACGACTGAAAAACAAGTCCGAAATTAAGTCTTTTTTGTCGCAATGCTTCTTCACTGCATTTTTCGGCGGAAGGCTCGTCGGTCAAAACAATCCCGTCAAGCGTCATTTTTCCTTCATCGGGGGTTTCCAAAAAGTTTATACACCTAAGAAGAGTGGTTTTCCCACATCCCGACGAACCGATTATACTTAAAACTTCGCCTTTATCTAAGTCGAAGGAAACGCCTTTTAAAGCCTCGGTAAGCCCGAAACTTTTTTTAAAGTTTTCAATCTTTAAATATGCCATTTTACCACCTAAGCCCTAAAATAATCGAGTTTCTTTTCGAGTTTGCCGAGCAAAACCGTCAACACCCCTACGAAAACGAGGTAAAACACACCCGTGTAAAATAAGGGCCAAATAATGGCTTTACTCGCAAACTTTTCGGCAACGCGAATAATCTCGATTACGCCGATAACTCTTGAAAGCGCGGTGTCTTTTACGAGAGTTATGATTTCGTTGCTCATAGGCGGAACGATACGTTTTATTACTTGCAACAAAACAACCTTACGAAAGATTTGGGATTTTGTCATCCCTAAAACCTTGCCTGCCTCGTACTGCCCGACGTCTATGCTTTCTATTCCGCCGCGGAAAATTTCCGACAGATAGCAAGCGTAATTTATTACGAAAGCAATTAGCGTGGCAACGAAACAACCCACGTTGTCAAGACCGAAACTAAAATAGAACTTATCGTCTATAACCCGCCAAAAGGACGTCGAATCGTTTGTCAAAAGCCCCGGAAGATAATATATTACGAATAATTGAAGCATCAAAGGTATTCCTCTGATAATCCAAACTATTACTTTAAACACGGCTTTTAAGGGCTTGAATTTACTCATCGTGCAAAACGATATCAAAAGCCCTAACGGCATAGACAATACGAGTGTAAGTATAAACAGTAAACAAGTTACCGAAAAACCTTCTAAAAGTTGACTTGTTACGCTTAAAAAATCCATTACAACCTACTTATGCACCCCTTTTGAGTGCGTTTTTATATTTTTACGTCCGAACATTATTTAACGCCGTTTAAAAACAGCGTTAGATAAATAACTATTGATTTTTAACTTAGTAAACGTTTTCTTGCGGATTCGAAAGGTCTATGTAAGCCTTTTCAAGCCCGTACTTTTCGGCAAGCGCTTTAAGTTGCCCCGTTTTTGAAAATGCGGTAAGCATTACGTTTACGTCGTTACGTAATTTTTCGCCTGCGTCGGTCTTTGTAAAACCTATGGCGTAATATTCTACGCTTGTCTCAAGTCCTTCGTTCATTTCAAGCGACTTATAATTACCCTTTCCGCACAAGCGACTTGCCAAAAGCAAGTCGACGATTGCGTACTCGCAAGTTCCCGCGTTGACTTCTCTTATAGCGTCCATTTGAGACGTAACGGCTTTCTTTCTCGCTCCGTCCGCCGATTTTATAAAATCTTCGCCGGCGGAGCCTTCTTCATAACTAACCGTTTTGCCGCTAAACCCCGAAAAATCGGTAATATTTGCAGTACCGCTCTTTTTAACGACGCATTGCTTGTTCTGCATATAATAATAGGAAAAGTTAACAAGTTGATTACGCGGCGTGCCGTCGTCGTCGGAATTTGCCGTAAAACCGTTCCAAAGACAATCGACGGTTCCAGAAGATAGTTCGTTGTACTTATTCGACCAATCGATAAGCTTAAACCTTACTTCATATCCGAGCGCATTGAACGTCATTAGCGCAAGTTCTGTATCGAAACCTTGAAAAACGCCGTCCTCGGTGTAATTCATCGGTTCGTAATCGGTATAAGCGACCGTTATCGTTTTCGTGCGATAGTTTACGACCTCCGACTTATCTTTGCCGCAAGCCGTGAATGACGTCAGCGTTACCGCAATAAGCAAAATACTTAAAAATAATTTGATTTGTTTTTTCATAATCTTTTTCCTCGTCTTTTAGCACACCGGAAGCGTTTTTACTTTACTGCTTTAGTTCGCTAAAGTGTTTTTATAGCGATATTATACTTCATTACTTTAGCGTTGTAAAGTATTTTGGCGCCGTTTTCGAGAAATTTTTTCGTTTTTTAGGATTTTTTTGTTTTTAAGCTAATTAATGCGCATTTACTTGCATAAGTGAATAAATTTTGATAGAATAATGAAAAGACGCACTGTCGCAAAAACGCGTCGAAATACGAAAAGGAGATATTATCTATGAAAAAATTAGCCATTGCAACCTCGTTAGCGTTGCTCACCGTAATGCTCTTTTCACTGACTGCTTGCAGTTACAGCGGAAAAATCGAATCCGTCAACGATTACGACACCATCTACCGGTATAAAGTAGAAAGAGTCGAACTTCTCGACGCAGATTATGAAGAAGAAAACAACGCAGAAAGGGTTCTTACCTCAACTAAAGATTTTAAGTACTACTATTCCGATAACGAGTACGAATTATATGATGAAGTCGACATAAGCGGCAACGATTCGTTGCAGTATTATTTTCCTAACTTATTGATAGTATCCAAATCGGATCCTTCCGAAACGTCCGACTACGGTTCTTACTGCAAAGATTACAACACCAACGTAAAAGTACGTATCGTTTTAGGTAAAGTCGATAAAGCTTATCGTCCTTCATATAAAGTTAAAGGCAATATTGCCACTATCGAATACTATGATTTTACGGCAATGAATTCATCTCGATTGGTTTATAACGAACAATACAATTTTTCTAAAGCAGAAAAACTTGCAAAAGAAGTAGCTAAAAAAATGTACGAACTTAAATTCAGAGAAACCGAGTTGGAAGCTTACGAAGAAGAACTTGAAGAAAAATACGGAAAAGTTGCTTGTCTTTACAAGGCTAAAACGACTATCAATTTACTTAAACAAGGTCTTACCGTAGAATATCATAATTAATTTAAAAGCAATTTACATAAGTAACGTTTTACTGCCGTCCGCAAAGACGGCAGTTTTTCGTTACTATATAATGGCAGACCGAAGTTTTTTTGTTCGAAAAAATAAAAAAGTCCGTCTATAAGTCGATTTTCGACCAAAAGACGGACTTTTAAGTTATTTAAATATTAATAAGAACTATAAAGCCTATCTACTAATCCTCACTATTTTCGGGGGCGTTTTCTTCGGCATTCTTTTTCTTGCTTTCGTCTATTTTCGTAACGAAATATTTCAAAATATAGGTAACCGCAATAACTATAGCGACAACTACGAAAATAGCTAAAAGCCCTTTCCATAAAATATCGAGCGATTTTAAAAGAGTGTCCTTATTTACTACCAATAAATTCAACATACCTTTTTCTCCTTACAATACAAGCCCTATAATAAGTCCGCCGACGATAGCGGAAGCGATTTGTCCCGAAACGTTCGCACCGACCGCGTGCATTAACAAATAGTTGTCGGGGTCTTCCTTAAGCCCCATTTTGTGTATTACCCTTGCAGACATGGGGAAAGCAGATATACCCGCCGCCCCTATCATGGGGTTGATTTTTTCCTTACAGAAAAGGTTCATAACCTTAGCGCACAAAACGCCGCCGACGGTATCGAAAACGAATGCAAACAAGCCTAAACCCATAATCATAAGAGTTTCCAATTTTAAAAAGTTTTCCGCTTGCATTTGGAAAGCAATGGTTATACCTAAAAGTAAAGTAATAAGATTACTTAAACTTGTCTTCGCAGTATCGGCTAAACCGCCTAAAACGCCGCATTCGTTTAAAAGGTTGCCGAACATCAAAAATCCTATAAGAGCAAGACTCTTCGGCGCGATAAGCCCCGCCACGAGCGTTATGACTATCGGGAATAAAATCTTGACTATTTTAGGGACTTTCTTCCCCTTATACTCCATACGAATAAGCCTTTCCTTTTTAGTCGTAATGGTTTTTACGACTGCGGGCTGAATAATGGGAACAAGCGCCATATACGAATACGCCACAACCATAATGGGTGCGATATAATTGCTGCCTAACTGTTGTGCGACGAGTATCGACGTAGGTCCGTCTGCCGCGCCTATAATGCCGATGGCAGCGGCGTCGTTAATATCAAAACCAAGTAACCCTGCCAAAATTATCGTCAAAAAGATGCCGAGCTGAGCAAATGCGCCCAAAAACATAAGTTTAGGATTGACTATTAAAGGTTCGAAATCTATCATCGCGCCTATACCTATAAATAATAATATAGGTAACGCTTCGGAAGCCTCGATACCGATTTTGAAAAGCCATTCGATGATACCCGTTCCGTCTTCGGTCGTTAAAACGTTCGACATGGGAATATTCACGAGTATGGCGCCGAACCCCATCGGTAAAAGTAGTGCAGGTTCCATATCTTTTTTGATAGCCAAAAAGATTAAAAGTCCGCCTATAAGCCACATAACGACGTGTTCGATTTGAACTTGCTTAATTGCTTCAAGTAAAAAATCCATAATATTTTTCTCCGAAAAAATTATTTTACATATGTATTTTTATCGCTATCGGTCGGTAAAAAAATGAATCGCCGAGGGGTAAAAAAAGACCGCGACACGTAAACTCAGCCGCTAACAATTTAACGGATAAACAAGCACGTGTCTACGGTCTTATCGTTTGATGTTAAACCGGGGTAACCGTCGTTACCCGTGCTAACGGCTTAACCGCAAGGCAAAAGCCCCGCCGATTACTCCCCATAGAACGACAAAATTTTATCAAATAAATCGTAGCGTGTCAATCTTTTTATTACCATAATCGGAATTTAAGGAAAAATTTTTCAATATAATTAAAAACGGAATACAACTTTTTTTAGTCGTAACAACCATATAATTTTTTACCTTATTTAACTTTTTTAAGCAAAAAACACAGTAAAATCTTTACATTTGTAAAGTTTTTTGACGAAAATTGTCGAATTTTGTTGACTTAAAGGGTTATAGCGGCTATAATTACTATTTGATAGAGTTTAGGGAGGTACATGAGTATGAAATGCTTGGAAGAAAATAAATCAGGTGTGTCGTATGCAAAACTATGGAAGTTGCTTATCTCCCGAAAAATGAAGAAAAAAGATTTACAGTTGCTTACCCATCTTAGTTCGGCGGTAATAGCGAAACTCGGCAAAAACCAGAGCGTACAACTAACTACACTCGTTAAAATTTGCAACGTTTTAAAGTGCAGCATTACCGATATAGTCGATTTAAGTTATTAAGTAAGCAACCAAAAGGAGTTATGCTTTCATGCAAACAAAGGAAAATCACATCGAAGTCGTCCAAATCGGCGGGAAAGAATTTACTACAATGCTAAAAGGCGGCGCGGATAGGCTTGCCGCGTTTCGTCAACAAGTAAACGATTTAAACGTATTCCCTATTCCCGACGGCGACACGGGCGACAATATGCTTATGACTTTCGGCTCGGGTAAAGACGCCGCTTTAAACGCCGACGATAACTTATCTGAAAAAGCCAAAGCCGCCGCAAACGGAATGCTTTTGGGCGCACGCGGCAATTCGGGCGTTATTTTGTCAAGAATATTCGCAGGGATTACGAAAGTTTTATCGGCATTCGAACACGCTTCCGTCATAGACCTTGCAGGCGGTATGTCGGAAGGCGTTAAGGAAGCCTATAAAGCAGTGTCGGAACCCGTCGAAGGAACCATTTTAACCGTATTTAAAGATGCCGTAACTTACGCAAACAAACGTGCGGAAAACAGCGAAAGCATTACCTTATATCTTCAAGATATGCTTGACGAAATGGCAAGGTCGTTAGAGCGCACGCCCGATTTATTACCCGTTTTGAAAGAAGCGGGCGTAGTCGACAGCGGCGGCGCGGGGCTTTTGTGCATTTTCGAAGGTATGTTAGACGCTTTAAACGGCGGACTGTCGACTAACGACGACGAAGAAATAATTCAGCCCGAAAAGAAAGCCCACGTAGATTTTTCCCTATTCACCGAAGACAGCATTCTCGAATTCGGTTACTGCACGGAATTTTTATTAAGATTACAGCGTTCCAAAATCGACGTAGATAATTTCGATATAGAAGGTTTTAAAGCCTTTTTATCCCGAAACGGCGATTCGGTCGTTGCTTTTGCGGAAGGAACTATTCTGAAAGTGCACGTGCACACCAAAACACCTGCGGTAATTATAAACTTTGCCCAGCAATACGGCGAGTTTTTAACCTTTAAAATGGAAAACATGACCTTCCAAAACAAGGAAGCCGTCGCACGCGGAAACAACGCACAGGAAACTTTATACAACGCCGCTAAAAAAGACGAAACGGCTGTAACGACGGCGGAAAACGACGCGTTAAAAGAAGAAAACGCCGCCAAAACACACCTTTCGTTTAAAACAAACGCCCGTAAAAAAACGGGATTAGTCGCGGTGGCTGCTGGTGTCGGAATAAAAGATACTTTTACGGCGCTCGGCGTAGACCAAGTAGTTGACGGCGGACAGTGCATGAACCCGTCGGCAGGCGATATAATAAAAGCGTTCGACCTTGTAAACGCAGACAGAATATTCGTTTTCCCTAATAACGGCAACGTAATTTTAACTGCCGAGCAAGCGGCGAAACTTTACGATAAATCGGAAATAGTAATCATCCCAACCCACAGCGTCGGCGAAGGTTACGCGGCGATTTCCATGATGGATACGAATTCCGACACGGACAGTATAAAAGAAGAACTTCAATCTGTTATCGCCGACATCGTCACCGGGTTTGTTTCCAAAGCGAGCAGAAACGCTCAAATGAACGGCATAACGGTAAACCAAGGCGATTACATCGGCTTTGCCGGCGATTCGGTGTATGCGGATTGCGACGATAAAGACCTTGCCCTTAAAAAATTGGTTGAAAGCCTTAACGCGCAAGACTACGGCGTAATGCTTGTCTTTGCGGGCGAAAACGCAGACCTTGACGCAACGCGAAAACTTTGCGACGAGTTTGCAAACACCTACCCCGACACGGAAGTTATTTTTATCGACGGCAAACAACCGATTTATGACTATATGATAGTACTCGAATAACCGCGGTTTTTAGTGGCAAAAAGATAAAAAAGCCGCCTATAAGCCCGTTATCGCCTATTTTTACAAAA
Source organism: uncultured Christensenella sp. (assembly GCA_964401515.1). Classification (GTDB taxonomy): domain Bacteria; phylum Bacillota; class Clostridia; order Christensenellales; family Borkfalkiaceae; genus UBA4636. Next base: position 20,147 of record CAYNYV010000020.1, read on the forward strand.
ATAATCATCTATAAAACGGCTGTAAGCCGCAAGTTTCACTCAAATTTCTTTACAAAGGAGATACATTATGTTAACGGTTTTTGTAGACACCGATTGCGACGTTACCCCTGCGTTTTGCAAGGAATACGGTTTTAAATTAATAAGTATGCCCTACTCTATCGACGGAAAAACTTATTTCCCTTACGAAGATACCGAAGTCGATTTACACGGCTTTTACGACGGGCTTAGAAACGGAATACTCCCCACGACGGGTGGGCTTTCCGTGTCAAAATACAAAAATTACTTCCGCCCCGAATTCCAAAACGGAAACGACATATTCTACGTACATTTTTCAAAAGCCATGACTTGCACTTTCGAGGCGATGAACCAAGCGGTTGAAGAACTCGAAAAAGAATTTCCCGACCGCAAATTTTACTCGCTCGATACAAAGGGCATAACCATTGTAAGTTACAACATTATAAGGGAAATCGGCGACATGCTGAAAAGCGGCAAAACGGTCGAAGAAATACTTTCGTGGGCTTCTTTGGAAGTAAATAAATTTGCCCAATACTTTTTCGCGGACGACCTTAAATTTTTCAGACGTAGCGGTAGGGTTAGCGGTATATCGGCGACTTTCGGCACGCTTTTAGGCATACGCCCGATAATTTATATGAGTCCCGAAGGTCAAATGATAAACATCGGCAAAGAAAACGGCAGAAAAAGAGCAATGCAAAAGCTTTTAAATTACGTTGACGAACTCGGTGAAAACGTTTGCGACCACCGCATAATAGTCGGTCATACAGACTACCCCGAAATGGCTAAGGAATTAGCAGATAAACTTCAACAAAAATATCCGACGGCTCAAATCGAAATAATCTGCACCAATCCCACGGCAGGAAGCCATTGCGGGCCTAACGGCGTCGGTGTAAGTTTCCACTGCACGAAAAGATAATTAAAAACGTTATGGTCAAAATAATCGAAGTAAAAACCAAAGCCCAACAAAAGGAATTTTTACAATTTCCGCTAAGGCTTTACAAAAACAACCCCTATTTCGTTCCGCCCCTATATAGCGACGAAAAAAAGATTTTTTCCAAAAACTTCGTCTACAACGACACGTGCAAAACGGCATATTTTCTTGCAGAAAAAGACGGCAAAACCGCGGGCAGGATTTCGGCTATAATCCAAAAGGCATCCAACGAAAAAACGGGCGAAAAGCGCGCAAGGTTTACAAGGTACGACGTTATAAACGACGAAGAAGTATCCTCTGCCCTTTTTAATGCGGTAGAAGATTTCGCCATTAAAAACGGAATGAACACGGTTTGCGGACCGCTCGGGTTTTCCGACCTTGAAAAAGAAGGACTTTTAATAGAAGGTTTCAACGAACTTTCCACTTTCGAAGAACAATACAACGCCGATTACTATGCAGCGCTCGTTGAAAAAAGCGGATATACTAAGGAAGTCGATTGGATAGAATCAAAACTGTACGCGCCCGACAAGGGCTACGAAGAAATGCAAAAAACGGCAGCCTTCGTAATGAAGCGTTACAATTTGAAAATCGGCGAAGCAACGAACGTTTCCGACTTTTTAAATAAATACGGCGACGGATTTTTTCAACTTTTAGACGTCGCCTACGACGGACTTTACGGAACGGTTCCCTTTACCGACGGCATGAAAAAAATGATGATTGAAAACTTCAAGTTGATAATCGACTTAAAACACGTCGTCGTCATTTTGAACGAAGACAACAAAATCGTTTGTTTGGGGATATGTTTCCCCTCGCTTGCGAAAGCCGTGCAAAAATCCCAAGGTCGGTTTACGCTACCCGCGATTTTCAGACTTTTAAAAGCAATAAAAAAGCCCGAAGTCATAGACCTTGGCTTAGTCGCCGTCCACCCCGACTACCTAAACTGCGGCGTAACGGCAATCATCGCGGCGGGACTTATGCGAATGCTTCGTGAAGACGGCGTCAAGTACGCCGAAACCAATTTAAACCTCGAAGACAATTTTGCGATACGCAACCTTTGGAAGCGTTTTAACGCAGTTCAACACAAAAAACGTCGCTGCTACGTCAAAAAACTTGAAGTTTAGCGTTCTGTTTTAACAAAAAAAACGGTCTAAACGGCGATATAGCCGTTAGAAAGCCATAGCGAAAAGGATAACAACAATAATAATGATAAAAATAGCAATAGACTGTCTCGGAGGCGACAAAAGTCCCGATGCGAATATAGAAGGCACCCTTATGGCGCTTGAAAAATTTAAAGACCTTGCGGTCGTTTTCTTCGGCGACGAAAAGGTTATAAATGAAAAATTAAGCGACAAAAACTACCCTGCGGACCGCGTTGAAATCGTCAACGCCCCCGACGAAGTAACGGGCAACGACAAGCCTATCGACGCGGTAAGACTTAAAAAAGATTCTTCGATGATAAGCGCGGTAAAAGCCTTGCGTGAAAACGACGATATAAAAGCGCTTGTATCGAGCGGTGCTACGGGCGTATTGGTCGGAGCGAGCATTTTAAGAATCGGAAGAATAAACGGCGTACGCCGCCCCGCATTTTGCCCGGTAATACCCACAATGAACGGCGGAATCGTAGGCATTACCGACAGCGGCGCAAATATAGACGCTTCAGCCGAGCAATTAAGACAATACGCCGTAATGGCAAGCGCATATCTTAGTTGCGTTTACGGAATAGAAAACCCGCGCGTAGCCCTTTTGAACGTCGGAACCGAAGAAGAAAAGGGCGATGATTTACGCCGCGAAGCTTACGCGCTTATGAAAAACGACAAAAACATAAACTTCGTCGGCAATATGGAAAGCCGCGACCTTTTGTCGGGCAAATATGACTTAGTCGTTTGCGACGGGTTTTCGGGCAACGTACTCGTTAAAAGCACCGAAGGCGCTTGTCTTGAAATGCTTAAACGCCTTAAAAAAGATATTATGGGCTCGTTTTGGAATAAAATAGGCGCGCTTTTCATGATGAAAACCGTCAAAAAAGAAAAGGAATTCATGAATTACCAAAATTACGGCGGCAGCGTTTTATTGGGACTTGAAAAAGTTATCGTTAAAGGTCACGGTAGCAGCAAAGCAAAAGCATTTTTTAAATGCGTCGAACAAGCCTATACTATGACAAACCAAAACTTAAACAATAAAATTGCATCCCTGCTCGAAAATTAATTGCCGTTTTTTAAAAGCACCCGTGGCGGCAAGGGCGATTACCCCCCATATGGAAGGCAAAGCTAACAAAATGCTTACCATTGAGAAGAATCTCCGTCGTAGTCGGTGAATTATATGTAATTTCAAATTCCTAATAAGGCTCCCTTGACAGCAAGGGAGCTGTCGCGAATGCGACTGAGGGATTCTAAAAAGTCAGTCTATAAGCCGATTATCGGCTAAAAAATAAAATTTAAAATTCAAAAAGGAGTAAAAAAATGTTTGAAAAAGTAAGAGATTTATTTGCAAATGAGTTGGGAATAGACAGAGAAAAAATCACCATGAAGTCTTCGATAAAAGGCGACCTTGGTGCAGATTCTATCGATATTTTACAACTTTTGATGACAATCGAAGAAGAACAAGGCGTAAGAATCCCCGACGAAAAACTTGCAAGTTTCGATACGGTCGGCGACGTCGTTAAATACCTTGAATCTTTATAATTACATACCGTAATGCTATTATCCTAAGGATATGGATAATACGGATATTGTTAATAACTATATCATTAACAATTATTATTTAGCATGGATATCGCTAACAACTTATCCTTACCAACTATATCTTTAATAACTATATCTTTAGCAAAAATATTTTATTAAAAAAGTCTGTCTACAGGTCGATAATCGACCTATAGACAGACTTTTTCAATTATCATCTTATTGTTTGCTTTAAAAAAATAAGGCTCTCTTGACAGCAAGGGAGCTGTCGCGAATGCGACTGAGGGATTGCAGCTTTTGCCCCTCTCCGGAGTAGTATCATAAATTACAGTTGCAAAACGCTCGAAAAATGAATTTTCATCAGCATTAATAATTTTCCCAAAACTGCTGTTATATCAACAACGTTATCTTTTATAAAGTTCGTTTCTTTCGCCATTTTAACTACGTTTTTTTGCGATAGGTTTATCATATCAGTTCTCCGTGTTTATAAGTTTTTCGGGATACATAAGTCCCCAATACTTATCCGTTTTTCTCGGCATCTTTTTGTTTTCGCTTATATCTTCTAATTTTATAGAGCAGTTTTGTTTACATATATCAAAGAAGTTTTGCGATAAAAGGTCTTTCTTCAATAAAGAAAGTAAAAACCCTGCCTTTTTATAAACGAATTTCTTGTTATACTCTTTCAAATAGGATAATAATGTTTGCTCATCAAGATGCGTGATACCGTTTAACGCCGTAACAAGTTCTTCAAGCCCACCGGCAAGGTCGATACGGTCGATACAGTCCAATACCGTCCTTTCCAAATCCGTAACGACGATTTCGGCATTTTGTTCTAAGCGCATTTTTCCGCCTTTTGCGGTATATGAGAAGAATTTATATGTAAATGCTTTTTTTACCGTTGCAATGCATAATTCCTTACGCATATTGTCC
>CAYNYV010000021.1:0-24418 GCA_964401515.1 uncultured Christensenella sp.
GAACTCTCACCAAAACTGCGGTTGGACGGAATTTACCGACGAAGTTATTAAAATCGTTAACAACCACCCCACCCCCGTAGTTTTCATTTTATGGGGAAGAAACGCACGCAACAAAAAAAGTTTGATAACGGAAAAGCGGCACCTTGTTTTGGAAAGCGCGCACCCGTCGCCCCTTTCCGCGTATAACGGATTTTTCGGTTGCAAACACTTTTCGAAAACAAACGAATTCCTTATAAAAAACGAAATCGCGCCTATCGATTGGCAATTATAAAAAGCGTCAATAACGGGCTTATAGCCCTGCTTATTAAAAAAACGGCAAGACTAACCTTGTCGTTTTTTTCGTAAAAAAATTTCGTTTTAATTTGGTTTTTTAGACTTTTCGCAAATAATCCTGCACGCCGCATCGAGATCGTTTACCCCTAAAACAGCTGCATCGAAAGGACAAATTCCGCTACCCTGTCTGTTTATAACGTTAACGACCGCTTTGCCGTATTCGACGGTAATACCGAAATCGTTTAGCAAAGTTATTGCGGATTTGGTTATAACGCACGCAAATACCGCTTTGACCCCTAACGCAGCGTACAAAAACGCCGCCGCGCGACCGACTATTTTATCCGCAGCGCAAAAGTCCCGACAATCTACGCCCTTTTCAAGCAAAGAAACAAGCGGTTTTACTCCGCGCTCCGTAAACGTGAAAAACTTTGCGCCGTTATAAAATACGCAAGTATATCCTCCGCCGAGCAATTTTTCCTTAGCCTCATTTAAATCGATCATTTTTCCGATTTCAATTTTTGCGAAAAATCGCTCATCATTTCGCTGATTTTAATGTTTTGCGGGCAAACTGCCTCACAAGAACGACACGCTAAGCATGCCGAAGGTTTTTTGTCTTCGGAAAGCGCCCCGATAGCCATAGGCGCCAAAAACCCGCCGCCCGAAAACACGTGTTCGTTGCCGTCTTTAATGCACACATCGATTGCTTTGCTGTCATTCCATAATTCTTCAAAGCTATTAAAGTATTCATCATATTTAACATTATCGCTGAATCTCTCATTCATTTCACCTTGTCCACGTAACCCATTGTATGTAAAATTAGATGAACCGGTAAATACAACGCCTTTTTGATCTCCAAAACACGAATATTCCGGCTTATTTGTTAAAATATATGCCTTCGCATGATTTTGAGAAGAGGTGAGTCTTATTTCAAGCGTTCCGTTTTCAATTTTATCAAGGAACATTTTAAAAACCTTTTGGCTGTCTGTCGAATCAAATTCCTCTGAGAGCGACGACTTATTAAAAAGGCCGACAAAACTGTCTATATATCGATTTCTCTTTTGTGAATTGTTCAACTTATTGTATCCGCGCACGGCATACGTTTCCAGAGTTTCTTCTGGACTATCTTTTACAGCATTGCAAAGATCGGCTATTGCATCGGGATCAATAGTATTTCCAACTAAAATTCTGATTTTTTTATCTTTTAATTCATCTGCTAGTGCATTAAAACCCGAAAAATAGAAAAATGCCGTTAAAATATCTACGCTTTCTGCTTGCTTTAAAGAGTTTTTTAAAGATTCCAGCATTGTTTTTGATCTGTTATCTATAATAGACGCCATATAAATTAACTACCTCCTCCAAATTCATATTTTCCAATAGCCACTGCGGTTTGTGCCAACACGCACAATTAAGCCTTTTGCTTTTAAGCCGTCCAGTGCTCGCTGTACCGTTTTCACGGTTTTGGATATTTCAATTGAAAGCTCTTCTCTGGTTAAATTCGGTTGCACTTTCAAAAGTTCAAATACCGCTTTTTCGGTTTTTGACAAAATAATAGGGACATTTTTGTCAACTTTAGGGACATTTGTTATAGCGTTAGGATCGTTGCGCAAAAAAATGAAAGAAAAACCTATTGGCGATTTTTCATAAGTACAAGCAACGCCATTCTCATTGCAAAGTGTATATACACGTCTGAATCCGCTACCGAAAGACTCGATATCGTGGCACAAATACAACACTTTTGCAATTAACTCATTGCGAATTATAGACGATAGATTTTTCGTGACAAAATCTTCCGGCGAATATTCGGTAGGGAATTCACCGGGATTATATATTACGACTTTTCCTGGATGGATATCAATTTCGTGTTGCGTTGTAGTTCCATATTGAGCGTGAGCAAAACTGTTTATCACGATTTCACGCAATGCCTTGAGTGGAATTTCCGGAATTTCTTCTCTCGTTACATTGCCGATTTCGGCACGCCAACGAATATTTTTCTTTATATACGTTAAAGCCGTGTCAACCAATCTGAAAATATTATCCTCGGTTCTATTTATATCTAAAAAAGTAAGTTTTTCATCGGTTGCGAATACAGCCATTTTTATAGTAACGGGGCCGTTATTTCCAAAAAGCACATAGCCTGCATTATTTAATTTGCCGTTTTTTAACAAACAAAGTTTGTTAAGTAATTTTTCTGCATCATATCCGTCATCGGAAAGTCTTCCGCAAGCCGTTGCTCTATTATAAAAATCTTTAAGTGAAACTTCATCAACGTCTTTAATTGTGTATTCCGTTTCAAATTGTTCCCAACGTTCGGAATATTCGCTTGAAAGCATCATCTTTTTTAGTTCGTCTGGCGTCAATTCACGGCTCTCATCGGCAACTCTGACGTAATACTTTCCATATGCCGAATAAGGTTTACTTTTTCCGTTGAACTTCACTTCGATTATATCGCAACCGTCAATGGTGATTTTCTGAATTTGCGGATAAATTTGCGGTTTTATACTCTCAAATACGACTCTTGACACATCACGCAAAGTGGACTCTACCACCTGTAAACCTTTTACATCTCCATTAGGAGCAACGCCAAAATAAAGTGTACCATTTTCGTGTTTGTTCAATATTGCAACGACATCTTTCATTGCATCGTGCATTTCTCCCGTACTTTTCTTAAACTCAAGTGTCTCAGTTTCGTAACCGAAGTTAATCATTCTAAACCTCCAACAATCATTTCGATAACAGTATAACATAAATAAGGACAAATGTCAAGATATAATGTCCCTAATTTTGTCCCCATTTATGACTTTAATCAAAAAAATTGTCGGCTTTTAGGTTATATTGATTATTTTATTAGCATCAAAACACTAAGGATATCTCATCATACATGAATCGCCATATATCTCTGTCTCATTTTGATAAAATATTCGTATACGGTGGATTGCGTTCGTGCAAGCACTCGTCCGATTTCGGGATAACTGAGTCCTTTTATACGACATTCCAAAGCAACGCGCATATTGTCCGTTAAATTAAGGCTATTTACGATTTTATCGTATTCGGTATAATCTTGCTCGACCTCGTCTTGAATTTCGCAATAAGGCTCGCTTACGGGCGTTAAAGCGTCAAGACTGACATTATATCTAAGGTCGCTCGTCTTTCTGTTTATGAGTTTCATCATTTTTCTAACGCAAGCAACTTCAATATTTATTGGCTTGCCTTTGTTGGTGTAACCGATAACGTCTTTCAAATATTCTCCGTAATGTTCGCAAAGGAACAATGCGCCCTCTTGCACTAAGTCATAAGCCTCGCTAATCGTATGATTGACGTCGTTCTTGTGCATAATATCGACGTATAAATCATTGTGCAGTTTTTGCATTCGTGCGCCCATATAACCTATCAGGAATTTCGTTTCCGAAATGGCGATCAGTTCTGCCATATCAAGTACGTTTTTAGGTGAGATTTTCTCTTTGAGAATTGCAAACGTAACTTCTTTTTTCATTTTCTTATACCTCCGAATGATTTTCGCCTTTCGGCAAAAACAAACGAAGTAGCATAAAGAAAAGATAACTATTATGCAGTTTTAATGTCGCACAAAACGAAAGTCAACGACCGAGAAAAAATTTTTACATAAAAATAACGTTTAACGATTTTGTTTCGCTAAACGTTATTTTTTTATATTCGAATTTTAGGTAAAAGTTTTTTCCGTTGACTTTAGCTTTTCTTTGTGCTACAAACCGCAAACGAAAGGCGAAACATTCGGACGGTGCAAATATTATAAGTATATGAAAAGGCGATAGAATCAACGTTCTACCGCCTTTAATCGTATTTATAGTATCATTTTGTAAAGTTGCCGTGATTATCTCGCTTTTGCGTCAAATAATGGTCGGAGCGTTTAACTTCGGCTTTCTTGCTTTTTACGATAATACCGGCAACGCCTTTAAGACAAAAGTAAAGGAACCGCGTGTTCAAACGCGATTCCCTTTGGCGGAGAAGTGGCGAGTAGTGACGGAGGGATTGTCGATTATATAATTTTAAAATCCTTATACGCCGTTTCTGCGCAAGGGCGCAGAAATTTGAATAGATAAATAGCACACATTAAAAACGAACTAACGCACGAAAGCACGTTAGTTCGTTTTTAATTTGCTAAACAGTAAAAATTTACTGTTTTAACTTACTACATCATAAAGCTTAACTTTGTTTTAAAACTTTATTAAACAATAAAGCCTTTTAAAAGTAAAACTTTATTAAACAATAAAGTCTTTTGAAAGTAAAACTTTACTAAATCAAACGTTTAAGTTTTTGCTTAATCGTAAAACTTTACTAAATCGTAAAAACTTAAATTTGGGGATAGCGGGTGCCTAAGGTTAAAACGTAGCCCGTGTCGTTGTAAACGCTTTCTACGATAGTCGTCGCGTCGTCATCGTCCGACAAGACAAAATTACAAGAAATATTAATGTTTGCAACGTCGATATTTCCGCCGTTAATGCAAATAACGAGCAAGCCCTTTTCGTCTTCCGTCTTACTGTTGACGATTTCGCCTAAAACGTAATCGACTTCACCCGTTTCCTCGTTATAAACGTATCCGGTGTCGTAAATATTGACGTCGGTTCCGCCGTTGGAACAAATTACGAAGTCGTAACCGTTAAGGTCCAAGGTATAACCGTTAAGCCTTAAATTAATATCGTAGTCGTAATAAATGTAAACATCTTTGTCCAACACTACGTCATCGGTAAGATAAACTTCGAGATCCCCATAGCCTTTTACGCCGCAACAAGTATATCTATATTTTTCATAATAAACATACAAGTTATCGCAAATTTCGGGTGAAGGATATGACCATTCTCTATAACCGTGATGATAATAATGAATATCGTCTTTACCATCCTCTTTATGACCGCAAACGTCGCAAACCGAAGTCTCATACCAACCGTCTTCTTTGCAATTATCGCCGAGGTCTGTGATTTGCGTCGAATAGTCGTGTCTTACAACTTCCTCAACCGTCATATTACCATTTTCATCGAACTCAAGCGTTGTTTTACTGCATTCGGAATGATCGTACCAATCAAAATCTACATAATTGTGGTAGATGAACCAATCGGAAATGCTATCCTTATAAAAAGTATCATTGTCACAAATATGTATTTCATCGCCGTTTTCAAGACAAACAGTTGCTTGATAGTTATAGCGATAACTATGATAGTAATAGTAATAATGATCAGAATGAATAAATCCAGAACCACCACCTTCACATGCGTAGCTATAATGAACTCCTGCCGATTGTTCGGATAAAGCCGTTAAATCGAAACCGAAATATTCCGTTAGGGCATCCATTTTATCAGCCACCACTACGCTTATAACGTCGTATACGTTAGAAGTCGGCTCATCGAAGCCGTAAAGAATCTCCTCTCGGATATCGTCACTATCGTAGTAAATCCGCAGGCTGCCACTGATTTCAAGTGTTTTTTCAGCGTCGAGATATCCTTTCCAACGATAATATTGTTCTTCCAACCGACCGCAGCCGTCGCATTTAACTTCCCTGTATTCGATTATCGAAATTGCATTTAAACTATAATTTCTGCCGATTTTTTGATTGATTTCGTCAAGCCATCTTTGTCCTTTTGCGTTATTCGCTTTTATCTCGGCAAGTACTTCGTCGGGATATTCATAGTCTTCGTCTATAACTATCGGTTTGCAAAAATCATAATCCTCGGGAGCACAATGCTTATCGTGATAATCTTCTTCGGTTTCGTATAGAAGCGTTGCTTCTTCCGTGTTATGGTCGATTTGCAAAAATCTGTAAAGGTTGTGACGATGGCAACCGTTTGTAGCGTCATGGGTGTAAACAGTGTACTTTTCGATAACGAGGTTACAAAGCATACAGATATCCGACGAAGACCATGTACAATATGCCGTAGGGTATTTTTCCTTTAAATCTTCTTCGGTCAAAGACGCGGTGCCGGAATGTTCCATATCGTGATTATGGTTTGCGTAAACCCCATCGTTAACGTATATATCACCACATCCGGGACAGAAATTTGTTACGACATACATATCGCCGCAAGTGGTAGTAATAGTTTTAACTTCTTTGGTTATCCATATACAACCCTCGGAGGAGTTGCTTGTTCTCACTTCGATTTTTCCGCAAACAGAACATTTAGTAGTTACGGTTAAACCATCTTGACATTCATGCGAATCGGCATGATATTTAACGTCCGTAACAGTCCAAGTATGTTGTTCGTAATCGGAGGTTTCACCCGTTTTTACGTTGTAACAAAATTCAACGTAAAATTCTTTGTAATAAACTTGCTCGGATACAGTCGAAAGTTCTTCGTTAAAGGAATCGTATTCGTATTCGGTAAACGTTACTTCGCCGTTAAACGCTAAGCCGAGCCAATACCAATCGGTACAATCTTGACGGTACTGAATTGCCGCGATCACGGGAAGTCCGTTTTCGTCGCAATCGATAATCATTTCGGAAACGTATATCGAATACGTCATGTAATCGTCCCAAAGTTCGCCTTCTTCGGTGACCGTCAACAAATAATACTTATCGACTACGCCGTCGTTTTCTTCTTCTACGTAATAAAGGCGATAGGTTTCGTCATAGTCTTCATATTCGAATTCGAGTTTTTGTAATTTTTCGATATCGCCTTTTACAAGGTCCTTATTTGTTTCCTCAACAGTTATCTTTTGATTGAAGGAAATCTCGACTTTATGCTTCCAAAGATAAAACGACGTTTCGTGTGAAGCGATAATTTCGTCCTTCCAACCCGTAGACGACCAAGAACCGCCCCACAAATAGATCTTGCTTCCGTCAAGCGCATATTCGACGGTCATGCCGGTAAGCGTGCCGTTTTGGTCCGCGGTAACGGATACGTCGGCAGTGAAAACGTTTTCAAGGGTGGCGACAAAATCGTCGTCTTCGTCGAAAGCACCTAAGGAAAGTGCCAAAGAAGCTTTTTTGGAAAGATTGAAAGTAACGCGCAAAACGGTTTCGTCATATGTGATATAAACGGTCGTTACGTTGTCCTCGGTTTCCCAATTAACGTTAACCGCAACGTATTCATAGTCGCCCGTGGGAATCATAAGATCCACATTACCCGATTCGGTACCCGCGGTAAAGTCGATAAATTCGTCGCCAGCTACGCTTAATTTTAAGGTGAGTTTATTATTTACGCAAGCAAAGGTAAGGGCGGCAAGTTCTTCCGCTTCCTCGTCCTCGCTTTGGTTTTGATAAACGGAAACTGTAAAGGTTCCTTTTTCCTTATCGGCGGTTGCTTCCACGCCGTAGTTTAAAACGTCCGCGGAGAGCCCGAATTTGTTTTCGTTAAGTTTAACGGAAACTTCAGCCATTACTTGTTCGGCAATCGCTAAAGCGGTAGATAAGGTAAAACCGTCTTTTTCGTCGATCGAAAGTGTGAATTTATATCCCGCAACGTCAACGTAAACTTCGTTAAAGTTTTCGCCCATAACGTATTTAAGCGTAACGCAATCTTTTACGTAATCGATTAAACCGCAAACGATTTGTACTGCGGAAAGTTCTTCCGTGACTTCTTCGTCTTCATCTTCTTCGTCGTCAACGTCGTAATATTCGTCTTCGTCGGGATAATAAGGATAATCTACGTCGTCATCGCCGCCCGCAGCGTTGTCCTTTACGTAATTATAAATATAGGTTACCGCTTCGTCGACGGTCGTGTCGTCAATATACCCGATAACGGTTTCGATAGTCCCCTTGACGATTTCTTCGGCTTCGTCGAGTTCTATATCGCCAATAAGCGCGACAAACGCCGCAACGTTGCTGTCGCCGAAGGTATCTAAAAGTTCTTCTACCGAAACTGTTACGCCTAAGTTTTCGTAAATGAAGGATTCGACGTAAGGATATACAGCTTCTAAATCGATAGCGTAAGCGGCAAGTTGATTTTTAAGATACGTTACCGCATTGTTTAAAGTAAGGTCGGGGATAAGACGTAAAGTTTCGAACAAATTCTTGCTTGCCTTTTCGCCGAATAATTCGTCGACGAATTCCGACAAGGTCATATCGCCGTAATAGGTAATCGCTTCTTTTACTTTTTCAAAGTCGAAAGCATACGTCGTCAATCCGTCTTCGCCGACCGTCTTTGCAAAGAAGTTGTCAAGCATGAACTTGGCAAAAACGTTCATTCCGTCCGCCGGGTTGAAGGACGACAATGCGTTTTGCAACGCACCCAAAACCAAAGCTGCGCTTGTTAAATCGACTTCTTCGCCGTCAAGGTCGATAAGGAATCTTAACGCGTTAGCCAAAAGATTTATCGCTTCGGGGACTTCGTCGCTTTCGCACAAGTATTCTAAAAATTTGTCGAGGTTAACGGCAATATTACCTTCGTCTCCGTCGGCGATTTCTTCGGACACGTAAACGTAAACTTTTTCGCCGTCCAAATATGCGTGAATAATCGCTTCGTCGTCGAACTCAACGGTAGAAAGGTCGGATAGATCGATTTTAGATATATCGTCTGTTTCGCGCATGTAAGCCATTAAGTTAAAGGAGCCTTTAACCTTTTCGTCGCTCGAAAAATCGAATCCAAGGTCACATTGTTTTATGTATATTAAGTAATAAGAAACGTAAGTAGATTCGAGTTTGCCGTCTTTATAGTTCTTTTCGACTTCTTTCTGTACGTAGACCATACTACCGAGGTCTACTTGGAAACCTTCGCCGAAAATCTTTCTTAACGTTTCGGAAAGTCCGCTTACCGTAACGGTAATGGCGTTTTCGGGTTTTAAAACCACCGTGTAACTATGTCCGCAACGGGTGCAGGTATACTTGCCTTGTCCCGCGCTTATTTCGGTAGGTTCTTTTATCGTTTCGTATTTATAGTCGTGACCTAAAGCTTCGAAATATTTTTCTAAAACTTCATCGCAGTCGACGCACTTATAAACTTCTATACCGTCGGTCGTGCAGGTGGGCGCGACTTTTTTCTCGATTTGATATAAGTGGGTGTGTTTTAAAAGTTCTTCGACGTGGTCTTTCGTAACGGTGTCGGCGACAATGCCTTCGGGGAGCGTCGCGTCGGTTACGTTTTCGACGACTTTTACGCTTTCGATTGTAGCGTTTTCGGAAACGTTTATTTCAGTACCGTTCGCACCGACGACTATGTCTTGTACGGTAGCGCCTTCGGTAAGGTCGACTTTAGCGCCTTCGGCTTCTTCGGATACGATAATGCTACCGACGTCGCCCGCAACGGATACTTCGCCCGCCGCGCTCATCTTGACGGTAAATACCGTCGCGCTTTCCGTTACGTTTACGGAAGCGTCTTCGCTTTCGACTTCCACGCTCGAAACCGTGCCTTGGACTTGGACGTCCGCCGCCGCTTTAAGGGCAAGTTTTAAAACGTTTGCGGTCGATTTGACGGTAACGTTTAATTTGCTTTCTTCCCCTGTAGCGGCTTCTTCGGTTACGTTAAGGCTCGCAACTTCGCCGCTGACGACGACGTCTGCTGCGGCTGAAAGGTTAAGTTCGCCCGTAATTTTGGAAGTTTCGCCGACTTTAACTTTCGCGCCTTCGGCGTTTTTACCGACTTCGAGCTTGCCGAGCGTCGCGCCTTCGTTGACGTTTACGTAACCGTTGCCCGATAAAGTTAAGTCGCTTACGCTCGAACGGTTGATTTCGACGTGAGTGTTCGACTTTATCGTGCATTGACCGTTAAGGTTGGAGTTATTCATCCTTATGGTTTCGCTTGCCGCTTCGAGTTCGTAACTTACGTTTTCCGCAATTGTTACGTTATCGAAATCGACGTCGCCGTTCGGTACGGAAATATTGAGCTTGCCGTCCGTAATCGTACCGTTTTTAAAGGTTACGACGCCTTTGCCGTCGTTTTCGACAGTCAAAGTCCTTCCGCCCAAATCAAGGATGTAGCCTTGAAGGTCAAGCGTAATCGCTTGGGTGAATCTGACTTCGTTCTTGCCGCCGCGTCTTGCCTTTTCGTCAACGATCGAAAGCGTGTAATCGCTTTCAAGTACGAAAGTCGTGCCGTCTTGATAAAAAACGCTCTTTTGTGCGCCCTTTCCGCTACAACCGATGGCTGTAAATAAGGAAAGACAACACACGATCGACAACGCAATTATCAACACGCGTTTAAAATTGTGCTTTGTGTTTGCTTTCATGGTAAACCTCCCGCTTAATATTATTGCACTTATAGTGTAATTTTACTATACGCCTTTTTATTTATAAAAGTCAAGCGATTTATACACGCTTACCCGACTTTATTATTAAAATAATAATATTTTTTGTCGTTTTCGGTTTTTATATTCAGTCGGTTTCGGTGTTTTATGTTCGGTCTGTTTCGGTGTTTTAGCCTCTCATTTAGGAGAGGTGACTGCGAAGCAGTCGGAGAGGTCCTCATATACTCTTTCCGTTATATATCACGACCTCTCACCGCCTACGCGGGAGCTTCGCTAAGCCACGGACGGTAATCCTTTTGTCAACTAACGTTGACATTTCCCTTAGTAAGGGAATTTCCTTACCAAGGCGAGCCTTTGTATAAACGCTATAAAGCGTGCACAAAAAAAGCCCGATGCCGACAAAAAAGGTCGATAACGGGCTTGTAGCGCAACTTTTGTTAATCTTTGATTTTTAAACTTCCGCTTGTGGTTTTTACGGTAACGGTCAAACAGCCTTCGCCGACAACAAGTTTACCGACGTTACTGCTGCCGCTTGTCGTGTCGAATTTACAACTTTTCAACTTTTGTCCGTTTAATTGCAAATACACGGAACCGCTCGACGTTTTTACCGAAATATCGTCGGATGCGGAAGTGTCTACACTGACTTTTCCGCTTGTCGCTTCGACGTCGATTTCTTTAGCGGTTTTTGCGTTTATACAAACGTTGCCGCTTGTTACGCCTACCTTTAACCGGTCGACGTTCGGAACGTCTAAGTCGATTTTTCCGCTCACGCTGTTTACGTTAAAACGATTCACCGAACAATCTTTAGCGGTAATCGTACCGGAAACGGTTTGCAGTTTACAATCTTCCGTATTAATGCCTTCGACGTCGATAAAAGCCGATATGGCGGACACTGTAAGTTCGACGCTTTTCGGCACTTCCACCGTAAGTCGTTTCGCGTTGACGGGCGGAATCCCTATATGTCCCGACTTCCAATACTTAATCGTAAGTTTTCCGTCTTTCATAATGTAACGCATTTTTTCTTCGTCGCTAAGCCCCGCATCCGTTTCGTAAACGTTAAACACGTCGCCGCTCGTTTCTCTGACGGAAATCTTTTGATTAACCCAATCGATTTCAACGCTTGTTATCTCTTCCGCGTTATAAGTAAAATTACCTGTTTTGTACGATTCGGCGTCGGCGTACGCGTCATATCGGGTTTGTCCGTTGAAAACGTTTCGGTCTTCGCAGCCCGCAAAAACCGACAACGTTACCGTAAGCGCCGATACAGCCGCAAATAATGCGATAAATTTCTTTTTCATAAACTCAATCCTTCTTCATTACGGTTAAAACGCCCGTAATTATGTTGTGCAAAACGCCTTGCACTTCGCTTTCCGAAAAATCGCACACTTTGGTCGCCTGTAACACCGCAAAACCGTGCGTGCTTATCCAAAGGCATCTGTAAACTTCTTCCGCATCGGCGCGATTTAAGCCGTAAGACGTTTCTACGCACTCTAAAATTCTTTCGTAACTTTCGTCTAAATGCATTGCGCCGTCCATTCTTTCGTCGGGCGCGACTTCTTCCATAAAAAGCATACGGAAAAGTTTCGGTTCGTTTTTGGCGAACTTTATGTAATTCATCCCCACGCCCCTAAACGGCAACTCGTCTTTTAAACCTTCGTCGACGTAAGTTTTGTACTCGGCTTTCGCACGCTCGATAACGGCATTTTTGACTTCTTCCATATCCTTAAAGGAACTGAAAATAACTTTCGACGACGAATTAAGTTCGGCAGCAACTCCTCTTGCAGTTACCGCTTTAAGTCCGTCTTTTTTAGCAAGCGTAAAACACGCTTCTATAATTTCTTCTTTTTTAAACTTGAATTTCGGCGGCATAAAATCTCCTTTTTGTTTTGTGTTACGCAACTGATGTTTCTTATTGTAACCGCAAACGCAAACTTTGTCAAGTCATTTTAATACCTTTTTTCGAAAAAGTTCGTTTACGTCCGTTTTTTGATTGAAAAAGACTTTTAAACAACACAAAAAACGCTAATAACCGACCTATAGGCTTGCTTTTGCCTGTTTCTCATCCAAGCACTATATCGAGCGCCATCATTATCGAAAACCCTATTATAGCTGCCCAAGTCCCAGATAAAGACGAATCGTTTGTTTTTGTATCGGGTATCAAATCGCCGAACGCGACGAAAATCATCGTCCCCGCCGAAATCGATAAAAGCCAAGGCTGAACGCTAACGATAACCGCCGACAGAAAATATCCGACAGTCGCAAATAACGGCTCGACCGCACCGCTTAAAACGCCTAACAAAAAAGCCTTTTTGCGACTTTTAACGACTCGTTGAAAAGGAATCGCCACCGCCGCGCCTTCGGGTAAATTTTGCACGGCTATGCCTATTGCAAAAAGCACGGCGGCAAGATATTTGGAATATTCGCCCGAAAGTTTAGCCGCACCGAAAACGATTCCTACCGCAAGACCTTCGGGGATATTGTGTACCGTCACCGCAACAAAAAGTTTTAACGTCTTTTTTATTACGCCGTCTTCGCTGTTTTCGGGCAATTTGTCGCAAGTTTTTCCTATAACCGTCATAAAAAGCCCGCCTATAATTATGCCGACGACGGGCGGCAAAACCTTTAGCGCACCCGAAAACGTCGACTGTTCGACAGACGGAATGATAAGCGACCACACCGAAGCGGCAAGCATTATCCCCGCGGAAAAACCGAGCGACACCGCCGTTTGCTTTTCCGTATTTTTGTTTTTTATAAAAAACGGCGCGGTCGCGCCGATTGACGTAGCGATAAAAATAATTAAAAATCCGAATACCGTCATTTGTGTCGTAGTCATTTTTTCGAAATAGTCCGTTATATCGTATGCCAAAGCGCCTTTTTTTGATAAAACGGCAACAAAAATGCCGAATAACCGACCTATAGCCCGACTTTTTTGTTTTTACTATAGCCTCGATGGACAACGTGTAAAAGGATTCGAGAAAAATCAAAAATACTCTCGATACAAATATTTTGTCGAAATTTGTTGACAACTTTTATATGATTTCACCCCTTAAAAACTTGTTGTTCACAAATATCGTTTAAAATTTTACAAACAAGTCGATAATATATAAAAAATTTCAAGGTCGGTTCGTTATGGAAAAAATAAAATTAGGTTTTGCTTTAAGTGCGGGCGGTGGCACGGGCGTCGCGCACGTAGGCTTTTTGCAAGCAATGGAAGAAAACGATATTCGCCCCGACGTTATTACGGGATGTTCGATGGGTGCGATCGCCGGCGGTTGTTACGCTGCGGGCGTAAGCGTAAAAACCCTTAAAAATACAATTACGAAACTCGGCAAAAAAGAGGTTTTAGACTTAAACATCGGTTTTTTCAGGTCGCGTGCCCTATTTACGGGTAAAAAAATAAACGCACTTTTAACCGAATACCTTAAAGACAAAAATATCGAGAACTTAAATATTACTTTCGGGTGCGTCGCAACGGACCTTGTTGAAGGCAAACTCGTAAAACTGACAAGCGGCAACCTTGTCGAAGCGTTAAGGGCAAGTTCGGCGATACCCATGGTTTTCGAGCCCGTCGAAAAGGACGGAAAAATCCTTGTCGACGGCGGCGTTCTTTTAAGAACCCCCGTAAAATTATGCCGAGCACTCGGTGCCGATAAAGTAGTTGCGGTTGATTCGATAGGCAAACTCCGCCCCGCCCGTTCGATTAACAAACTTATGGACGTCGGAACGCGAACTTTTTCGATTATCGACGACGTGTACGCGTCCAAGCGCGAAATCAAAAGTGCCGATTTAGCGATTTTCCCGAATACGGAAGGCGCTTCGCCGTTCGGCTTCGATAACTTGAAAAAAGCCTACACAGCGGGTTACGAGGAAGGTCTAAAATACGCCGATGAAATCAAAAAATTGCTAAAATGACCTAAACACTGTGCAGTTTCGACCTTTTTATGGTGCCGTTTAATTATGCGCCGTATAATTTAAACGCTCCGCAAATTATGCATATAAACTCGACTAATAAAAATCGGTTACGACTTAGTTCGCAACCGATTTTTATTAGTTTTTAAAATTAATCGCCCACCGCACGCGGCGGCAAGTTTTCTATCAAGTTTCCGTCGCCGATTTTGCTTCGATATCGAGCATTTCGAAAAGCCCGCCCCGTTTAAGCCCGTTATCGGTTATATAAGAACCGAAACGGCGGTTACCGCGTAACCTAAAACCAAAGATAATACAAACATCGAAAGGACGATTAATAAGGTGTTTTTAATATTGTTTTTATCCTTTAAAAGCACCGCCACCCCAAGTCCGCTGTTTACCGTAAGCCCCGCAACCGCGCCGCCGAGCGACAGCGCCCCCGAAGCAAACATCTGCGTTATAAGAACGCTTGACGCGCAGTTCGGGATAAGTCCTATCACAACCGAAACGAGAGGTTGTAAAAAGATATTCGCGCTTAAAAAGTCTGTAATGTTTTGTTCTCCGACAAAACCGATTATCGTTCCGAAAACGATATTGACAACAAAAACATAGGCAAATATTTTTAGCGAATGCAATAGCGGGTGTAATAAATACCCGATAAGACCGTGCCTTTCCTCGGTAACGTCGTGATGACAGCAACCGTCCTCGCCTGCAACCTCGACAGTGTTTTCGTCAATGTCGTTTAGGTTTTTGTTTTTAACGACCGCATTAACCGAAAAGCCGACTAAAACGGCATACCCGACTTTTATCGCTATTAAAAGTCCGAGTCTTCCCCATAACGAAGGATCTTCGAAAGCCTTTGAAAATAAAATCGGCAAAGCCTCGTCGCTCGTCGAAAAATATACGGCGATAAGGGTTCCGAGCAATATATATCCGCCTTGGTAAAGTTTTGTCGCAACGACGGAAAAACCGCACTGCGGAATAACGCCTATCATTGCGCCGAAAAGCGGCGCGCTTTTCGACGTCAACAGTTTTTTAAACTTGCGATTTGCCGCGCTATGCGACTCGACAAGTTCTATTAAAATATAAATAACAAGGATTACGGGTAAAATTTTGGCTGCGTCCACCAAAAAATCCAGCGCTATATCCCAAAAATCTTCTATTGTCATCGAAACCTCCTTTCTATATTAAGGTCGAATTTATTTTATAATTTAAGTATTACGCACTAAATGTTAACACAACGCAACAAAAAAATCAAGCGTAAAAAAACCGCAAAGTCGGCAAATTGTAGTTTTACAGTAAAAATTAGGGACAATTTTTTTGATTTTTATCGCAACTAAAACGTCGTTTAATGCCGTTAACCGACCTATAGCCCGATTTTTAAAAACCGCTATTCGGTTTTTTCGGCTTCGCCGAAGTCTTATTTAGCGTCGTAATCGTTACTTTCGTCATCGTTTTCGTTAAAGTCTGCTTTGATGTTTTCGCTATCGTTTTCGTCGGAATTTTCTTCTTTTAACCAATAATTTTCGCCGTACAATTTTTCTAAATCGCAAACTTCGTCCTTATCGCCGTCTTTAAGTTTTTTCGACTTTTCCTTTTTAACCATAATAAAAATCGCAACAACGGTAACCGCTACGAAAAACACAATAATCCCGATGATTAAAACAACCCACTTTGTCGTCCCGAAAAGATATTCCGAAAAACTCGGCTCGTGCGAATTAAATACGCCGGCGAACAAAACTTTGCTTTCGCCGTTTGCTTCGTACGTCAAAAAAATTGCCGATTCCTCTTTTGTGCTCGGTATAGCCGCGACACGGTAACTCGACGCAAATTCGTCTTTATAAACGACTTCGTTACCATAAACGTTTCCTTCTTTTAGCATAGCGGGCGTAACTTTCTTTTTTAAAACGTACTCGCCGTTTTTGTACTTTATTAAACCGCTTGCGGAACACGCATAAACGCAAACTTTTCCTTGACGCGTCGGCACGCCCCATTTTACGATTGCCGTTTTATTGTCGTAATATCTCGACAAATCGGCGAAAGGTTTTTCGCTAAAAACTCCGTCTTCAAATTCTATTTTAAAAGAACACGAACCATCTTCGTTAACTTTTACGTTTGAAATTTTAATGCCGCTGTTTTGTCCGTTCGTATAGCAAATCGTCGTAGTTAAATAATCGGTACTTTTGTCGATAACGGTCTTATTGGCGGACTTATCGAGCGAACCTATCGTCGAGCCGTCCAAAAATACGCTATATCCGTTGACATTCGTTTTTAAAGTGTTTCCGCTAAGAAGCGCGAAAGAATTATTTTTACTGTCGCTTAAATCTTTGTTGCCGAGCCTATAAACGTAGACTTCGTTTTCACCGTACATATTGCCTAAATTTTCAAAACCGACAGTTCCGTCCGCACCGATAAACCCGTTCTTTTCGTTGATTCTGTAAACGATTATCCCCGTCCCCGATAAAGAGCCGTCCACAAAACCGCCACTGCTTCTCGCTTCGATCATAAAATATTCGCCCGTGTCGTTGTAATCGTTTAAAACAAGTTTGTAAGCTTTTATTTTATCGTCCGAAGTCGTAGGATACAAAAAATACTCTCCGCTTTTTTCTATCGGGCAAATATTATCGTCGGTGATAAAGCCCAACTTTTGCCTTGTATAACTAAGCGGCATTTGCGGCAGCAATTGAGTACCGCCCAAAATATCGAATTCCCCTACCGGTTTATTTTCGTAAAGTTCGCCGCTTTCGCCCGTTTTGTCGTAAGAGTAATAATCCGACAAACCTAAATCGTGCATCATTTCGTGGGCAAAAATTCCGCACGCAAATATTTTATCCTTGTTTTCGTCCTGTATTACGGTCTGTTTTATCTTGGTCGACGTAAAAATCGAGTAATCGTTCGCGACCTTATTATCTATATAGGACGGCAAAAAATCAATCGGCGAAATTTCAAGATCGGAAGGAACGTAATAATTTTTTTCTAAAAAACTTCTGTTATAAGCAGTGTACTTTCCTTTATGCGTCCACAAAACTTCATCCCAAGCATATTCTTTGTCTTGCGTTGAAAATATTAAGTGCAAACCGTCTATAACCCCGTCGCCGTCGAAGTCTAAATTAGCGCCGCTAAACGATTGCGCGACTTTCGAAACAATCTCTTGAACCATCTCCTGTTCCCTTAAAAGTCGGTCTATATGCCGTTTATTACCGATTTTTGAATAAGAACAAGGTTCGCCGTTTTCATCGAAATATCTGTTATCGTAACCGTTTTCGTTAACCGTTTCATACTGCCCGGTAATCGGCGTGTAGTAATATTTCGGTTCGTAATAGCTTTGTTTTTCCGACAAGGTAACGACGGTGGTCGCAGCAGAAAAAAAGTCAACCGAATATAATCCGTTCGACACAAGCTCGTAATACTTTTTGACGCTTAACGAAGACGTGTTATAAGTCTTAAATATTTTTTCTTCGAAATCTTCGTCAAAATCGTCGCTGTCGGCAAATTTGACGAAAACCACGCCGTAATTGCGAGTTTGGGCAGCAACGGTATTATCCGAAATTTTTTCATCGCTAACAACGTCACAAACTTTATTTTCGCTCATAAAATCGTAATTTACTTGATTTTCGGCGCGAGCAAAAACAAAATTTTCTTTAAAAAAGATTTGCGCCGACATAGCGAAAATCAAAATCGCGAATATTAAATTTTTCCCAATCGGTTTTTTCATATCTTAATTATACACCAAAGTTTAAAGATAATCAATCGTTTTCGACCTTTTAACCTTTTTGTCATTTAACGACATTATACTTTATTCTTTTCCGTTTTATTTCGATAAAAAGATGATACTATCGATTATACTATGAAACAAGATAACGTCTTAAAAAAATTAATACTTTACCCCGTTATATTGGTAATTTTTTGCTCGCTTAACAAAGCGTACGGAACCACACCCGTATCTTGCGGGGCATACGTCGGCTTTTTGTGTCTGAACGCGCCGATTGTGGCGACTTCACTCGTTTTTATAGCCTCGTTTTTAATCTATAAAGAGTTTTCTTACCTTATTTGCGCACTGTTTTTTGCGGTTTCGATATCGTTTGTTTTTCTTTTGTATAGAAAAAAGAAAAAACACTTGGGCGCAGAAATCGTAATATTTATTTTTATCGGTTTTTTAGGTTTTCTGCTGAAAGATTTTCCTGCAAATACGGTTGAAAAGTTGGTCTATATGTCGATTATCGCCATATTTTCATTGATTTGCCAAAGCACTGCGGCAACTATTTTTCGCAAAAAACTCAACCAAAGCACGACTTTGGAAGAAGGCATTCAAACAGTCGTTTTCGCTCTTTTTCTATTCGTGGGATTTATTAATCTTTTCGGAATAAAAGTTTACAAACCTTTGTCGGTAGTTATATTCGTACTGCTTGCGCGTTACTACAAAAACCATATTTCTTTAATAGTGGCGATAGTTCTCGCCATTCCCGCCGTCTACGTAACGGGAAAATTTCAATATTTTGCCTGCTATATTTTGTTCTACGCCGCCTTTGCCGTTTCGAAAAACCAAGCGGCTGTAATAATTTCCGTAAGCCTTTCCGTTGCCGAACTTTTATCGGGCATTTTTCTAAAATATTACGGCGCATACGGGTATATCGACGCCGTACCGACACTTGCGGCACTGTTTTTAACGTCGCTTATCCCTAAGCATGTAACCGACGAATTTTCCAAAAAATACAATTTCGATCCTGAAATCGCATTGATTCGTTCGGCAATAAACAGAAACCGTGCCGATACTTCGGCTAAACTTTACGATATTTCCAACGTCTTTTTGCAAATGCAAACTGCGTTTAAGGACTTAAAAAAATGTACGGAAAGCACCGACGCATTGGTTGAAAAGATGACCGACGAAGTTCTTTTTAATATGTGTTCTACGTGTCAAATAAAGCCGCGATGCGAAAAACTAAACGTTCCCAAGCGCGACACAGTGGAAAAAATAATCCGCATAGGCATTGCCAAAGGGCGCATTACGATAGTGGATCTTCCGCGCGATTTCACAAACGTTTGCGGATACCCGAACAGCATAATTTTTGAAGTTAACAGGCTTATAGGCGCATATTACGAGTACACAAAGAACGCAGAGTGCGGCGATAAGTCTAAAGAAATCCTTAGTCTTCAGTCATCGGGCGTAGCGGGCGTTTTGAAAGGTTTGGCGTTTTCGCTTTCAAAAAACACAACGGAAAATAAAGCGGAAGAAAAGCGCATAATAAAAATCCTTGCCCGCCGCGGAATCAAGTGCGAAGGCGCGCTGTGCTTCGGCGAAGGTAAAGATACGGAAATTCAAATTCTTATATCTGCAAAATATTATGCGGAAGCAGACGTAAGCGAAATTTTATCTAAGGCTTTCAACCAAAAATTCACGACTACTCGCCTTGAAAACGTCGCAAACGGCATAAACGCCCTAACGCTTAAATTCGCGCCGCGCTTAGATGCCGCTTTCGGAATAAGTAAAATAACGAAAACGGGTTCGTCGGCGTCGGGCGACTGCTACTCGCTTATAAAAGTCGATGAAAGCAACTTTTTGATAGCCCTTTCCGACGGAATGGGTAGCGGCGATACGGCGGAAAAAACATCCGAAACCGCGCTAAATTTAATAGAATCTTTGTATAAAGCAGGGCTTTCGTCTGAATTTATCTTAACGCTTGTAAACAAACTTTTAGCGATTTCTTTAGACGATAACTTTTCGGCAATAGATATCGCGCTTGTAAACCTTCGCGAAGGCGACGCGGCGTTCGTAAAAATAGGCTCGCCTTACGGCTTTATCGTATCGGATAGCGGCATTAGGTTTATAGAAGGCTCGTCACTGCCGCTCGGGATACTCGACGACCTTCACCCGACCACCGCAGAAACTTCTTTATCGTCGGGCGACGTAATTATTATGCTGTCGGACGGCGTAACGGATGCGTTTTCTTCGTCAAGCGAACTTATCGACTTTTTGAAATCGGCGCCTATCCGCAACCCGCAAGAACTTGCCGACGCCTTAATCCAAAAAGCGTTGTTTTTGTGTAACGGAGTCGCCGAGGACGATATGTCCGCCGTTTGCGTACGCATCATCGACGCCGCTTGATTAAATACTTAAACTTAAATACTAATTTTGAATTCCGACGAGTAGTTTTTATTTGCGAATTGACACGTCAGATATTTTATCAAACAAAACAACATTATGTTCCCACAGAATTTGCGCAACAGCCCGTTGCACAAATTGTTCGTCATAGACGGAAGCGAATTTTGCCATATATTTTAAGTTTCTTATTGAATATCCCGTACCGTTCGGATAAGCAAGTGTAATATCTTTGGCAAGATTTTCTATAATTTTATTCCCCCACGATTTATGTTGGTTAATAATGCACCTATATGATAATATACAAAAGCGTAAGTTCTTTGTTGACCTACAATGCTGTGCTATATTGCGCTTTGGATATTTCCGCCTTTATAGATTCGATTACGCTTAAATATCGATTATCGTTTATAAGCATAAAACCACCCCGCTATTCAAAAGTCACAATTATAGTATAACATAAAAAACATAATTTTTTAATGACTTTTACTATGCTTTCATGTCATTTTTTAGATCTCGAATTACTTCCCGAAAAAATATAAGAAGTCCGAATTTTCGGACTTCTTTAACGAACCAACTATTTGTCTTTTTAATTTTGATTTTGATTTTTATATATTTCCCCGCGAGTATCTATCTTTTTGGGAAACACGACGTCTGCCGAATATGTGAGTATATCGTCGTCCGAAAACACCAAAGGTTCAAACTTTTCTTTTTCTAAATTCATTCTTCCGCCTCCTAATGTATTACTACCGCCAATGCGTGTACGACAATAAGCCACATTGCCAATGCGGCAAATACACCCGCAAAGAAACTAACTAAAAATCCTATAATAACCATTATTTTTTTATCCCCCCTCTTTACTCTTTTTCACCGCTTTTACCGTAAGTATAATCATTACAATGTTCGTGCCGATAAAGCCTATTAAAAAGCCTATCAACCCTACTATTTGCCCTACTGTCATATATCCACCTCGTTTTTTAGTTTTCGATTATCTCGTCCTCTCGGCATGCGATAACTTAAACCTTTTCCGCCCAAAAGATAGATTTTTTACCGTTTTTGGCGCGGCGGTAATCCACGTAAAGCCAAGCGGACAAAGCCGCCGTTAATATAATCAATCCCGAAATCAAAATACAATTCAGTAACATTTTACCCTCCAGAAACGATTTTTCCTTGCCGCGATTTTGGACAACGGTTAAATCGTTTTTCTTGTTTTATGGCTACAGTATATCATAAAAAATTAAGGCTGTAAACAATATGATGTACAAAAATCACGACACCACTCGCAAAAAAACTATAAGCCGCGACGTCGTAAATCAAGATAGCGTAAGTCACGACATTGCAAGTTAGGTTCTTAACAACGGACTCTTCTTTTCTTCCTCGACGATAACGGCGTAAGAACAACAAAGTTTAATAAGAATTATAAGAACGACACAAGCAAAGCCGTACTTGCTTTTTAAAAACAGCCCGACTTCACCGACCGCGGGGATTCTGAACAAAAACACGCCTTTTATACAACTTTTTTCAAGCGGTTTCGGATCGTCGACGTTGTTCGCGTCGCCGCGAAGAGAGTAATAAGTATTTCCGTTCTTGTCGGAAACGGAAACAATTCTGTGTATAACGCAAAGCCCGTTTTCGTCAACATAGGTAACTATATCGCCGACTTTTAGGTCATCGTCTTTTTTAGCCTTACGCACGACGGCAATGTCGTTTACTTGCAAAAACCCCGCGCGCGTGTCTTGAAGACGTTCTTTATTGGAGTCGTCCACCGAAGCCATACTCGGACTTGCGATTACGTACAAATTTATCCCTACGATATTATAATCGGGATTTTTTGTAATACCTTCCAAAAAGCAAGAAACGCCTATAAACAACAACGCAAATGAAAATATATATGCGACGATTTTACATATCGTGCGTAAAATTTTTTTCTTTTCCTTGTTTTTCATACGTAAACAAAAAATAATTTAAAGTTTTTCTTTCGCAGTTTTGTCAAATTTTTTTGACGTTTTTTCCATTGACAGACAAAGCAAACAATGCTATACTATGCCTATGGCAAATGAAAAAATCAGTCAAAATTTTAAAAATATATCCGTAACTTTTTGCGGAGCAATCGCCTTATGGCTCGTGATAAGCCATATCGCTCATTTTAGATACCCCGATTATTTTTATAACGCCAACCCTGACATCCACACTTACGTCGGCATAAACGTCGTAAGCGCGTTTGCAGATTTTTCCTTTTTCACTTATATTACTATCATCCTTTTCGGTTTAAGATGCGTCTTGTTAGGCGCCGGCAACTTAATCGGGCTGAATAAATTATGCGATTTTTTAAATCGTGACACCGTAAGCGTTTTCGTATTTTTAAACTACGCCGTCACTGTAACTTTGTATACGGCTTTCGAACCTTTAACCCTTCACCCGACTTTCGGTTGGTACGGAAACTACCCGCTAAGCTGGCACTCGCTCGGAACAAATATTATCGGGCATTACCTTCTGTTTATCGTCGAAGCAGTGCTGTTTTTTAAGGAAAAAACCACGAAAGGCAATTTGAAACGTGCACTCGTACTCGTTTCCGTTTTTTTGACAGTCTATTACGCGGCGGTGAAAATCGCGGGCGAATACGCATACGACATACGTTGGTTTCCGTATATAATATTCGACGTAGAATCTTTCGGTGTGACTTTGGGAATATCAGATAAAACGCTAAGCACGATAACCCTTATAATTACTTGTGTTGTAATCTTTATAGGATATTTGGCGGCGTTTGTCGCGCTTGTAAAATTCAAAAGCAAAAAAACATACATCGAAAGCCGCCACGCACAATAACGGTTTTGCCCGAAAACCACATCCGCTACACAATAGAAACAGCGATGACTCGGCGTGCAAATTAAGAGGCTTTAAGTTT
The DNA here is from genome assembly GCA_964401515.1 of uncultured Christensenella sp. GTDB lineage: Bacteria > Bacillota > Clostridia > Christensenellales > Borkfalkiaceae > UBA4636. Next base: position 23,325 of record CAYNYV010000021.1, read on the forward strand.
TAAAAGCAGATAAAAATCGGCGTTAATCGACCTATAGACCGACTTTTGTTTTGCCGCTTTAATGTACGGTTTAAAAAACACAGATAAAACGATTAGGTATTATTGGCGAATCGGCTTTTCGGTTTGAAACGAAAACGCAATTTTGCGCAACACCCGCGCCGTTTAAAAATTCGTTAATTAATCTCTTATTCGTATTATATCAAACACTTAAATAAAACTCAAGTATTTATCGAACAAATATCTAATATTATTAAAAAAATACCCTCACCCCAAAATCGACGGATAATGTAAAAACAAGTTTTTCTTCTTTTCTAAATCATATCGCCCAATAATTGTTTTTTTGCTAAAGAACTTAATCATGCAGTCTGTTTTTTATTAAAAACCGAACAGAAAAACATCGATAATCGACCTATAGGCGGACTTTTATGTTAAACACGATAAGCGTATCCGTTTTTAACAAAGATAAAGCCCCCTGGTCGTCGTTTATCTGACAACTCGTAACAACTTTATTATTCCGCCCCCGTTTAACGCATAACCGTTTTATTACAATAACGTCGCCGTAAAAAAAGGCGTTCCGAAGTTTACACTTCGGAACGCTTTTTCATCTTTTGTTTCTCAAACGTTTTATCTTTTGTATTTTGTTGTTTCTTTAGTGAAAAAAATTGTTTTTATAAACGTTTTCTGTTTATATTATATCAACAACCAGACTTTTTGTCAATAAAAATTCAAACAATATTTTCTGATTTCTCGATAAAATATAAGCTATAACGTATTTTTGTCAAAACAATGTTTTAATACGCTCGACTCGCCGTTAATGCGATAGACAAAAATGCACCACCATTTAGACGTATTCTCGATTCTTACGAAAGCCGTTTCATAATATTACCGTTTTTTCAATTACGATAACCTCACGGTTTGTGTTGGCACAAACAATATGAGCGCTCCACCTTATACTCAATACGTGTCCCTACAAAAGGGCTTGTCTTAAAATCGGTCGAGTATTGAAATAAAAAAACTCAAAAATTTAAAACACGTACGTAGGGAATTACATAATTGGATTCTTGCGGCTGAGGAAAGTAATATGCCCGAATTTC